>JAFDZL010000155.1 GCA_018266935.1 Bacteroidota bacterium | reverse complement strand
TTAGCGCGTTCAGCCAAAATTTTTCAAAATAGGTTCACTTTTTAACTACGGGTTAACCGGCGCATAGCGTATCTTGATTACCAGCTTACGGTCGGTACTGTATCCTTCAGCTTTTATGCCCGGACGATGGGCGTCTGAAGGAAAAAAAAGGAAAAATTCTCCCGGCGATGCCAGGTAATATTTACCATCGACCGAATAGTTTGCCGCATCCCGTGAAGCGTCATAAGGTCTCGTTACTGTTGCAGCAGATACTCGCGCCCTCCCAATTCGCTCCCTGCCGAGAATGACATACTGGAGGTCGATATAATTACCGTGTGATTCCCAGCGAACGCTGTCAATCGGTTTGGTTGGGCCGTCGGTTATGATTGCAAATACGTTGTCGCCGTCCAAAGCATACCTTCCCGCTTTCAGTGTATCCAGTTTCGGATCGTTCAGAAAAACAAAAGCTTTATCCCACCAGGCTTTATTAGCATGATATTGCCTGGCAAACTCAAGCTCATCAGCCGAAGGGCTCAGCCTGATCTTCGATCCATTGGCCCACTCACGGCTTTTAACCCATTTCCTCGCTGCGGAGGCAGTCCATTGTTGTGCAAAAGCACCGAATGAAATGGCGGACAAAAAAAGCAGGGCGATGACGATACGGTAAGTTTTCATTGGTTCGATCAATTGGCAAAACAAAGCTATGACTTGAAAAATAAAAATTATTGTTTGGTAAATATTTAATCTTTTGCAAGGTTTGTGTACAACATACAATAGCCTTGAAAATATTGCACAGTGTTCACCCGGAAGACTTTAAAACCTACCAGACTTCACAAATCAGGGACAGGTTTTTGCTTGAAAACCTGGTACAGCCCGACCGGATCAATTGCGTTTATACGCACTATGACAGAATGATCATTGGCTGCGCAAACCCTATAACTCAAAGGCCGGAATTAGAGAATTACACAAACCTGCGCGCCGGTTATTTTCTTGAACGACGGGAAACGGGGATCATCAATGTCGCGGGTGATGGTGAAGTAAATGCTGACGGAAAAACATACTACCTTAAGAAATTGGACTGCCTGTATATAGGAAAGGGCACCAAAAGCGTCGTTTTTACGAGCAAAAACCCGGAAAAACCGGCAGTTTTTTATATTCTTTCAGCTCCCGCACATGCAGTATATCCCACTGTGCTGATGACTAACGCCGAAGCGGCCCGGGTCCATACTGGTGATACCGCTACCGCCAACAGGCGTACAATAAACAAATACATTCACCTTGACGGGATAAAAAGCTGCCAGCTGGTGATGGGGCTGACCATTTTGCAGGAAGGGAGCGTATGGAACACCATGCCCGCGCATACGCACGACAGGCGCATGGAAGCATATTTTTATTTCGACCTGCCTGAAGGCCAAAAAGTGCTTCACCTGATGGGACAGGGAGGAGAGACCCGGCACATCACCGTGAAGAAATACGAAGCGGTCGTGTCGCCCCCATGGAGCATCCATTCAGGCAGCGGAACAGCCAGCTATGGTTTTATATGGGGCATGGCGGGCGAAAATCTGGACTACACCGATATGGATATCATCGCGATACCTGATCTTAAATAAAAACCTATGGAAAACACATTCTCGTTAAAAAATAAGGTAATTGTGGTTACCGGCGGCACCGGCATACTGGGGCAATCGTTTGTGAACGGTATTGTTGACGCGGGCGGCATTGTCGGCATTTTGGGCCGGAATGAGAAGATAGCTAAAGAAAGGGCTGACGGGATCAATAAAAAGGGGGGCCAGGCTCTTGCGCTTATAGCCGATGCACTTGATAAAGAACAGTTGATCGCTGCCAAAGCGCAAATGATCAAAGCTTTTGGGAGGATCGACGGCCTGGTTAACGGCGCGGGCGGCAATATGCCAGAGGGCGTTCTGCAGCCGGATGATGACATATTCAAAATGAACCTTGACGGGATGAAAAAGGTAATGGAACTGAACCTTTGGGGAACAATATTACCCACCCAGGTATTCGGCGAAGAGATAGCCAAAACAGGGAAGGGGAGTATCGTCAACATCTCGTCCATGAACTCCAAGCGAGCGGTTACCAAGGTTATCGGCTATAACATGGGTAAAGCGGCTATGGACTGTTACAACCAATGGTTCGCCGTGGAACTGGCCAATCGCTATGGCGACAGAATACGCATGAATGCCATTGCGCCGGGCTTTTTCCTCACCGAACAGAACCGCAATCTGCTTACTAAGCCTGAAGGCGGCTATACTCCGCGCGGCGAATCGGTGATACGCAATACGCCATTCAAACGCTTCGGGCACCCGGATGAATTAATAGGGGCACTGATATGGCTTTTAAGCGATGCTTCAGCCTTCGTAACAGGGGCAATGATCTGTGTTGACGGGGGATTTTCGATATTCAGCGGTGTCTAGCGAACCCTGCCCAGGCCGAATTGGTCGCCGGCTTTCACAGGTTTACCATCTACGAAATCCACCTCAACCATCTTTTCACTGCCGACGTTGTCGTTGAATTCGTCCTGCAACCGGGCAACTATTTTTCGGGTCTTTACTTCGATAACCTCGCCATTGGAAGGGTAAGCATATCTTCCATCGATACTGAACGTAATCCACCCAGGCATATCCGTAAGGGCGATCGTAGTCAATTGCTGATAGGGCGGCGCAGCTTCAAACACATGTAAGCGCATATTATGCCCATCACAAAGCCACAATTCTTTTTCATCAGGTGTCAGTCCGATGCCATGGCTTGGATCGCCATGCCGCCTCACGGTCCCGGGTTCCCAGCCTTCAACCGTTATCTGGGCTATTTTTTTGCCAGTTCTAATATCACCAACCTCAAAACCCAATAGGCTGTCAACGGTGACATAGGCTCGCGTTTCCTTGCCATTAACGACAAATGGCCTGATAAAATTAGCGAACGGCCCTATTTCGCCCGAAATCGTATGTGTCCTTGCGTTCGCAATTTTCAATACCGGAGAGCCGATATCATCCAAATAAACATGATTACCCGACAGGCCAAAAACGGTATTATGCGATCGCTTAAAACCTGTGATTTTCTTTAGTATTTCACCCGTCTCACAATTGAGTACATTCCAGGTATCATTCTCCAACGACGGCAGATACATGATCTTTCCGTCCGGCGACATGGCCATTCGGTCGCAGCCTTTATCGATCTTCTTTTCCCATATGATCTTTCCGGTTATAAGATCGATCCGCTGAAGCGATTCAAGCGTACTTATATAAACGCTGTTCAGCGGAATACTTACCGCGATGCCTTTTACATTGGAAGGTTTCCCATCCGGGTGAAAGCCTTCGGTTGTGATACGTTTCACAAACTTGTGGCCATGGTCTATATCAAACACCAGCAGACCGTGACCACCATAGCCCAAGTAATCGCGAATGCCCGGCACGGCAACATATAGATAATGCCTTACTTGCGGCCTATTTTTTGGCAACCGGGTAGTCCTCCCGAAAAGCAGGACGAAACACAATGCCAAAAGTTTTGAATGGTAAAACATCATTACCTAATATAAAACTATTTCACCCATTCGTCAACCGTGATCACGTCAGCCTGGCGTGGGAAAACTTTTGTTGTAAGCACGCGGTGCACTTCTTCGTCACCGTCAGCACACGCGTCAGCCAATACGGTGATCCGGTAATCCTTATCTGCAGCTTCGCGGGTTGTTGATAAAACTACACCGCTTGTAGCTACACCTGTTAAAACGATATGCTGGATTCTCTGGGCCCGAAGAATTACCTCCAGGTCGCTGCCGGTGAATGCGCAAACGCGTCTTTTGACAGTCGTCACTTCCCCTTCGGCAGGAGCCACTTCCGGATGGATAGCAAGGAAATCTTCAGGGCTAACGGAAGTAAAACGGCTTTTGGCCATGCCGAAACCCTTGTTATTGTCGCTTACTTCAGGCAGGCCTTTTCGGAATCCAACGACAACATAAATTACAGGTACATTGCTGTTCCTGGCGTGGGCAATAGCTTTAGCGACATTTTTAATGACGACTGAAGAATCGGGTAACGACATCAGTATGGCTGACTGCATATCCATCACCAGTAAGGCGGTATTTTGTAAGTTTTCCATAGTTCGTTTAGCTTAAATGAGTGTACAGCTAAATTCTATAAACATTTCGCGTGGCAGAAATGATTTGAGTAAAAAGATTGTTGGATTACCGGAGTCGATCAAAAGAAAGTCTTATCGAATAGCTAAAAATATTACCTTTAAGCAAATCTTAGCTTATGTACAAATCAACTTTCCTCTGCTTAGCATTATTCTTTTTAACCGCATGGAATGAACAGGGTGGCAGCAAAAAAAAGTTTGTTGATGTAGCCGGGATCGACTATTCGATAAAACCCGGCGACAACTTCTTCCGCTTTGTTAATGGACGCTGGTACGACACCGCAAAAATTGCTGCCGATCAATCGGGTGTGGGATCATATAGTTTCATGAACATACCGCAAAAGCTGCTTTTGCAAAATATACTGGACAGTGTTTCGAAAAGTAAAAACATGTTGGGAAGCGTCGAGCAGAAGGTGGGCGATTTTTACGCTTCGGGCATGGATATGGCTACAATTAACCGACGTGGATACCAGCCGGTCAAGCCAATATTAGCGCGTATTGATGCTATCAGCGATGTACCGTCGCTGATGAAATTCGTAGCATCCGACCTCAGAGCAGGAAACCGTTCAATTATAGGCTTTGGCATTTCTCCGGATAACAAAAATAGCGGCATCAACATCGCTCATGCTTCGCAAACAGGCATTGGTTTGCCCGACAGGGATTATTACTTTAAAACCGACTCGCCTACGCTTCGTATTCAACAAGCCTATAAAAAGTACATCAGCGACTTATTTCAGTTAACCGGGAGCGATGCGGCTACCGCCAATAACAATGCGGATATTGTTTATGGCATCGAAAAACAAATCGCCGCGTCACATAAAACTAATATCGAAAGACGGGATGTTAAAGCGAATTATCATAAAGTAGCTGTTGCAGACATCAATCAGACACAGGGTAATATAGGATGGTCGGCATTGCTTTCCGACATCGGTGCGACGACAGACTCTATCGACGTAGCTCAACCGGCTTATTATGATAGCTTAAACGGCTTACTGAAATCTATACCGATAAACAACTGGAAAATTTATTTAAAAGCCGACGCGCTTAAAACCAACGCCGAAGAGCTTAGTGAACCATTTGTGGATGCTGCATTTGAGTTTAACAAGGTATTATCGGGCCAGGCGGTACAGCAATCCCGCAGGCAGATAATGACCGCAAATGTCGATGGTTATTTAGGACAAGCGTTAGGGCAGTTATATGTGAAGCGGTATTTTAACGAGGATGCAAAAAAACGCGTGCTGGTACTGGTAAATAATTTGCAAAAGGCTTTTGAAAACAGGATCAATCACCTGGATTGGATGAGCGACAGCACCAAGCATAAAGCGATAGAAAAGCTTTATGCTATCATCAAAAAACTGGGTTACCCCGATAAATGGCGGAGCTATGATAAAGTACAGATCAGCCGGGACAAATATTTTGAGAATATTCTCGCCATCAGGCAGGATGGATACTCGTACCAACTTGCGAAACTGAACAAACCGGTTGATAAAACAGAATGGGGCACAACGCCATCTACGGTGACTGCTTATTATAACCCTTCCGTTAATGAAGTTGTTTTCCCGGCAGGCATCCTGCAATTTCCTTACTTCGACTTTGAGGCCGATGATGCCATCAACTATGGAGGTATCGGTATGGTAATTGGCCACGAAATGACGCATGCTTTTGATGACCAGGGAGCGCAGTTTGATAAGGACGGTAATGTAAAAAACTGGTGGACAAAGGAGGATTATCAAAAGTTCAAGGCGAAAACCAGGCAGCTGGCCGACCTGTACAGTTCATTTACTGTTTTGGATAGCGTTCATGTTAAAGGGCAACTTACGTTAGGCGAAAACACTGCCGACAACGGCGGCATCGCTATAGCCTACGATGCATTTAAGATGACTGAACAGGGAAAAGGAAATGTTAAAATTGATGGTTTTACACCGGACCAGCGCTTCTTTCTATCAATAGCGAGGATATGGCGGGTGAAAACCAGGGATGCGTTCCTCCGAAATTATGTGAATACCAACCCGCATTCACCGGCAATGTGGCGCGTAAACGGCCCATTGATGAATTTTGAACCGTTTTATAAGGCATTCAACGTGCTGCCCGGTGATAAAAATTACAAGGCTGAAAACGAAAGGGTTAGGATCTGGTAGTCTAAAAACAAAAGCCGGCTGTCGGCGGGCTTTTGCGGAGAGAGTGGGATTAGCCCTGCTGATCCCTGAAAGGTGGACCAGCAATACAAAGATGCTGACGCTGCGTTTTGTCATTTTTAGTTTTAACACTTTCCTAAATGAATTTAGATTGCGCTAAAGCTAAAAATGCCATCACCTTTGGTGACAGCATCTTTGTTTTGCGGAGAGAGAGGGATTCGAACCCCCGGTACCTTTTACAGTACACCTGATTTCGAATCAGGCACATTGAACCGCTCTGACATCTCTCCGGGATGAATGGGGCACAAAAATATAAAAATCCCGTTAAAGTGATATCAGCAATGATAAGATTTAAAGCATATCCATCTTATTTTGAAGTACCTGCTTATCTGCTTGTGTCTTAGCCAGCGAAAACGCCTTCTTAAAATGCTGTTTGGCTCTCGAAGTGTCGATCCCTGTATAAAGTTCGCCAAGCAGCGCGAAATAAAACTGGTTATTCTCCAGCTTTAGTTTTTCAGCTTCAATGATGGCTTCCTGCCTGCCACGGGCTTTGGCCAGGGCATAGGTTCTGTTTAGCGCAGCTATAGGCGAATATTCGAGCTGCAGGTACCGGTTATAAAGTTGCAGGATGTTTTCCCATTTTTCCGTTGTATCTTCTTTACGTGTGCTCCAGTAAGCAATAGAAGCTTCAAGATGGTATTTGGACAGACTTCCGCCGGTCGCCGACCGGTGCAAAAAGTACCCGCCTTTGGTTATCATGTCATAATTCCAAAGGCGAGTATCCTGATCATCATACAATACAATCTCACCATTCTTACTGATCCGGGCATCAAACCGCGATGCCTGGAAATACATCAGCGATAGCAAGGCATTCACCTGCGGCTTATCCGTGGTTTTATTACCGATCAGCATTTCGCCTAACCGTATCGCTTCGAAACAAAGATCCTTACGCAACACCTCATTCTTGTGAACAGAATAATAGCCTTCATTAAATAGCAGGTAAATGGTCGTCAAGACATTTTCAAGCCGACGATCAATTTCAGCAGGGGTTGGATATTCGATTTTAACATGTTCTTCGCGCAATTTTTCTTTTGCCCGGAAGAGCCTCTTGTTGATCGTCTCTTTATTGGTCAAAAATGCATCGGCGATCTCATCTATACCAAAACCGCAAAGGATACGCAGTGACAGCCCGATTTGCGCCTCGGGTGGGATGGAGGGGTGGCAAATGGCGAACATCATCTGCAGTTGACTATCCGTAATATTTTGGGGCGAAAGGTCGATCTCGTATTTGTGTAGCTCGGTGGTTTTATGTTTTACTTCAGGCGCCACTTTGGTCTCAAAAACCGTATTGCGCTGTAAATGATTTTTTGCCTTGTTTTTGGCGACGGCATATAGCCAGGCTGCAGGGTTCGCGGGCGCTCCGTTAAGTCCCCAGGTTTGTGCTGCCGTAGCAAATGTATCGCTGGCAATATCTTCGGCTATCTCGATCTGCTCGAACCCAAAGCGCCGGCAAAGTACCGAAACTATCTTCCGGTACTCCAACCTGAACAAATGCGGTATCAATTCCTGCTGCGCCATAGCTAAAAAAGCCTCCCGAATCCGATAGCTATCGGGACGGAAGGCTTCTCATTTTTAGTGTGTTTCGTCTCGTTTTGCTATGCGGCGCACCTCCATGCTGTTGCCGTCACCACCCAAAACAGGGCAGCCTTTGGCAAACTCCACGGCTTCTTCTACTGATTCAGCTTTCACTACGATCAATCCACCGATGGTTTCCTTGATCTCGCCAAAAGGCCCGTTGGTTACCATGCCGTGCCTTATCACCTTGGCGTCGTCGAACAATAGTCCGGTTCCGCTTACAAATTTGTTCTGCGCAGCAATCCCGCCGATCCAATCCATGGTCATTTTCATCCAGATTTCCATTTGTTCGGGCGACGCTATCCTGGTGCCATCCTCGTGTCTCATAATTAATGCGTACTCTTCCATTTCGGTTAAAATTTAAAAGTTAATGAATTTATGAATTATAACCTGATGTCAAGCGGGTACGCACTAATTGGACACGAATAAAAAGAAATTTATGCGTGAACGGCAAATTGCCCCACCTGGTAATCGCCCGCTGGTGTACGGAAAGCCACGTTGATGCGATTCCAGGCATTTATAGAGATAACTTCCATAGTCAGGTCAACAATCTCTTCTTCGGTAAATTGGCGCCTTACTTCATGAAAAACCTCGTCGGAAACCCGGCCATCATTCAGATTGTTGACCGCCTCCGCCCAGGCAAATGCAGCTCGCTCACGATCGGTATATACCGGCGACTCGCGCCACGCATTAAGCATGTACAGCCGTTGTTCGGTTTCGCCCATCGCACGCAAATCCTTTGAATGCATATCAAGACAATAGGCACATCCATTGATCTGCGACACCCTGAATGAGATCAAGTCCAGAAGATGCTTCTCTATCCTGGATTTTGCCAGGTAAGCGCCCAAACCAAACAAAGCCTTCATCGCGCCTTGTCCTTTCTCATACAAATTAATTCTCTGTTCCATTTTATTTTGATTTTATGAATAATACACCCTAATATTGACCGGAACTGGAAGAATTGGACAAAAGCAGAAAATTATTTCAGTTACGCAATTTTCTTTCAGATGACTTCTAAAAAAACATTGGCCCGTTTATTTTGTGTTTGCATTTTTGTTGTAGGTATTTCCGCAACCGTACAAGGTCAAAAGCTCTTGCTACGGCAGGGTATGATTATCAGCAGGTCGGCTACCGTAAAAAACAGGGAATATCATATTAAAGGGATCGATTCTTTATCGACCGCTATAGTTATCGAGGGCGAAAACATCACCATAGATTTTAACGGCGCTGTGATTAATGGAACAACGGACCCAACGCATCCGGATCAGTTCAAAGGAACAGGGATTTTCATTAAACACGGCAAAAACATCACGCTAAAAAACCTGGTAGTTCGCGGGTTCAAAGTCGGCGTGCTGGCAAGGGGCATCAGGAACCTGAAAATTATCAACAGCGATCTCAGCTATAATTTCAGGCAGCATCTGAATAGTTCGCGGCAAATCGAAGACCTGGCCGACTGGCAAAGCTATCACCACAATGAGCACGATGAGTCGCTTAGGTATGGCGCGGGGATATACCTGGAAAGCTGCGACAGCGCCGACATTCACAGCAATAAGATCATCGAAGGGCAATGCGGCCTGATGCTGACGCGCTGCAACGATGCTCTAGTTTATAACAATGATTTCTCTTACAATTCAGGTCTTGGGATAGGGATGTACCGCAGCAGTCACAACAGGGTTATGAATAACAAACTCGACTGGAATGTACGCGGATATAGCTTTGGCGGATATTACCGGGGACAGGATTCGGCCGGAATATTGGTGTTTGAGCAAAGCAGCGACAATGTTTTTGCATATAATTCGGTGACCCATTCGGGCGATGGCTTTTTCCTGTGGGCAGGGCAGACCACGATGGATTCGGGCGAGGGTGGCTGCAACGACAACCTTGTCTATGCGAATGACTTTTCATACGCACCCACTAACGGTGTCGAGATCACTTTCAGCCGGAATAAAATAATTGGCAATATCATCCATGAATGCTGGCACGGCGTATGGGGTGGGTTCAGCTACAATACCGTGATCGCCAATAACGATTTTGGCGGGAATTTATCGGCAATAGCCATCGAACACGGTCAGCATGATATTATCGATCAAAATACTTTCAAGGGTGACAAAATGGGTATTGAACTATGGTCCAACCCGAAAAGGCCGAAAGATATCGGATATTTAAAAAACAGGGACACTCGAAGTATTGATTATGAGATTCGGAATAACAGTTTTGCCGGTTTGAAGAATGTTTTTTCGATCAATAATACTGCCGACCTGGTCATCTCAAACAATAAGGTAACTGGAAGCATGTTCCAGCAAAAAATGGATTCCACCATAAAAAATCTGGAGTTTGACAAAACAGGCGACCAAATTAAACCCGTTATAGACAGCAGCTATTTCCCTAAGATCAAGACCATCCCGGGTGCGCAAAATGCACAATTGCCAGCCGATCATCCGAAAGGGAAGAAATATATCATGATGAACGAGTGGGGGCCTTACAGCTTCGATTATCCTATGCTTTGGCTGGACAGTATGAACAACACCGGCAAAATGTATTTTGAGTTACTTGGCTCGGCCGGTAACTGGAAGGTTTTGAAGGTCAAAGGCGCTTCGAATCTTTCCCTATCATCGGGTACCATATCGGCTCAGCTCACTGCTCAAAAAGATACCGCATCTTTAACCGATATCGATATCAAGCTGGAATACATTGGCAAAGCTGTTACATCACAGTTTGGCGCCAAATACCCGGCCGGCAAACCTTTTATATTTCACTACCGCGAGTTTGTTATTCCTTATCATTGGCAAACGCGCTGGTTTGCATTCGATACGCTCAGCGACCCGGTAAAACATATTGGTGAGTTTGAAAAGCTGATTGCCGGCGTCCCGGATAAGATCAGCGAAGGGGCAGAGCTAAGCACTGTTTTCGGCAGGAATTTTGGCAAAGGCATTCCAACGAAAAATATCGCCACCGTCTCCACCTCTGTTATTGACGTACCCGAAGGAGCTTACAAGATAGGCGTTAGTGCATCCGAAATAATGAAAGTCTATATCGACGGTAAGCTTGTCATTGAGAATTGGGATCCTGCGAAATTGGTGTATGACGCCGATTATCATAAAGACGCTACTATACACCTGAAAGGGAAACATATTATCCGCATTGTTCAGGCGCAATATGGAGACTATGGGATGCTGAATCTAAGGGTGCAAACCGTGGAAAACGAGTGAATTTGTCGAACTGATTTTAAGTCAATCAATAGCATTTTCTTATAATGTATTGACAGTCAATCAGTTGATCTTCCTTAAAAAATCTCAATATCGTTTTTGGCAATTCGGCGTGGTTTCGTACTTTTGCCCCCGGAGAGATGGCAGAGTGGTCGATTGCGGCGGTCTTGAAAACCGTTGACTGTTAAAGGTCCGGGGGTTCGAATCCCTCTCTCTCCGCAAATGAATGAATGCCCTGCGTTGCGGGGCATTTTTATTTTGTGCTTATATTCAATACCTTGCGCTTATATGGCACGTTTCAGCGCAGACCAGTCCCCCTCAAAATATTACAAGTTCGCCTTTTGCGACGGGCTGGAAGCGCTATCGGTTAATAACCACAAAACACCTTTTCCA
>JAFDZL010000154.1 GCA_018266935.1 Bacteroidota bacterium | reverse complement strand
GATCGACTTCAAGCGTAACAAGTTCGACATTCCCGCGACGGTTACCACTATTGAGTAAGATCCAAACCGCTCAGCACGTATCGCCATGTTGGTGTACGCTGACGGTGAAAAGAGATATATGATCGCCCCTGAAGGCCTTACAGTTGGACAAACTGTGGTTTCGGGCGAGAGTGTAGCGCCTGAAGTAGGCAATACCCTTCCTTTGAAGAGCATCCCGCTGGGTTCTATCATTCACAATATCGAACTGAATCCTGGGCAGGGCGGTACCATAGCACGCAGTGCAGGTACTTATGCACAGCTTTCAGCACGCGATGGTAAATATGCCATCATCAAATTGCCTTCAGGCGAAACCCGCATGATACTGGCAACCTGCCTGGCAACCATTGGCACCGTGTCAAACTCTGAAAAAGCCAATGAGCGCCTGGGTAAAGCCGGTCGCAAACGCTGGTTGGGCCGCAGGCCGCGCGTTCGTGGTGTTGCCATGAACCCGGTAGATCACCCGATGGGTGGTGGCGAAGGCAGGGCATCAGGTGGCCATCCGCGCTCGCGCAAAGGTGTTTTGGCTAAAGGCTTTAAGACCCGCGATAAGAAGAAAACATCTGACCGTTACATCATTGAAAGAAGGAAGAAATAATGGCACGTTCAATAAAAAAAGGACCGTATATCGATCATAACCTGGAGAAAAAGGTTACGACACTGAATGAGACAAGCAAGAAATCGGTTGTTAAAACCTGGTCTCGTCGTTCCATGATCTCTCCTGATTTCGTTGGTCATACATTCGCGGTACACAATGGTAACAAGTTTATCCCTGTGTATGTAACAGAAAATATGGTTGGACACAAGCTGGGAGAGTTTGCACCAACCCGTACATTCCGCGGTCACGCAGAAAAGAAAAAATAACAGGCAATGGAAGCAACAACTAAAGTAAAAAAATCTGTGCTGGTGCGCCAGCGTAAAGAGGCTGCAAAAGCTATAGTAGGCGGCGCTTCTGTTGCAAGTTTACAGAACTGCCCCACATCGCCGCGCAAAATGCGCCTGGTGGTGGACCTGATCCGCGGTGAGAACGTTGAGAAGGCTTTGTATATCTTAAAATATACCAATAAAGAAGCTGCAGGACGCGTTGAGAAGCTTTTACTCTCGGCTATCAAAAACTGGGAGTCAAAGAACGAAGGCAAACGCGTTGAAGACAGCGGTCTTTATGTAAAGGAAATACAGGTAGGCGGCGGCCGCCAGCTGAAAAGGCTGCGTCCGGCTCCGCAGGGCCGTGGTTACCGTATCCGCAAGCGCTCAAACCATGTAACCCTTATTGTGGACAGTAAAAACGAAAACAACTAATTTAAAATGGGACAAAAAGCACATCCAATAGGTAATAGGTTAGGCATCATCCGTGGTTGGGATTCTAACTGGTACGGTGGCAACAACTACTCCGATAAATTAGTTGAGGACGAAAAGATCCGCAAGTATATCGCTGCCCGTATTTCGAAAGGCGGTATATCAAAAGTGGTTATCGAGCGTACCCTGAAGCGCATTACCGTAACGATTCACACTGCCCGTCCGGGTATCGTGATCGGTAAAGGCGGCCAGGAGGTTGATAAGATCAAGGAAGAGTTGAAGAAACTGACTAAAAAGGACGTTCAGATCAACATTTTCGAAATAAAACGCCCTGAGCTTGATGCTCAGCTGGTAGGCGAAGGCATAGCAAAGCAGCTTGAGGCACGTATCTCTTTCCGCCGCGCTATGAAAACCACCATCGCATCAACCATGAGAATGGGTGCCGAAGGTATCAAAGTGATGACTTCCGGTCGTTTGGGCGGTGCTGAAATGGCACGTACCGAGCAGTACAAGGAAGGAAGAATTCCGCTGCATACTTTCCGTGCCGATATCGACTATGCCCTGGCCGAAGCTTTGACCACTTATGGTAAAATAGGTGTTAAAGTGTGGATCTGCAAAGGCGAAGTATATGGCAAGCGCGATCTGTCGCCGAACATCGGTGCAGCAAGCAGCGCAAGCGGCAGAGGCGGACGCCCGGAAGGCGCAGCGCAATTCGGTGATCGCAGAGGCGGTAACGAAAG
>JAFDZL010000153.1 GCA_018266935.1 Bacteroidota bacterium | reverse complement strand
TTGCCGTCATAGGATAAATAGGTAGTGTCCTTGCCGAATGTGATGTACTCGGGCAGATAGCCTACCGTCTCCCTGAAAAAGCTATAGGTCTTGATCACTTTATTGCCGGCGTCGGTTACGGTCACATATTTTTCTTCGGGAGGTATGCCTGGTTCCAGCACGTTATACCCGGTATATTGATAAGAATCGATCAGTTGATTGGTATTGATATCATATTCATCAACTTCTTCCAATGTGTACTGGAAATAAAAATCCTTGGCATACCAAAACTTGATGATCTTACCCGTTATTTCAGATCGCAATTGAACAGGGCTATTCCTGCCTAAGGTGTCATAAGTATAGGTATCTGTATAAGTTTTGCCTCCGGTGGTCAGGACCATTTTAGATACCAGCGGGTATTGTATAGCCGGAGCCGGCGGAATGACTTTGGGCAATGGCGTCTTCCTGCAGGCGCAAAATGCAATTAGCGAAGCAATGAAAAGATATTTGAATTTATCCTGTACAGCCATATTCTATCACAAAATTAAATAACATTTCAACTTTCCAACATTTCAACTTTCCAACAAAAACTGTCGCAAACATCCCTTCACATTGTCGGTTTTAACGGTTACAGCGGGTGCATACTTGTCGTACCTTTGAGTTAATCAAACAGCACACAAATGGAAACTACAGCAAACACTATCATTACCGTTGAAGCAACTATAAACGCATCGGTCGAAAAAGCATGGGACGTATTCACCAATACCAAACATATTACCCATTGGAATCACGCCTCGGACGACTGGCATTCGCCCAGCGCTGAGAACGACCTACGCCCCGGCGGCAAATTCGTTTACCGTATGGAGGCCAAAGACGGCAGCTTCGGGTTCGATTTTGGCGGAACTTATGAGGAGGTAAAACCTAATGAAAAACTGGTTTACACCATCGGCGACGGCAGGAAGGTTGAAAATGTATTCACAAAAGAAGGCGGCGCGACAAGGGTAACCGTAACCTTCGAAGCCGAAAATCAGAACTCCATTGAGATGCAGCGCGGCGGCTGGCAGGCTATCCTGGATAATTTTAAGAAGTACGCGGAATCGGCAGCGTAGAGTTGTACGTTGTACGTTTTACGTTTGGCTGATTCGACGTACAACGTATAACGTCTCACGTAAAACCTTTTTTATTCTTTAAATACATTCATCAGCGCCTTATCCAGCAGCCCATCAGCATTAAGCTGATTATCGCCGAAGCGGCCAATTATTTTGCCGTCCGGGTCGATGAGTATGCGTGTG
>JAFDZL010000152.1 GCA_018266935.1 Bacteroidota bacterium | reverse complement strand
ATAATAGCTGGGGCAACAGCAGCACGACCGTAACGCTTTCATGCGCTGCCAACCCGACCTTGCCTACCATTCTCTATAGCCCGTCTATCAATGTTTACACATTAAACAGTGCGATAACCACACTGACTCCCACTGTGACGAATATGTCGGCCCCGCCAGCCGGATCCTATACTTACAGCATTACCGGCACGCTGCCAACGGGCCTGAGTTTCAGCACATCGACAGGAGCCATTTCAGGAACGCCGACCGGCACCGCGCAATCAGCCACCTTGTACACCATAACTGCGACCAACACCGTGGGCAGCGCTACAACTACCATCAGCATTGCTACGGTAGTGGCCGATTACTGGACCGGCGGCAGCGCCGCGAAGACCGGCGACTGGGCGGATGGCGCCAATTGGAGCACCGGCAAAGCACCAACATCAACTGATTACGCCAGTATCGGCGAAATAGCTTATGCCAAAAAAGGTCTTGAACCTATCGTTTATGCCGGCGAAACTCCGGTTGTCGGTTACCTGGCCCTGGGCGCAACGCACCAGCCTACGTTAACCGTAAACGGATCATTGACTGTCAATAACATCTTTACAGCCGACGATAACTCCACCCCTACGCTAACCGGTACAGGTAATGTAATTATGCCGGTATCATCAGTTGTGGAAATACAGGGAAGCGGTGCTTTAACCATCAATTCAACCCTGACTTTCACCCTGAATTCAGACGCCACAGGCTCGGCCTCAGTAGATGCGATAACCGGCAGCGGTTCGATAACCGGGAATGTCAGCGTACAGCGATATATGAGCGCGCAACGGGGTTACCGTCTCCTGGCGTCACCGGTAAATTCCAACAGCGGCGCAGTCGATGCTAACGGAAATTTACCATACAAGCTGAATTACGTTAAAAATTCAGTCTATATATCCGGCACCACCGGCGCCACAGGCGGTTTTGATAAGACAGGGAACCCTACCCTGTACTTGTACCGTGAAGACGTAGCGGTAAACAATTCAAGCTTTATCACCGGTAATTACAGGGGTATCAGCAATATCAATTCAGCGCCCACATACAGCCTGAACAACGAAGTCTCGACTTACACCATCCCGGTTAGCAATGGTTTCCTGTTTTTTTACAGGGGCAACAGAAATAGCGCAACTTATACCGAAGCGCAGCAATTTACAGCCGGAACCCCCGCGGAGACGGCGACTTTAACCGCTACGGGCTACCTGAACCAGGGATCAATTGTCTTCCGGGACTGGTACACGCCATCGTCGTCGTCTCCGGGCTTTTCGAACGCATCGTCCTCGATTAAGGGCTTTAACCTGGTGGCAAACCCTTATGCCTGCACCATTGATCTGGACACTTATAGCACGAGCAATTCAGCCGCAGGCATCTATACCCAAAACATTTCGCAGTATATTTATGAATTGAACCCGGTAACTCAAAACTACGACACTTACAAAGCAAACTCGGGCGGTGCGGTTTACACTAATAATGGCGGCAGATATATCGCCAGCGGCCAGGGCTTTTTTATACTTGCAACCGGTACGGGCGGCGAACTTGTCTTCAACGAAGCGGCAAAATACGCTTTGAAACAGGTTACGGGATCCAGCCTTTTGATGGCTTTGAAAGCCCCGCTTACAGCGAAGGCTTCAAAAACCGGCGCTCCGCTTACGGGAAAAACTGAGCAGGCGGCTAAACCGCTGCAGTTGCTGCGCCTTGAAATGGCATTGGATACGGTGAACAAAGATGATATCGTGATAATGTTTGACAGTGATGCCAAACCGGGTTATGCTTTTAACGAAGATGCCCTTTATAAACAAGGCTCGGGCAAAGTAAGCCTGAGCAGCATATCTGATGATAACAAAACATTATCGATCAATCAGCTGCCACTACACGATGGACTTACTGTTCCGTTAAAAATCGGCGCCACTTCATACAATACTTATACATTGAACCTAAAGGATGTAAAAGGTGTTCCGCAATTGTTTGATATCTGGCTGAAAGATGCGTTCCTCGGCGATTCGGTAAATATGCGCACCACGGCCAGTTATACTTTTTCGATCACGACTGATACCGGCAGCTACGGGTCAAAACGCTTTTCGATCACCATGAGGGTGAACCCCGCAATGGCTTACAAACTGCTGAGCTTTAACGGCCGGATATCAGGAAAGCGGGCCGTGCAGCTTACCTGGACCACCCAAAACGAAGCAAACTATACGAATTTCACCGTGGAGCGCAGCAATGACGGCGGCAAAACCTTCACCGTAGTTGGCGGCCTGACCTCATCCGCGCAAGGCAGCTATGGCCTTATCGACCAGCATGCACTTGAGGGCGATAATATTTACATCTTAAAATCTGTGGATGTAAGCAACAATGTTACATTTTCAAACCCCGTTGATATCCGGTTCCATGACAACACGGCAAGCAGTATAAGCTGCTACCCTAACCCGGTTGTGAATAATGTCAACCTCGCAATTTCGGGCAAATCTCAGGGCAATACCACTTACGAAATCAAAATCACAAACAGCACAGGGCTAATTGTAAAACACGCGACGGTATATGATACCAATTGGCAGAGCAATGTTAACGACCTGCTTCCCGGAACTTACCTGGTGCAGGTAACCGATACGAAGAACAACGAGTTTGTAGGTCAAACCAAGTTTGTGAAGCTGTAAGCGGTATGGCATATATAGCTACCGGTTAATACTTATTAAAATAACGCTGATCATAGATAAAAGCCCGACGCCTTCTTACCAGGAACGGGCTTTTCCAATTTAATCCCCGTGGGGAAACTTTTCCCATGTTGTGGAATATTAACTCAGCCTCAAGACCCTTCAAGGTTACCGATAAGTTAACTAACCATAATTTATGGCGATTGCAAGTGCGTTTTACGCTCAATAGGTGTAAAAAGCACGTTTTTAGATCATTTAAGGCTGTTTTGCATGATTATTGCCTTATTTGAGCGCACGCATTGGTTTAACCGTTGGTTTTGCCATGACCCTTATGAAAATATTGAAAAAATATTTACTGACTTTATTATTGCCGATACTTGTCCTGTTTGCGGCAGCACAACACAGTTGCGCCCAAACGACCTATGACTGGAGGCCATCCGGCACCAGCACGGCCTGGGCCAGTGCATCAAACTGGCAATCGACCGATGGCGCCGGCACTCACTACCCTGCCGCGACTTATCCGGGCCTTACCGCTTCAGATATTGTCAGGATCGGCGTCAATACCGGGATAGCTGCGTTTAGCTATCAGCCGGCAATAACGACCAACGTTAGTTATAATATCGCCTCACTAACTTTTGGCAATAATAACGCGGCTTTTAGCGCCACAGGGAATTTATCCCTGGCGATAGGATCGGGCAGCACTTTGACTGTTAGCGGAACAGTGCTTCAAATGCATAGCTCTACAGGCGGCGCCGCAAACAGCGGAGGCCGGGATACAGTATCCTGCTATTCATGTTTTACTACCGCCATCACCACAAGTCTTGTTGGGCCCGGCACATTACATTGCGGGTATTTTACAGTGGGCGATAACACTGTGCCCGGTAATGCTTTTGTGAATGATTATACGGACTTCACCATAGGGGGATCTGTAGTGATCAACGTGGACCATGACTTTACGCTCAATTCAGCGACTTATTACTTTGATGGGGATTCAACAGTAATCTCACGCAACAGTGACGTAGCCGTTTCGTTTCGATCCGGAACGCTAACTATAAACGGTCAGTTGAAAGCAACGAACTATAATCCTTATAACTATGTAGTGGATCAGTATATACCTAATACGGGATTTTCAATGGACCTTACCGGCCCAAATAATGCTGTTTTGAATCTTAACGGCACCAATGCCATTAATGTCAGCATCGGAACCTTCTATTGTACAAATTCGATCGATTTTTATAACCCGGCCGGAGGCTCAGGCCAAAGCACGGTTAATTATGCCAGCGCGGGCGACCAGGAGGTCTATGATTACCAGTCGTACCCTATTTATGCTATAGACCCCGATCCCTATATGTATCAAAATGTGGCTTTTGGCGGATCAGGGACAAAAACGTTTGATCTCGGTACAACTACGTTAGGCGGGAACCTGATCTTAAACCCCGGCACAGAGGTAGTCGATCTGTCAGTAAACACAAGTTCAATAACGCTCCCGGGTACGCTAAGTGTTGGCTCAGGCTCGACATTGAAGGGCGGGGCGGGGGCTATTTCGGTTACCGGAGCTGTTACCAATGCAGGCACTATAACCCTCGGTTCGGGTAACTTCAGTATGGCGAACAATTTTACGAATAGCGGTACATTCAACTGCGGTTCCAGCACGGTGATATTTAATAGTACAGGCGCTACGCAATTAAACGACTCGACGCCAGGCGGCACTATATT
>JAFDZL010000151.1 GCA_018266935.1 Bacteroidota bacterium | reverse complement strand
TATCGGCTGGCTCGATTGTCACTTATAGCCTTTTGCGGTGGTCGCTGTTCATTAAAATGAATGTATTTTCAGTTGATCAGGACATCCTCGATTTCTGGGCTCCATGGGTATTCCCGTGGATACCAATACTGATCTGGTTGAGACCGCGTATCAAATTGCTGAACCTGAAAAATAAAAAAGGCAAAGGCGATCCTTTATTTGGTTATATGATGCTTGCATCGTTCACTATTGCCGTGCCGATCATGGTGTCACAGGCATACCTTGAAACAGCGACAGGGAAGCTTACACAACTTCAGCGAATTAGCCAAATAGATAGTCTGCCGCAAACCAAATTTTACACGGTGAACGCGTTTTATGCTGATAAGCAGCTAGCGCGGGTTAAACCAGTTTTCAAAATAAGCGGGAAGTATAACTCGGATTTCGACATGTACATTTACGTCGCGGTGCCAGTCTATGATTCAAATCACGTTATTCAAATTGATTCGGGCGGAATTACAGCGAAGGCGAGGCTAGCGAGCCGTAGCGATGCTATAATTGTATTAAATGGGTTAATCATATCAAAAAAGGCATTTTCGCGGCTAAATCCACATATGATTACGGATATTAAAGTGTTGAAAGGAGCGGCAGCAACTTCAATATATGGTGATCAGGCCCGGAATGGTGCGATATTGATCGGAACGGGTGACGGTGGCGGATATGGTACGTCGCAGCTTTTAAATGAGGGCAACGCGAATTACAGCCCATCCGCCTGGTTAGCCATAAAATATGAGAAAACAATCAGTAATCATTTATCTAATGATGAAAAGGAACAGAAGTATAAAGAATTTGCCAAAACAAGTGAAGAGGATTTTAAATCAAAATCGTTGGAACAGTTCCAATATCTCGATCGGGTTCCTTACGGGTCAGATCTAAAAGGTTATCAGGCTGCAATGAATTCCGGTAAGTACCCGGTAATATCTAATAATATCTTTTTACTTGTTAACGAATCATTCGACGCTAGAAATGGCAGTGCACTGCCATGGATATTCGGAGCCATGGGGATTGGATCAGCAATATTTCTTATAACATTACTATTTAAACCTTTAAGAACAAACGCCGAATCGATAGATATTGAAGGCGAAGCAAAGGATGATCAGAAGACATTTTTTGTGTGGACGAAGGCGCTGATAATCCCGCAAAAAAGATTGATGGTCACACAGATACTAATACAAATAAACCTGTTGACCTTTATATTGATGGTATGTTATGGGCTTGGGTTTATGTCCTTCAACGCTGCCGATCTGTTACGCCTTGGAGCCAATTACCGGCCAGCGATAGACAAAGGTGAATATTGGCGTTTGGTAACGAATATTTTTCTTCATGGCGGACTGATGCATGTTTTAATGAACATGTATGGCTTGTTCTTTGTCGGACTATTTCTTGAGCCGGTGATGGGTCGGGGAAAATACCTGTTGACGTACCTGGTAACGGGGATAGCCGCAAGTATCGCCAGTATGTGGTGGCACCCTGCTACCGTAAGCGTAGGGGCATCAGGTGCGATATTTGGACTTTTCGGTGCATTTTTTGCGCTGATCACGGTAAATATGTTCCCGTCTAAATCGAAGAAGTCATTCCTGGCCAGCACCTCTATATTTATTGGTTATAACCTTCTTTTTGGCCTGACCGGAGGAATTGACAATGCAGCCCACATCGGCGGATTGATTTCTGGTTTACTCCTCGGCTATGCATTCTATCCGTGGTTGAAGAAAAAAAGACGAATGAACCCGCAATTGAGAATACCACAGACGTAACTTCAGACTCTGACCAAAAAATAGCTTAGCGGTTATTTCGCGCCAAACAGCGTCCACGGATAAGCCTTCATATCCCGCAGGTAGGGGCTCATCCATTTGTATTCCGGGTGTGCGGCAAAATAGGGTTTAGCTAAAAAGTCGTCGCCGTGCGGGTGACCCATGTGCGCCCAAAACTGCATTTTATTGGCCAGGTCGGTGGTGGTCACTTTACCCTGTACTGCGCCCATAGGCCAGTAAGGGCCCTCGTCCCATTCCTTGCAGCCCGTCGGGTCCTGGTCGATGTGACCGTCGATCACGCAGCGGTTTAGGACTTGCTTTTTATCATAAGCACTGTAAGTATCTCCTTCAATGGTTTTGCCTGTTTCGGCATCCAGTTTGCCTTTGTTATCAATAGTTACCAGTTGCTCCATTCGTGCCTTGCGGGCGTTGGGCGAACTGGCTGCGTTGTTCACATCAAATGTAGTCTCCTCTTTGATCAGCTTCGGATCGCTCGGAAAATTGGAGCCGATCATCGCCGTATCCTTTGAGCGCCATACTTTATAGTCTTTCAAACCTAACTCCAGTTTGGCAACTTCGTTGGTCTTGGTATCGCCGATGAGCCAATCGTTGGCATAACCGCCGTTGTTATCCGTCGTCATGATCTTCACGACATCGTCTATGCTATTGGCATATTGCGCGGCCTTCCTCGCCCGGACAAACTCAGGTGCTTTTGTAGTATCAAAACCTTTAAAGCCGGTTATGGTAGTCTCCGTAATGAGTATTCCGCTTTTGCTTACCACAAAATCGTCGCCGCTGTGGATGAAGCCCGGCGCGCAATCCATAATGAAATGGTTGCCTTTAGCGGGTTTGATGTCGGCGATCACATTCCAGCGTTCGCCTTCGATATAGTCCGTCCAGTTGTTGTGCGCCATCACGATCTTACCGTCTTTGGTATATCTGCCGGTTGCAATGAACGCGCTGCAATTGCCAGGGGCTTTGTTATCGCCGCTGCCCGGCTTAGCTTTATTCATCAGCATGGGCAGGTAGTAACCAGACAGGTCGATATTCGCGTTCAGCACCACCAGGTCGAGCGAATCATATTTCATGCCCTTGGCACGCAATCCTTCGGCCATACCGATCAGTTCCTGCTGGTATTCGGTGTCGATTTTGTTCCACATGAAGCGTCCGGCAGCCGCGCGATACCAGGCCCAGTCTTTCTGTGAAGTATGCGGCAGATAAAACTGGAACACCTTTATTAAGGTATCGATCTCGTTCGCCACCAAATAACCGTGCTGGTAGCCCACATCGTGCGGCGATCCTTCCAGGTGGACATATATCCATCCGTTCTTATCCTCGCGGCTTGAACCGGCAAGCGGATCGTGTTTGGGTTTGCACGAAAACAATAATGAAAGTAACAGAGAAAATGCAGCGAGGTTGAAAATGATTTTCATGATCGATCAGTTAACGAGGGATGAAATTAAGTATTTTTCTTTAAATCAACATGTTCGCGGTTCCCCACCTTGTAAGCCATCGCCATAAAGTAACGCAGTTCGGCCGTAAAGTCCTCATGATCATAAATACGCGCATGATGAACGAAGAACCGGTTGGCCAGGTTGTCGATCTTATAAAAGCATAAGGTATGCTCATAAGGCGCCGTAAGCACCAGGTGGATATCGATATGATCGGCCGCTGCTTTATTGATCGAACAGAAACGCATTTTGGTGAGCAGCGCCACGCGTGTTTTTACCGGGTGCAACTCGAACGGGCCGATCTTCCGGTATTCGGCGAGAAAATCATGGAACAGGCTGATAGTTTGTTCGGTCTTTCCTTTTAAAAAATCATCAATAGTATATGCGCCGCAAGAGTGCGATTGATTCTTGTTATAAAACCGATGTCCGCAGCGGGGGCAGGTCCACATGTTGAAAGCTGCTTAAAAGTATTGCAAAATTTCCGGAAATTATTTTAATATATTTGGTTGTTAACCACCCTATTACTTTGAACACCTGAAACAATGAAAACAGTTATCACAATTTTTGCCATTGCCGCGTGCATTGGTTTCTTCTATGCCTGCAGCCCGAAAACCGAATCCGAGTCGGCATCGAATGCTGCACCCACGAAAGACAGCCTCATCAAGCGAGGCGCTTACCTGGTCACTTCGCTTGGCTGCTCAGATTGCCATTCGCCTAAGAAATTTGGCCCTCATGGCCCTTACCCGGATACGGCGCTTGATTTATCCGGCTGCCCGTCAAATACGCCGGCCCCGGTTGCCTCACCTGAACAGATGAAAGCCGGTAATGCGATATTTAGCCCGGACCTGACCGCTTTTACCGGCCCCTGGGGAACAAGTTTTGCTGCCAATATTACGTCAGACGCTACGGGTGTAGGCAACTGGAAACTTGAACAGTTTAAAAATGCTATACGTAATGGCAAATACATGGGCCTGAACGAGGAGCGGCCGCTGATGCCGCCGATGCCATGGAAATCCTACGCCAAGATGACCGACATGGATATCGAAGCGATATTCGATTACCTAAAAACGACGAAGCCGGTGCATAATGTGCCGCCATCATACAAGCCGCCAGGCAAATAATAAAATGACGCTCTTTAAAAAAGCTCCTGCAAAAACAGGAGCTTTTCAGTTTAAATGAGAATTAATTTTTTGACTATCAATGCTTTTCTTTAGTAACTTTAATGTTATTAAACTGTTGGTTATTCTTATTCTGATTACCCTTTTATGGATCGCCGATTACCAAAACCAGTTACTCGAAAAAGCCGACCCCGTTGGTATTTTCAGATGGTAATTCTGCTGGCGTCGCTGGTCCTTCTGATGACAAGTGCGGCGCGGGCACAGAAATCGCTTAAAATTACGCGCATGAGAATGATCACCTTTGATACTATCAGCCGGGTATGGTCGCCATGGCCGGCCACGTGGAGGACGTACCCCGAAGGCAATCAGCCTGTAATAACCATCACGGCAAAGGACAGTAACGGTTATTTGTTTCATATCGATATGCTGGTGAGCGGGCAAACCTATTCGTTTGACGTGGACTACAACGGCTTTGATGACAAGAACAACTGGACTAAATATATGGACGAACATGGCGATGAGATAGCTATTGTGGGCTCAACCATGACCTATCTTTCTCAAAATGGCTGGCCGGGCAACCAGGTGCAGATCTATTTCTGGATATATAGTAACCACATGGCCGAGGAAATGGAGTGAGGGACGATTGCGTGTTAAGGTGTTGGTAATTACTTAGTTATTTTATTTTTATATTGATAACTTTATATAAACCACTTAAATCCTAAAGCAATGAAACTTTCAACTTTTGCAACTATCGTTACTGTACTGGCGGGCGTATTTGGCCTTGCCTTTATCTTTTTCACCGCACAGTTGGGTAAATTTTATGGCATTACGCCAAGTCACGACGGCCTCTGGATGTCGCGGTATTTTGGCGCCTCGCTGGTGTTCATCGCCATGATCTACTGGTCGTACAGCAGCGTTACGCCCGCGGCAAAATCGTGGCCCAAATTGTTGATATTCAGCATTATTTACGATGTAGTGCAGTTAATAATAACAACAATGTCGATTTTAGACGGGGTTGGGAACGCCAATGCCTGGTCGAGCGTTGCTATATACGCGCTGCTTATCATTGGTTCCATTTACTTCCTCGGGGTATGTAGCAGGGCAAGGGCGAAAGCAACCGTCTGAAAATATATAGCAACATACTTGTAGAGACGCGACACTTCGCGTCTCTATTGACTCAGCCTCGTG
>JAFDZL010000150.1 GCA_018266935.1 Bacteroidota bacterium | reverse complement strand
TGACCGGTCTTATTGCTTCACTGATCATCGAACGCCAGATCAAATACTACCTTTTTTCCGTCATATTGCTTGGAAGTCTTTGCATGGGCATTCTTTTTAAATTGAACCGGACATTCGTACATAAAAAGGAAGAAACGCTCAAACTTATCATCCTCGGCAAGTCACTCCGGTCGGCAAGGCAGGAACATTCGATAGTGACCGTGGAGTATAATGACATTAACCGGGATATAATCGTTGACAATGTGTCGGAAAGCGTCCTTACGCCGGCCCATTATTTGATATTGACCGTTCGTAAAGGCGGGTTAGGTTACTATATTATCACCGACAAGGAATTGTCAGAAAAGTGATTTTCGTCATTTATCAAGAATAATTCTAAATAGCTTAAATATCTTGTAATAAACTTTATTAGCTTTGCGTTTTGTAATTTTGTAAGCCCCAAAAGTTGTAAAAGCTGATGAAGAAGAGTTCGATCATAGGTTTGGTTGTCATCGCAATTGCCATCGCGGTCATCATTGCGACATATTCCAAAGCAAGTTCTTATGGTTCATTTGCCGAAGCAAAAAAGGCGAAGACCGACACTCAGATCATCGGCCATCTCGATAAACAAAAGCAGATGTATTACGACGCGCAGAAGGATGCCAATTACTTCTCATTTTATGTACGTGATACCGACAAAACGGAATGCAAGGTGATCTTAACCGCACCCAAACCACAAGATTTTGAACGTTCGGAGCGGATCGTACTTACCGGCCACATGGAAGGCGATGAGTTCCGTGCTTCAAAGGTGCTGATGAAATGCCCTTCCAAATACACCCCCGACAAGGTTGAAACAACCGTTCCGGCCAAAACCACGAAGATATAATGAATACAGGCTTTACCGGAGAACACCTTTTACCCGGGCACCTGGGACAGCTGTTTATCATTCTTTCCTTCACGGGCGCCTTGCTGGCTGCTATAAGCTATTATTTTGCTACGACCGAAAAAAACCAGCTGAACAATTCGTGGCTGCGCATGGGCCGGATTGGGTTTTTTATCAATACGGCATCGGTTGTGGGTATTGGCGTTTGCCTGTTTTATATTATTTACAATCACCTTTTTGAATATCATTATGCCTGGGAGCACTCGTCTAAAAGCTTACCGGTTTACTATATCATTTCCAGCTATTGGGAGGGGCAGGAGGGCAGCTTCTGGCTGTGGTGTTTCTGGCAGGCTGTGCTGGGCAATATCCTGATCTGGAGAGCCAAATCATGGGAAAAACCGGTAATGACGGTGGTTTCCTTATCACAGGTTTTGCTGGCTTCTATGCTGCTGGGTATCCAGATCTTCGGTGAGCGTATCGGCAGTTCGCCGTTCATCCTGCTGCGCGAAGCAGTTGATCTCAGGGCGCAGGCGCCCATATTCGCGCAACGGCCGGATATGTATAAGAACTACCTCACTTACATCCCTGATGGTAACGGCCTGAACCCACTGCTGCAAAATTACTGGATGGTGATCCATCCTCCGACGCTGTTCCTGGGTTTCGCTTCGATGGTGGTGCCATTCGCTTACGCGATAGCCGGTCTGTGGCAAAAACGCTATAAGGAGTGGGTTCAACCCGCTATTTCTTACGCATTGTTTGCCGTAATGGTGCTGGGTACCGGCGTCATCATGGGTTCCTTCTGGGCTTATGTGTCGCTCAACTTTGGTGGTTTCTGGGCCTGGGACCCGGTCGAGAACGCAGCTTTGATCCCATGGCTCACACTCATCGGCGGCGTGCACGTCATGATCGTTTATAAAAACACAGGACATTCTTATTTCACGGCTACATTCCTGGTGCTGATCAGCTTTATTTTGGTATTATACGCCTCTTTCCTGACGCGCAGCGGCATATTAGGAAATACTTCGGTACATGCATTTACTGACCTGGGCATGTTCTGGCATTTGGTGGTCGATGTGGTGCTTTTCCTGGTCGTTGCAGTCGTTTTGGTTGTGGCGCGGTGGAAGGAGTTGCCGATCAGCAAAAAAGAAGAAGATACTTATTCGCGCGAATTCTGGATGTTTGTGGGTGCGGTTTTCCTGGCGCTGTCGTGCCTGCAGCTGGTTATCGTGACCTCGATCCCGGTTTGGAATAGCATATTCAAAACCAACATTGCTATGCCTAACGACCCGGTGACGCTGTACAACGTCTTCCAGGCCGGCTTTGCTGTGGTGGTGTCGCTTTTGGTTGGCATAACGCAGATGCTGAAATATAAAAAGACCGATCCCGGTAAATTCTATATTACCGGAACGGTTTATTTTGTAATGGCTTTGGTCATAACCGCCCTGGTGGTTTATCTGAGCGGGATTTATCATATCCGGATAGTTTTCTCGCTGGTGATGCTTGGCGCAGTTTATGCGGTACTTTCAAACGTCAAAGTATTGATCGACGCCTTCAAAGGCAAATTCAAACTGGCTGGTTCAGCCGTAGCGCACATTGGGTTTGGGCTGATATTGGTTGGCGCGGTGATAGCCGCGGGAACCAGCAAGATAGTGTCCGTCAATAACACCGGTGAAGATTTTGGCAGCGACTTCGACAAAAGGAACAATTCCAAAGAAAATATATTGCTGCGCCGCAACGAACCGGTGAAAATGGGTGATTACCTGGTTACTTATATGGGCGATTCGATATCCATGCCGAACCATTATTTCAAGGTTGACTATAAACAGGTTGACGCCAATGGCAAAGTAAAAGATGAATTTATGCTGAAGCCCAATTCGCAGGCTAACAGCAAAATGGGCCTGATCTCGTCGCCGGATACCAAGCATTACCTTTTCCACGACCTTTATACGCACGTTACGATGGCGCCGATCCGAATGGACGATCAGCCCCAGGACGATACCACCGCGCACAGCGAAGCGGCGGATGACAAGAACTACGATCCGCCCGTCGCCCACGAGGTTGCGGTAGGTGATACCATTCATTTTCGGGATGGTTATATGATCCTTGCAGGTGTGGATAAAAACGCCAAAGTGGAAAATATCAAACTGAGCGGGAACGATATAGCGGTAGGCGCCCTGCTGAAAGTATTTTCTAATGGCAAAAGCTATGACGCTGAGCCGGTTTTCATGATTAAAGACGGCAATGGTTTCGAGTTCTCGCGCAAGGTGGACGACGCGGGATTGAAACTGCGTTTCTCTAAAATACTCCCTGATAAGGGTAAGATCCAGATCATGGTTTACCAGCAACCCGAAAACGCACGCCCTTACATCGTGATGAAGGCCATCGATTTTCCTTATATCAATTTCTTCTGGTCGGGTACCATCATCATGGTTATCGGCTTCCTGCTGGCGATCTTCAGGAGGAATAAAGAGTTGAAGACGACCTGATCCCACGAGAAACTTACGAAGTTTACGAAACTTCGTAAGTTTGGGCATTTCATCATCTATGCGCATCACCATCATCGGTTCCGGCAATGTCGCCACACACATCGCCGCGGCGTTCGCAAACGTAGGTCACAACATTGTGCAGGTCTATAGCCGGGATATACAGCATGCGGCCATGGTAGCCTATAATGTGAAAGCCGAACCTATCGATGCGCTGGATGCGATCGACCCCAATACCGATCTTTTTCTCATTGCCATAAAAGATGATGCAATTGCCGACATCGCTCAAAAACTGGCAAAATATGGCAAATTGATCGTACATACGTCAGGTTCGACATCGTTAGAAGAAATAGAACAATACACACCCAACGCAGGTGTATTCTACCCGCTCCAAACATTCAGTAAAACTAAGGAGCTGGATTTTTGGACAGTTCCGCTATGTGTTGAAGGCGCAACGGCTGATATAACCAAACAGCTCGAAGAACTGGCACGAACCGTCTCCAATAACGTTTACCGGGTCAACTCAGAACAGCGAAGAATACTGCACCTGGCCGCGGTTTTCGCCTGTAATTTCCCCAATTACCTGTACTATGCAGCCGGTGAATTGTTGCGCGAGCATAACCTGGATTTTAGTATGCTCCGGCCCCTGATCTTAGAGACCGCCCGGAAGGTCCAGGAACATCTGCCTAAGGACGTACAGACGGGTCCAGCGGTGCGGAACGATGAGAAAACCATGGCTGCTCACCTGCAATTATTGGCGCAAAACCCCGATCTGCGACGGGTTTATGAGTTGTTAAGTCAGTTGATTATCAAAATGGATAATGGCGGGACTGCCGGCGCATAATTTTATTACTTTTGCGCCAATGGACATCTATAAATTAAAGATCAGCTTTGAGGAGGCGGGGCAGGAACCTGTGGAACTGCCTATTGCCGAGGGCGAGTCTGTTTTGGACGTTTGTTTGGAAAACGGTATCGAACTGCAGCACAATTGCGGCGGGGTTTGCGGATGCAGTACCTGCCATGTTTATGTGCAACAAGGCATGGATAACATACAGGAAATCTCGGATAAGGAAGAGGATTTTATCGACCGGGCGGTGAACCCGCGCATCAATTCGCGCCTGGGTTGCCAGTGCGTAGTGATTGACGGAGATATAGAAGTGAGACTGCCTGATCAATCGGGTTTCCTGGGACACTAAGAAGGGTTATACGTTCGACGTTTTACGTTGTACGTATTATCATTGCAAACGAAAAACATAACGTATAACGTAGCACGTAAAACGTACAACAAAAAAATGACAGACGACAAATATGCACTGCCAATCAACTGGAACGATTACGAGGACATTGCCATAGAGCTTTACGAAAAGTTCGGCGATGATTTTGATGAGTCGAAAATATACCGCATCCGCTTTACCGATCTGCTGGAGTGGGTACTAAGCCTGCCGAATTTTAAGGGTAGGCGCGAGGACTCGAATGAGGGCCACCTGGAGCAGATACAATCGGCCTGGGTATATGAATGGCGGGATAACCAATAGGCAGTTTGCAGTTTTGAGTTGGCAGTGGGCATTTTAATGGTTAATTTTGTGCTATGGAAAGCATAGTTATTACGCCGAAGACCAGAGACGAAGCCAGGATCATTACAGATTTGTTAGCCAAAATGAAAATTGATTCCCAAATCATTACCGATGAGGAAAAAGAAGATATGGGGTTGCTGTTGATGATGAAAGAAGCTGATCGCAGTGAAAAGGTATCCCGTGAAGAGGTAATGAAAAAACTCCGTTCCTGATCATGATAACGGAATTTACCGGCCGTTTTCTGAAAGATCTGGACAAAATCAACCAAGCTTCAATCAAGAAAGAAGTGGCTGAGGTTATTGAAGCAGTAGAATCAGCCCCTAATATTACGGTAATCAAAAATTTGAAGAAATTAAAAGGCCATCACCTGGCATTTAGGATCAGAATAGGCGATTACAGGATTGGTCTATTTATAGAAAATAATATTGTTGAGTTTGTTCGCATAGCACACCGTAAGGACATTTACAAAGTTTTCCCATAATCGGTGTAATCATCTTTAACAATCGGTGGAATCCTTCTTAAATAAATTAAAAGATATTACTACGTTCATCTTCGATGTGGATGGTGTGTTAACGGATGGTTGCATCCACGTTACCGACCGGGGTGAGCAGTTCAAGACGTTCAATATCAAGGATGGGTACGCGCTGCAGTTAGCGGCCAAATGCGGTTACAACGTCTGCGCCATCTCAGGCAGCCGATCAAAAATTCCGATCCATCGCCTGAAAAACTGGGGCGTAGAGGATGTTTATGTCGGCGCGCATAAAAAGGCGGACAATTTCCGTTCCTACCTGGAATCAAAACATGTTGGTCCGTTGAGTGCGATGTACATGGGCGATGACATCACCGACCTGGAAGCCATGAAACTGGCCGGCCTGGCTGTTTGCCCGGCCGACGCGGCAGAGGAGATCAAAGCTATTAGCCAGTATATTTCACCGTTGCCCGGCGGTAAGGGTGCGGTGCGCGATGTGATCGAAAAAGTGCTGAAGGTGCAGGGCAAGTGGATGAATGACCAGGCGTATAGCTGGTAAACGGATTTACGAATTACGATTTTTGGATTTACGATTTGAACAATCTTCCTAAAATAATTCTTGCGTCTAAATCGCCGCGCCGGCAGGAATTGTTGCGCCTGATGGATATTGATTTTCGCATTGTTTTAAAGGACGTGGATGAATCGTACCCTGATGGACTTTCCCCCGAAGAAATAGCGGTTTATATCGCCGAAAAGAAAGCCAAAGCTTTTGATGAGTCTATAACTGATGAGATCGTACTTACCGCCGATACCATCGTGGCCGTCGATGGGCAAATATTGGGTAAGCCCGAAAATGCTGAAGATGCGGTCAGGATGCTTCAAACGCTTTCAGGAAAAGTGCACCGCGTGGTTACCGGCGTATGCCTGTTGCATAAACATCAATTCAACCTGTTTCATGATATCTCGGAAGTGTTCTTCCGCAAGCTGACGGACGGCGAGATACGCTTTTATGTCGAAAAATATCAGCCTTTGGACAAGGCCGGTGCTTATGGTATCCAGGAATGGATAGGTTTGATTGGTATCGACCGGATCAGTGGTTCCTATACGAATGTGGTTGGCCTGCCGACGGAAAAGCTTTACCAGCAGCTGAAAAGACTAGTTTAATAAACCGGGAATTTCATTAAATTTACTTCACAATCCCGTTCAAACAAAAATATGGAAGCACCTGAAGTACCGACTGAGCACTTGCACGAACACATCCATGAGGCAGCTCATGAGAACCACAGCCGCTGGTCGATGATGGTGGCTATATCGACGGCGTTTATGGCGGCGTTCGCTGCTGTGAGCAGCCTGATGGCGGGGCATGCCTCAAATGAGGCCCTGATCTACCAAATCAAGGCTTCGGACAGGTGGTCATACTACAATTCCAAGGGCGTAAAAGCGGAGGTAGCTGATGTTGTGTTGCAGCTGAAGGGTCCTGCTAAGGCCGACACGGCTAAGTCGGGCGCCGCCGAGGCCCGGAAAGCGAAATTGAAAGACGACCAGAAGGAAATACAAAAGGAGGCGCGGGAATTCGAAGACGAATCGCAAAAGGAGCTACAAAAAGATATGCTGCTGGCGCGCGCCGTTACATTTTTTCAGATTGCCATATCGTTGTCCGCTGTGTCTTTGCTCGCAAAGAAAAAACCGCTTTGGTATGCAGGCCTGGCGTTATTTGCCCTGGGCATACTGCAATTCCTAATCGGAATTTTTCCGGCATTCTTTGGCTGGTTCGCCAACCTTTAACGCTATTTGAACATAAAACCGTTGTTGCCGCGATTCGCATCGGGCAGGGCGTTATCCGGGTCAACGACTACGCTTTTTACCGGGCTGGTAGTTGGGACAATAAACGACGTAATATTATTCTGTAGCCATGCTTCAACGGGCACGCTGATGCGCTGTTTACCGCCATCCTTCAGTTTTACTTCCACGGTAAAGGGCATAGCCATTTGGTCGAGGTTGGCGACGGTAACTTTAAGGCCTTGTTTCGGATCATTGTTCACATATTCTGCACCTACCAGTGAAAGATCAAGCCTTAGATTGTTATAAAACCAACCTTTCCAGAACCAGGACAGATCTTCTCCCGCGCCGTTATCCATCGAACGGAAAAAGTCGTCAGGCTGCGGATGTTTGAACGCCCATTGGTGGATATAATTCCTGAAAGCGTAATCAAACCGGTCCGGACCCAATATTTGTTCGCGCAGCAAAACCAGGCCGAACGCCGGCTTAAAGTATTCTATAGGATGGCGATATTTTTCGGTTACGGCGTCAGCCGCGGTCATAATCGTGGGAGCGTTCGGGTCAAGAATGATCGGAACGATCTCATCTGCTGGGTTTCCGCCTCCGGGAGCATATTCGCTATCCCGTTTTGGCGCATATTCGCCGTGATTAAAGTTATCAGCCGCATAAACGTCGATAAAGGTATTAAAGCCTTCATCCATAAAAGCATGCCGGCGTTCATTCGACCCGACGATCATCGGAAACCAGTTATGACCGATCTCGTGCGCCGTTACCCAGTATAATTCGCCTTTTTTATCGGTAATTCCGTCAAAAATGATTCCGGGATATTCCATACCCCCCGCTATGCCCGCCTCGTTAACAGCCACCGGCCATGGATAAGTGAACCATTTTTCAGAGAAATATTCGATTGATTTTTTCAGGTACTCCGTCGCGCGGCCCCAGGCCGTGTCGCCTACGCTTTCGATAGGATAAACGGACATAGCCAGCGATTTTTTACCGCCCGGCAGGTTCACTCTTGCGGCATCCCACACGTAGGCCCGTGAGGCGCCGAAAGCTACGTCCCGTGTGTTGAACATTTTGAAATGCCAGGTAAGCGTGCCGCTGTGTTTCGGCCGTGATGCCGGGTCGGTAACCTCGCTGGCATCGCGTATCATGATGGTTTTATCGCTATTTCGGGCCGAAGACAGCCTGCTGATCTCCTTTGGCGTTAAAACTTCAGCCGGATTAACCAATTCGCCCGAACCGGCTACGATCATATCCCAGGGCACCGTCACCGAATAATCGACGTTACCATATTCCAGGTAAAATTCGCCGCTTCCGAGGAAAGGCAGCGTATCCCAGCCGTGGCTGTCGTCATAGACGCACATGCGGGGGAACCATTGGGCTATTTCGTATATCTTGCCATTTTTGGTATCGGAATAGTCCGTACGGCCGCCGAAAGCTGCGGGTATGGTATAATGGTATTTAATATGCAGCCTGATGCGGCCATGCGCCGGTAATGCCTTTGCAAGACGTACCTGCATACGGGTATCATTAATGACATAATTGCCTTTCGTACTGCCTTTATCCTGTTCTATCGTTAGCGATTCGATCTGGTAGCCATCCGTGTGCTGCGCTTTAGCGCCTGTGAAATCGGTATAGAAATTAGAGCGGGCATCTTTTTTATACGTGTTCTGATCGAGCTGCAGCCACAGGTATTGCAGCGCATCAGGGCTGTTATTGGTATAATCGATGGTTTCGTCATTGCTTAATGTTTTGGTAACCGTATCGATGGCAGCTCTCATCTGGTAATCCGCGCGGTTTTGCCAGTATTTCGGTCCGGGTTCGCCGTGAGCGGCGTGTGTGTCAGTCCCTTTTTCTGAATAGAACATCGGCGAAAAAAGATCGGCGGGCTGATAATTGGATACGATCGTGTCAACTATTTGAGGTTTACGTTTCCTTTGGGCCTGTGCCGATAAGGTAAGCGCAATGAAAAATAGGGGTACGACGAACTTTGTTTTCATAAAGGCTGTGGTATTAAGCATTGCAATATACAAAGGTTGCTTTGATTTAGTAAGAAACCGCTATATTGACAAATAAAAATCGTTTGCATTTTCCTGTAAATATTCCCTTCGGCCGATCGTCTATTCCGGTTCATTTCATTTGCGAAACGCTGTCATACTTTCTCGGCTACAGATACTACGTTTACCTTCGAAAGCGAAGCGGGGATGCTATTACTTCCGAAAACCGCTTCTTAATTTTCATTGGTGCGGCGATCGGCGCGTTCTTAGGTTCGCACCTGGTTGGCGTATTTGAAAAACCGGCTTTATTACACCAAATGAGCTTTATTTATTTCATGGGAAACAAAACGATTGTAGGTGGATTCTTAGGCGGATTGATCGGGGTGGAGATCACAAAGAGGATCATTCATGTCTCGGTCTCTTCAGGCGATCTAATGGTTTACCCAATCATATTAGGAATGATCATTGGACGCGTCGGCTGTTTTTTCGCCGGGCTGGAGGACGGCACTTATGGAATTCCTTCAAATTTGCCCTGGGCCATAGATTTTGGGGATGGCACGCGCCGACACCCGACGAATCTATACGAGATCATTTTTTGGATATCGCTTTGGTTTGGACTGATTTTATTTGAAAAGCGACATCAATTGGCGGACAGATCAAGATTCAAACTAATGATGATTTCCTACCTTGTTTTTCGTTTTCTTATCGAATTTATTAAGCCGGACTATTTTTTCAGCTTCGGGTTATCAACTATACAACTGGCATGTTTAGCGGGTATTTTGTATTATTACAAAGTATTTTTATATCCTTCAAAATTATCTAAACCGAGGTTTTATGCCTGAACGCCCTTATATCTATTACGATTTTACACAAAGTATTTGTTCAACCTGCCTTAAAAGGGTCGATGCCAAGATCGTTTTTGAGGATGACAAAGTGTATATGCTTCAAACCTGCCGCGCGCATGGTTTTGAAAAGGTGCTGATCGCGACGGATATAGATTATTATAAGAACTGCAGGAACTATGCGAAGCGGAGTGAGATGCCTTTGAAGTTTAATACCAAAACGCATTTCGGTTGCCCGTATGACTGCGGGCTATGCCAGGACCACGAACAACATTCCTGTCTAACCATTATAGAAGTTACTGATCGTTGTAATCTGAGCTGCCCTACATGTTATGCTATGTCATCGCCGCATTACGGACGGCATCGTACGCTGGAAGAAATCGAACAGATGCTGGATGTGATCGTGGCCAATGAGGGCCAGCCGGATGTGGTGCAAATCAGCGGAGGCGAGCCGACAGTCCATCCCGATTTTTTTGAGATACTCGACATTGCCAAGCGCAAACCCATCAGGCACCTGATGGTCAATACCAACGGTATCAGGTTAGCGAAGGATGAAGCCTTTGTGCAAAAGCTGGCGACTTACATGCCCGATTTTGAAATATACCTTCAGTTTGACTCTTTCAAAAAAGAAGTGCTGGAGCAACTGCGCGGAGAAGATCTGCGCGAAGTGCGCAAAAAGGCAATTGAGCATTTGAACAAGTACAACCTGTCCACAACGCTGGTAGTTACGTTGCAAAAAGGCCTCAATATGGATGAGATCGGCGCTATCATAGAATACGCGTTAAAACAGCGCTGCGTTCGCGGGGTTACTTTCCAGCCCACACAACAAGCGGGAAGATTAGAGAACTTCAATACAGATACTGATCGTTGTACGCTAACCGAAGTACGAGCGGCTATACTGGAGCAAACAAACATTTTTAATAAACATGATCTTATTCCCGTGCCTTGCAACCCCGATGCATTGGTGATGGGTTACGCGTTAAAACTCGGCCCGATGGCCTTTCCGCTTACCAGGCTTATAAACCCGGACGACCTTTTGGATAATTCAAAAAATACCATCGTGTATGAGCAGGATGAACAGTTGAAGCAGCACCTGCTAAAGATGTTCAGCACGGGTAATTCGGTTGATAAGGCAGGCGATCATTTGAAGTCGATCATGTGCTGCCTGCCTCAGATCGATGCACCGGAGCTAGCTTACGAAAACCTGTTTCGCATTATTATTATGCAATTTATAGATGCCCATAATTTTGATGTGAGAGCTATTAAGAAATCATGCGTTCACATCGTCAACAAAGACATGCATATTATTCCTTTTGAAACAATGAACTTATTCTACCGGGACGATAAGATCAATTACCTGAAACAGATACAAAGCGAAATGGCAGTATCATGAATGAAGAAGAACAAGAAAAAAGGTCCGAAAACAGGTGGAAGGTAGTGGGATTTAACGTGTTGGGATTAGTTGTTTATACCCTGCTTTGCCGGCTGGTTGACGGGGGAATAGTAATCGACTGCGTGCTTGTTGGTCTTCATGTTTTTATTGCGCTGATCCTTTCCCTCATATTAAGGAAATGGGAATGGTTTTTTAGCGCTGTTATTGTCTTGGTTATAGGATTTTCAACGTGTATAATATTCCTCGGCTCGACTTTTAACGTGCATTAAGCCATGCAGGAAAACAACAGGCAAACAACGGCAATTAAAACATTAATTTATGGCGGCAACTTATTACTGATGATAGGTTATAACATTTATTGCCGGTTGAACTTCACACGAGGCTTAGACTTCTCAATACCGTATGCTATATATTTAGGTTTGCACCTGTTTGTCTGCCTGTTATTAGCGGCCATTTTTGAAAAATTCAGAAAAACCTTCATTTTAAGCATTGTGCTTATATTATTGATCGGCTTCTCGACTTGTTATTATGGCATTTAGGCCATCATCTCCGCCAGCACACCCTCTTTCAGCGACCATGTGCACAGTGCCACATTCCTTGTGCCCAGGCGACTCATTACGTACCGGGTAACCACAGAAGACACGACGATCATATCGGTGCGGATGGGTATGATCAGTTCGTTTGCTTCGCGTTCGGCGTGGTTGGATATGATCATTTCATCGGTCACGTACAGTAGGTCTTCGTAGTCAAAAACATAGTTTTTTACCATTTCCAGGTCGAAGTTATCGTCGCGTCGTCTTGCGGCCAATTCTGCAAAAGTTTCGAATGAGCCTGAAGAGCCGATCAATTGATGAACGGGATTTTCTTTTACGGCATCAAACAAGGGCGCCAGCGTATTTTCAAGATAAAGATCCAATGCCTCAACCGATGCCGGCGGAATAGGGTCGGTATGGTGGAAGCGCTCCATCAGCCGCGCCGCGCCGATCTCAAAACTTTGCTTCCAAACCATTTTTTCATTATTCCCGATAATGAATTCAATGCTACCACCGCCAATATCCATGATGAGCGAATTTCGTGCGGACAAAGTTCCCGCGGCCCTGATCCCCTCATAAATAAAAGTCGCTTCCTGTTCGCCGTTGATGATTTCGATGCCTATCCCCGTTTCCGTTTTAACCCGGTCGATAAAATCTTTTCCGTTTGAAGCATTGCGGAGAGCGGACGTGGCTATACACCTGTTTCGCCCAACGTTATTGGCTTTGATCAGCTCACTAAAATTTCTCACCGTTTCCAACCCTCGCTGGAACGCAGCTTCAGTGATAACGTTTTTATTGATCCCACCCTCGCCGATCTTGACCGCGATGTGTTCATGGATGATGACCTTAAAATCTTTCATGGTCCCTTCAGCAATCAGTAGGTGAAAGGTATTGGTGCCGAGGTCCATCACGGCATAGCGGTTGTCCATGCCCCTAAAATAAATAATCCATTGGACTAAGAATATATAAAAGCCCCTCTCCACCTGGAGAGGGGTTGGGGTGAGGCCTATTCTTTATAAAAGAACCATTTCGCAAGCTCCTTGAAATTGGTCTTTTTCCCGTACATCAAAATACCGACGCGGTATATTCTTGCCGCGACATAAGTAGTGAACAGGAAACCAACTACCATCAGGCACATGGACAACGCCAGCTGCCAGTCGGGCACACCAAACGGAATGCGCACCATCATGGCAACGGGTGCGGACAGCGGAATAATCGATAGCCATTGAGCGAGCGTGCTGTCGGGGGCCTGGAACAGGTAGGAGACGGACAGTAAATACGTGAACAGCAATGGCAACGTAATGGGAAACATAAATTGCTGTGTTTCCGTCTCACTGTCCACCGCTGAACCAACTGCTGCAAACAGCGAGCTGTAGAACAGGAAGCCGGTGAGCCAGTAAAAGACAAAAAAGAACAATTCACGACCCGCGTTAGCACCAAGACTATGCATAAAAGCAAGAACCTGCCCGCTGACGCCTGAGCTGATGCCCATTGCATAGCTGATGAATGTTGACAGCGTAATCCAAATCAAAAACTGGGTGAGCCCCACTAACCCCACACCGATAATTTTGCCCGCCATCAACTGAAATGGTTTTACCGATGATACGATCACTTCGATAATACGGCTGGTTTTTTCTTCGATCACACCACGCATCACCTGGGCGCCGTAGATGAAGATCGACATATAAATTATTATAGCACCGGCAAAAGCCAGGACATAGGCCGCACCGATCCCTGCGCTCTTCTCGCCTGCAGCGGTAATTTCAGTTGTTTTAACGCCGATATTGCTCTTTACGCTGTGCAGTCTTGCTGTGTCGATGCCAATTTTCACGAGGCTATCGCCCGACGCAATATTGTTCATTTGTTGGCGGATATCGTCGGAAAGAGCAAGCGTGTTCTTCTTTTTCGAGAAGAGCTCGGCGCTGTCTTTTTTATTTTTAGGAATCACCAGCACCATATCCTCGTCAGCCAACGCGGCCTTTACAGCATCAAGAGATTCGGCCGGATATTGAAATTTTAATGTTTTTGTACTGGTAAACTTATCCTTAAATGCGTTGCTTTTATCGTACACATTCACGATATGCACTGTTTTATCCTTATTGTTGGCGAGGTACGCTATTGTGCCAAACATACCGGCGATCAAAGCCGGCACCAGCATGGTCATGATAATGAACGAGCGTTTCCTAACCCTGGTAACGTATTCCCGTTGTATGATCAGTAATATCTTATTCATGGCTCAGGCAGATTTTTTATTTACACGTTCAATAAATATTTCGTTCATGCTGGGAATCACTTCTTTCAGCATATTGATATGTACTTTGGGCAGCAGGTATTGCAGCACGTCATTGGAGTTTTTGCCGGGGTTCAGCTTGACCCTTAGCGTATAACTGTCATCCTCACCCTGTATTTCGTCCATCACTTCGTAGGGCTGCTGTGCGTTTGCATCCAGGTGTTGACCAATGTATTCAACCAGGTAGGTCTCGTTGCGGTAAGCGTTCTTGATCGCTTTGATCCGGCCATCGAGCATTTTATGCGAAAGATTGATAAGTGCTATCGAGTCGCACAGTTCTTCGACGGATTCCATCCGGTGGGTTGAGAAAAGGATCGTGGCGCCGTTACGGTTTAGCTCCAGAATTTCATCTTTGATGAGCTCCGCATTTACTGGGTCGAAGCCGCTGAACGGTTCATCCAGGATGATTAGGTCGGGTTCGTGCAGAACGGTTGCGACAAACTGCGCTTTTTGCTGCATGCCCTTGGAAAGCTCTTCGATCTTCTTTTTCCACCAGCTTTCCATATCCAGCTTTTTGAACCACGTTTTCAGCCGGCTCGTTGCTTCGGCACGGCTCAGTCCCTTCAGGCGCGCTAAGTAGATCATCTGTTCGCCTATTTCCATTTTTTTGTAGAGGCCGCGTTCTTCGGGCATATAGCCTATGCGTTCGATGTGGGATGGATTGAGCTTTTCGCCGTTGAAGTAGATTTCGCCGGAGTCGGGAGCGGTGATCTGGTTGATGATGCGGATGAGCGAGGTTTTACCGGCGCCGTTCGGCCCGAGCAGTCCGAATATTTGCCCCGATTCAACCTCGAGGCTGACATCGGTAAGCGCTTTGTGCCCCGCATATTGTTTTTCAATGTGCCTAATGCTTAGCATAGAAAGATCAGTTTTATAATTGGATGTAAAGGCTACAAATTTGTTACCAACCCTGAATTAAAAAAGCTCATGTTGATCAGTTAAAAATAATAATTTAGTAAGTTCCGATTATAGGTCATATGAATTATAAACTACTTTTCCTTTGCCTATGCTGCCTGTTTGCATTGAATGTAAACGCCCAGCATAAAAAGCCCGTCAATATCATTTTCGATAGCGACATGGGGCCCGATTATGACGATACCGGCGCTATTACCATTTTACATGCCCTGGCCGATAGCGGACAAGCACATATCCTGGCGACGATGGCCAGTACCAAATACGAAGGGGTAGCCGGCGTGCTGAATGTGTTCAACACCTATTTCCGGAGACCGAATATTCCGGTCGGTGTGCCGAAGGACTATGCGCTTGAGCTGCGCGACTGGCAGCACTGGACGGATACTTTGTTAGCCAAATATCCTCATAAGATCAAAAACAACGCTGAAGCCTGGGATGCGGTAAAGCTTTACCGCAAGGTATTGGCAAGCCAGCCCGATCATAGCGTTACCATTGTTACCGTCGGTTTCCTGACCAATCTGTCAAACCTGTTAAGTACAACCGGCGATCAATATTCTAAATTGAGCGGGAAAGCGCTTGTGGCGAAAAAAGTAAAGCTGCTGGTGTGCATGGCCGGGAAATTTCCTTCAGGCTTTGAGTTTAACGTGATGAAGGATGCCAAAGCGTCTCAGAATGTTTATGCAAACTGGCCTACGCAGATCATTTTGAGTGGATTTGAAATAGGGCAGAAGATACACGTGGGTTTGCCGCTGATCCATAACCAGGCGATCAAAAATGACCCGACCAAAGATGTCTTCCGCATATCGATCCCGATGGCTAAGGAAGATTCCGCCGGCCGCATGAGCTGGGATGAAACCGCCGTGTTGGTAGCTATAAAAGGTTATTCAAAGTATTACGCACTACACTACGGCCGGATGAAAGTTGCCGATGACGGCAGCGACGCCTGGGATGATGCCGGCAAGGGGCAAGCTTACCTGGTTGAGAAGGTGGATTATCATGAAGTGCAGAAAGTAATCGATG
>JAFDZL010000014.1 GCA_018266935.1 Bacteroidota bacterium | reverse complement strand
TGGGCTGCGCTACCGGTCACCCCAGCTTTGTGATGAGCAACTCGTTCACCAACCAAACCCTGGCACAGCTGGAGCTTTGGCTGCACAGTGATAAATACGAAAACAAGGTTTATACCCTGCCAAAGCATTTAGACGAAAAAGTTGCCCGCCTGCACTTAGCCAAGATCGGCGTGGAACTGGAAGAACTGGATCCGCACCAGGCCGAATATATCGGCGTACCGGTGAACGGGCCGTTCAAGCCGGAATATTACCGTTACTAAGCAGAAAGCTGAAAGCATAAAGCAAAAGGCATCGTCGGAAGGCGGTGCCTTTTTTGTTTGTGAAATGTTAACTTGCGATTTCTAAAAATCCTATGAAAAGAAACATAATCATTCCAGCGATAGCAATCGCCGCATTGCTTACTGCAACCAGCCTCCGCGCCCAAAGCGAATACGATACCGCTTTAGCCAACTGTCCAAAGCAAACCTTACTGGATGTTAATACTTCCGGCTGCCTGGTTGGCGTTCAGGCGCCTGATTTTACGGCGAAGACTGTCGACGGCAAAAGCATCCGCCTGAGCGATCTGAAAGGAAAGGTGGTCGTGCTGAATTTCTGGTTTATCGCCTGTGCGCCGTGCCATGCAGAAGCGCCCGCTTTGAAGAAGATAGCGGCACAGTTTGACAAGGACGTCACTTTTATTTCAATAGCACGCGAAACGGAGGATGATCTGAAAAAATATGTCGTTGATAATGCCTTTTTCGATACGAACATTGCCGATAAGTCTTCGGATATTAGCAAAGGCATTTACCATGTTTTTGGTTTCCCGACAACGATTGTCGTCGATAAACAAGGGAAAATCAAATATTATACGCTTGGGGGAAGTACCTCGGAAGCAGGGAGCGAGAAGGAGCTTAATGCCAAGCTGGTTCCTGCGATCAGTGAAGCCTTAAAGGCCTCAAAATAGGCTGCCGCGTTTACTTCTTCAGGCGCTGTTATTTTACCTTCCTGAACATTGCATCAAAATCTACTTCCCAGGTGCGGCCGAAGTCGAATGAATTTTCGATGAACTGGTGCACCGAGCCATCTGAAGGATTGTAGCTTATAGTCATTCTGCGGTGCACCAACTGGTTTCCGGGCGCATTGGTAATGGCCAGGAATTGTATCATGTTGGGCTCGTTTTTGATCTCTTCAAAATTGCGAATATCGGCGCTTGACCCCGCCCAGCACATGCGGAACTTTTGGGTTGAGGGGTCAAAAAATGTCATACTGCGCCCTTTATAGCTACCCCCGCCGGTCCATACGAAATTTTCGAATATGGCACAATCGCCCGGCCCATGCGTAATGGTATCAATGGCGACTTTATTTTCAAAATTATTACCAATATAAACTTCCCATATCCCCAGCCAGAAATTGAGTTTTTTGTACCTTTCGTCATATTGACAAGGTGCTGAGTTAACCTTCATTTGTTCAGTTATTTTTTTGAACTTTTCATCGCTGCGTAACATTGAAAAAATAGTATCACTTAAGCGGTTATAAAAGTTGGCACCATGCACAGCCGCATCTTCGAGGTATTGCATCGCCTGGCCTTTATTGTTCAGAGCTGCATAGCTTCGGGCTAAGACGAGACGCGCCTGGTTTTGGTTATTGGGCTGCCCCGAAAGCAACATGACCGAGTCGGCGTACGGAATAGCCGCTTTATAGTCCTGAAGATTGGCTTCCGAGTAAGCCAGGTACAGCAAACTGCCAATATCCGACGAATTGTTTTGCCTGTATGTCTTAAATAATTGGATAGCTGTTTTCCAGTCTTTTTTCTGAAAAGCCTCTGCGGCCTTATCACTCACATTCGATTGGGCAAGCGCCGTTAAAGAAACAAATACGGCGATAAGCGTAAATATTCTTTTCATTTGGAAATCGGTTTACAATGAGACGCTTACCGACATCGAAATGTGACAAAAAAAACCAGGTATTGCCAATTTACTCCCCCTGCTTCTCCTCATCCTCCACCGTGCTGCTCAGGTCATACAGCAGCCATTGTTTTTCGGAGATCTGTTTGGTTTTGGAGCGCAGCAGGTTGATGAAATCCCGCACCCCGACAGGCTCATTGCCGTTGCCATGTATCAGCACAATGCTGCCGTTTTGCGCATGCTGACCTTTGGCCAGCCAGGCATCCGACCCGATGGGGATCAGGCCATAATCGGTGATCTTATAGACCAACTGCTGGTTGGATATCAATCCCGGGAAGCGGAAAAAACAGGAAGGCACCAGGCCATTTTTCAGCATCAGCTTTTCGGTGGCTAAAACTTCATATTCGATGTCGGTGCCGGGCTCGAGCAGGAAATTCTCCTTGAGCGGCGCTTTAGCGCTGACCCGGTGGTTGTAGGAATGGTTCACCCAGGTAATGCGGATATCGCCAGCGTCGCGCAGCTTCTTCAGCCATTGAATATCCGCTGTATGCGCCAGCATCCACAGGCCGCTTACCGAGAGCGCCACCGGGGCGGGTTTTTCTACCTTCTGGAATTCGCTGATCATATCGGTGAAAATGCGGCGGTCAAGCGGTTTATGCGAGGGGCATAAATCAGCTGTCAGGCTGATACCTGTTTCAGAGGGAATGCCCTTCTCTATCCCGGCGTCTTGTATGGTCACCGATTGCTTTTCCGCCTGTGCGATTGCTTTAATGTAAGGAGTGCCTTTGAACTTTACACGGGTTTGCGGAAAGGTCATTTCCTGCACCTGGTAAAAGCTGGTTTCGTTGATCCTCGTTTGCAGCGTTTGGGGATTCACCAGCAGCAGGTAATCCCGCTTGTTATTTTCAAAGCGGCGCAGTATGATCCAGTCCTGCGGGTAATTGTGCGCCCAGCCGTAGTAGGCGCGGTAATTTGTGATGTTGAGGAAATTTTGCTGGGCATGGCAAACCGATACCAACGCCGAAAACAGCAGAGTGATAAGAAACGGCTTAAGTATTTTCATATCAAAATCAAAAATAAACTAATCCACAAAATAGTTCAGTTGTTGTTTACCGAATAATGATATTTACCACACGTA
>JAFDZL010000149.1 GCA_018266935.1 Bacteroidota bacterium | reverse complement strand
TCGCCGATCTTGATGCCCGAATTCAGAAATTCCTTTTTAGGATCGAGATCGATGTAATAATCCTTGCTGAAGGATGACACCGCGTTCTTGAAATTCAGATTATAGCTCGCGGTCAGATCCTTGTCGGGATTGTCCATGCTCGATAGTTTCAGGTTGGTGATCTCATAGTCACTATTATCGTTCGACAGGAATTTCAGCATCGCTTCATCGGTCTTTTCCTTTTTAATACTGTTCAGGCCGCTGAGCACGCCTTCTTTATCCTCGCCTTTCCAGAGGTGGTTGACGGTGCCTGTAAGCGCATTCCCGCTAATCGTGAGCGTACTGGTCTCGTGATCAAAGTTTTGCATCACTGCGGCAAATGGTATATGTGTCAGTATGTATTTATCGCCGTTCTCTATCAGCACCTGGCGGCCCTGGATACGTTCGGCATACTCGTTCAGCCCGAGGTAAGTTTCGGTGGCGTCCAGGAACATCATTTTGCCTTTATAATTCAGGGCGCAGATCATGTGATTATCCACAGCTATTGAAGGGGTTTGGTAATCATAAGCGATGTGGTTGGTACCCAGCCAGCATAGCCGGGCGTCATATCCCAGCGACACCAGCAGCGATTTGGTCAGGTTGGCCATGCCTTTGCAATCACCGTATTTTTTGCGCAAAACTTCGTCGGCCTTTTCGGGTTTAAAGCCTGCTATACCATTCTCAAAAGCGATATAACGGATATTGTCCTGTACGTAATAAAATATGGCCTTGATCTTGTCCATATCGTTGGTCAGCCCGGCGGTTATTTCCTTCGCTTTTGCGCTGATGACTGCATTATCGTTATTGATACCTTTAACCAACTCCCGGTACCAGGCATACTGATCGTCCAGTGTAGCGAAATAGGTGAAGTTCTGGTCCTTAACGCTCGCCGATTTGCAAAGCACCATAATATGGGGGTACAGGTAGGTCGGACCCGGACTGTTATCTTCGTTCGACATGGCAGGCAGGTTACGCGCGGTGTAAGTGACCACGTCCGCGTCTTCGCCCTTGTCATAGGTTTCGGTCTTTTTAATATCAAAGCCCGAAAAGTTATATTCCTTTAGCTCAGCCTTCATCCAGCGCGGTATGATGAAGGTGATCTCCCGTTCAGAAACCTTTGTCTCATCCGAAAAATACACTGATGTGAAATACCTCGGATCGATGAGCGTTTCGCCGAAGGTTACACTCGCTTTGCTGGTTTTGGTGGGCAGGTAAACCGGGAAATAGCAAATGCGCGAATCTGAATAAAATATATCCCCAACGGAATAATACGAGTACTCCGGTTTAAAATCCCTCGGTGTGCGGTTATCAACCTTGCAGTTTATTTCGTCGATGGTGATCTCGTCGTTATAACTCTCCACAATGGGTATTTTAGCATCCTGCGCTACACATTGATAATTGTCGTTCAGGCTTTCTTTCACCTCTACGCGCTTCATTTTTGAGTTGAAGACGAACTGGTAAATATGTTTTGAGGAAGAGATGACCGCTGAAGAATCAGCAGGTTCGGAGTGGACAATATTCGCAAGCCACAGTACAGCGGCGCACGACAACAAAAGTCTAGTCATAAATTAAATTAGCGGAACAATATACACCTTCTTTTCAAACCAACACGTTTCTCAAAATGGCGACAGCATCGGATTCTCTTTATACGGGCAATTGAATATAAGAGTTAAATTACATAAAGTTTTCCACAATTTTATATTTATCAGAACTTTAGCAACCTTGCGCCGTATAAAATGCAGAATTGATAATTACATTTGAAGCATGCCGTATAAAGAACACGAAATCAGCAAGATGTATTACACCATGGGTGAGGTGGCCGCGATTTTTGATGTAAATCAATCGCTGATCAGGTTTTACGAGAAGGAATTTGATGTACTTCAGCCCAAGAAGAACAAAAAGGGTAACCGGTATTTTACCCCTGAGGATATCGAAACGCTGCGTATTATTTTCCACCTAATAAAGGATAAGGGCTATACGCTGAATGGCGCAAAAGAACACCTGAAACGCAACATGAGCGACGTACAGGATAACCAGCGCGTTGTTGACGCATTGGAGAATATTAAGAAATTCCTGTTAGAGGTTCGCGAACAGCTTTAACATACTATTGATAAGATCTTTGCAATGCGGGATGAGGTTGCCCTAAACCTTAATCCCGCATTTGCATTTTACTCACCCCCTGCCCCTCTCTCCGCCTTCGGCGCAAAGAGGGGAGTTTTAAATTTATTCATAATCATAAAACCCTCTTTACGCGCAGCGTAGAGAGGGTGGTCGAGCGCAGCAATGACCGGGTGAGTCACCGCACGCTTTTAACTTTCCACCGCAAATACTATCTTTAACCAATATGATAGCCAGGCACAAAGGCGAGGTCCCGTTTGCCATACTCCTTATCCCGTTTATCGTTGGCATCGCATTTGGGCTGAATTTTGCCCGGTCTGCGAACATGCTATTGCTATTCATCCTGCTCGTGGTACTGATTGCGGCCTTCCTGCTGCTCAATATCAATTACAATCGTTTTCATATTTACAAGCGGAGATGGTTTGGCGGCACATTAATGCACCTTATATTATTTATAGCCGGGTGGCTGGCGCTGACAGGTTACATAGATCTGAATAAGAAGGATCATTATTCAAAAATCCCGGCCAATGACCTGCTGGTCAGGATCAGCACCGAGCCGCAGCTCAAAAATGGCTTATTGCGATTTACAGCTGAGGCAGAGGAGAACCTGTCAAACCGGGAAAAAGTGCCATCAAGCGGAAACCTGCTGATCACGGTCAAAGATAGCGCTGCAAAAAACCTTTATTATGGCGACGAACTGCTGATTCCGGCGAATTACCAGCCGGTCGCCCCGCCCGCCAACCCTGCCGAATTCAATTATAAAAAGTACCTGGCTAACCAGAACATCTATTACCAATGCTTTTTGCGGCATGGGAAATATGAGTTGGTGCAAAAAAACGCGGGTACCGCGCTAGTCGCCTTTTCGTTGAGGCTGCGGCAACGCCTGGTCGAACGCTTTAAACAGCACATGCATAGTCCCGAGGCTGTCGCGGTAG
>JAFDZL010000148.1 GCA_018266935.1 Bacteroidota bacterium | reverse complement strand
TAGGCTTTGATATCCCGGAGTTCAAAGGGGTCGGTGTGCCGGAGATTAAATGAGGGTTCCAGTGTTTGGTCGCCTTCGTAGCGGTAACGATGGCTGTATGACCGGAGCTGATCGGTAATATTGTTGATGGCTCCGTTGAGTGATTCCCCGTTCAGCCAGTGTTTCGGCGGGTTGATCTCCGCCAGGTTGGAATAGAGCCTGTACAGGTAGCGCCTGTTTTGTAACGCCTGCCCCACCAGCATCACGATGCTTTCATGGGCAGGTTGCTCATCAGTACGGATGATACTGACGATCCGTGCGGTCTCTTTGGCAATGATGGTTTTATCCTCTTCCGATAGGTAGGCCATCGCGCGGTTACCTGTGTCCGCCTGCACGGTATCGAAAAGGCCGAGCTGTACCTGCGCATTTTCTTTGGACGTTTCGGGCATAGGCAGGAAGGTCAGCGGTTGGCGTGCCTGTTGTTGCACGGCCGGTGCCAGACGGATGGCATTAAAACGACCGGTATCGAGCCGTGCTGCCAGGTCAGCAGACAGGATGGTATTCAGCCGTTCAGCAATAGCGAATAATTCGCCGCGCTGCCATACCGACCGGGACGCTAATCCGTATTGATTCTTTCCTTCCGTGATCTCATCACCGAGCAGTAGTTCGGTATGCTGATCGATATAGCAGTTATAAGGATAGCTACCGAACGGGCCCTGCCGTTCCATCGTTGCCACCAATTGTTGCTCCGTATCGGTTAAACCGTTTTTCCCTTCTTTCTTCTGGACGATCAGTAAATGGCTGGGCGCTTCCGTATTGCCGGTGTCTTTCATCAGGTTGTCCGGCATGACGGCCAGGCTGATAAAATCGGCACGTGCGAATAAATAGGAGCGGGCATCGCGGTTGGACGGACTGTTCAGGAAGGCGTCGGTAGTAACGTAAGCGAGTATCCCGCCGTCCGCAAGGCGATCAAGTCCTTTCGCAAAGAAGTAGTTGTGTATTTTTCCGCTGATCTGTTTATCGGGGAACAATGGGTCATGCACCTGGAAATTACCGAAGGGAATATTGCTCGCTACCAGGTCGAATTGATGGTCGCCGGTAGGACCGGTTGCTTCCAGCCCGTCGACGCGTACGTCTGTAGTAATGGGTTGATGAGCTGCCATAGCCTTCAGCAGCTTGCCGCATAAGATGTCTTTTTCAATTGCCTGTACCCCGGTCAGTGATGGAAATGAAGCGATCGCCTGATCGATAAATATGCCGGCACCGGCGCTGGGTTCATAGAAGCGCCTGGGTTGCACACCCTGTTTTGCCAGAGCAGTAAAAATCGTTTGCGGGATGAAGTCCGGTGTGTAGAAGGAGGTCAGTACGCTGTTCTTAAGCGAGGCGACAATTGCCTGGTATGCTTTGTCAGGGTAGCTGGATTGCAATAGCTCATGCAATGCCATAATAGGCTCGTACAGCCGGAGGTCTGCATCAGATGCGCCCATGTCTTCCCATGTTGCCTTGTCTGTGGCCGGGTATAGTATCGCCTTAAGGCCACCGAAGCCGCTGTATGCCCGAAGTGTCGACAGGTCGTCAGCACCCAGTTTAGCGTTGGTCCGTTCCCACTCAATGGCTGTGCGGATAGCCGCAATGTTCGCCGTCAGTTTGTGATATTGATTGTACGCCATATCGCACGATTTCCCTGTTCACCAATCATTTTTATCTGTTAATCCCGGGTACTGTTCAGGTATTCATCTACAGCGCCGATCACCGCGTAGCGCAGTAGCCGGTCGTCTTCGTTGTCCTCACTAAAACCAAAGTGTTCGAATAACCCCTGGCAATGCTCCACCATATTGGTCAGTTCATAGGTCAGCACGCCCAGTTCCCGGTAGCGCTCAAACCGCTCGCTGAATTCTTCCTCGAACAGGGCTTTGAGATAATTGAACCGCGAAGGCCTCAGGTCTTCGGTCATCGCGTTCAGGCATAGCTCCTCAATCACATACTGGGGCTTGCCTTCAGCCACCAATTGGTCGATCAGGCTGTCGATGGCGTACACCTTATCTTCGACGTAGCGGCTAAAACGTGTCTGCTGCTGCAGCGACAGCATCAGGTCGGGATTGTTGGCGACGATATAACTGCGCAGCTTTTCTGCCAGTATCGTTTCTAATATGATCTTCATGCCTTATGGAATAATTTCAGCGGTAAACAAATCAGGTAGGTCAGCAGCGTAGCGGCAACGACGCACAGGCTGAACAGGATGGCCACCACGCCTGCAAGCAGGTAACTAAGTGTTCTGGTAAGTGTGCCCATCGTTTTCTGTCAGACGCCAAAGAAGCTTTTGATCACTGTTGCGACCACTACCAGGAATACACAACTGCCAAACCATGCAGCCGCCACCTTGCCGGTATCGGGTTCGCCATGGTTCCACTTGTTATACACTTTTACCGCACCTACCAGGCCGACAATGGCACCTATCGCATACATCAGCGATGTACCGGCAGCGAAGTAACTCCTCACCTGGGTGGTGGCTGCATTGATGCCGGCACTTCCGTCCTGTGCTGCCGCCTCAATAGTAGCGCAGGTAAGCAGCGCCAGGCCCAACAGGATACCTTTTCCGGTAATACCTTTGCTTCCACCAGTCCTGTTAAGTAATAGCTGTTTTCTCTTTTTCATGCTATATTTTTTTTAAACGTTATTCATCTCTGAAGCCTTTCCCGCCATCCCGCAGTCGAGCGGGATGGCTGATGAAAGGTGCCGCCTTTCTTTTCCCTACCATTCACCTCTCACCGCCTAAGCACGGGAGCCGAAAGGGGGCAATGTTTAACCGCATCTTCTTTGTTTTCCACCTGATCATTCACTGCTGCGACTATCCCAGATGCGGTTAAGTTCTTCCTTGGTAAAGAGCAGCCCGCATATATCATGGCCGTGATATATGATGTAGTTATTGATGGCTGTCCTGAATGCGGGCCGGTCAAGCCCTTTGTAACCGGCCAATCGTCCTTTTAATAATTGCAGTACCTGGTCTTTGTCGACGGGCTGGGCTGTGCGTTCGAAAATACCATAGCGCAAATCGCGGGTAACGTCTTCGAGTTCGTTGAGTTCCGCATCCCCGAATTGTTTGCCGGCGGTCGGCGCACCTGTTTGCCAGCCCGACAGTACCTGCCTGATTTGCGGTAGCAGGTACCTGCGGCCAATTACCAGGTAATACATAATTACTGCGATTGCTAAAGCTGCCAGGTATTGTTCCCATGTAATGTTGTTGAGCATAACTATCGTTGTTGTATATAGCAAAGGTGGGCCGGCTGACAAACGATAATTGACACTGAGCAGGGAAGTCGCTCAAATTTATTTTCGCGTGATTTTAGCCTGGAGCTGTTCTACAGCCGACAGGTCAGCCGATCAAGAAATCTACCCGCTAACCCGGTACGAACTGTGATGTAATGGGTTAGCTGCTTTTTCATACTAATAGCTTCGGAAAAAATTGCGTAGTTGTGCTGACTTCCTGATTTTTTTTGCACAGGGTTGCATAAAAAAAGCTGCCCTGAAGCAGCTTCTGTACGCATGAGTGGATGATTAATAATTAAGATCAGCGCTGTCCATGCACTTGATGAGGTCTTCCTTGCCTGCGTCCCAGAACGGTGTGCGGTTCTTCTTTCGGATACGCAGGTTCTGAAAGGTGCGGTAGAAGTTGCCTAGGCTGACGTTAAAGGCCGCTTCCAGTGCGGTAATGATCTGCTTGATGTCTGCCTTTCCGTGGTTGATCGCGCCCCGCGCATACAGCCCATAGGAGAGTTCGATCAGGTCCGCTTTGGAGTCCGTCCAGCGAAGGGCTGATTTTGCTTTTTCGCCGGGCACTCGCGTTCCCGGGTTTTCAAGGCTCTGCACGCAGCGGTAGAGGTAGTCGGCAAATTCTTCATACGCCTGCATCTTCGCAAACTGAAAACTATACACGGTCGAAAAGCGTGCGTCCATATCGGATACACTGATGGCGGCGATATCGGCACAGAACGCATCCCTCACAAAATATCGCTCATCATGAATCGAGCTGCCGGTACGGAAGTAGGTGTACAGGTCATTGTATCGCTTGAAATACAAATCCACCCGTCGTGCGGCTACTTTGTAATGCGCAATCTCTTCATCGCGGCCAACGGGTGACTTCCATGCTTCCACCTGGAATATCTCCATATGATACAATAGCTCTTTTAAGAATAACGGCTTGGTATGCTTAAAGAAATGGACCTCTTCCTGCTTGTCGCCGAACGTGTAGCTGATGATGTACTCCTTTAGTTCCGCCAGGTACTTTTCGACACACCGGTAAGACTGTTCCGCGCGCTGCAGTATGTTCTCAGAGGTCGCAGCCAGCTGTTCCAGGTCATCAGTCATGTGCTCGTAGAGCGTAGCAATTTTCTTATCCATATTGACATTTTTTTTGGATGAGCATCCCAGGGGGCATCCAACGATTCAAAATTATAGGGCGGCAGGTGTGGAATCGAGCGCAGCCGATGCCAATATCGGCGACGTAGAGAAAAAAGAATCTGGAGCAGGGTTTGAGTGGTTTGAAGTAGAATTCATACACTTCATTTTTGTCTACACATGCTAAAATAAGCATCCGCAACCAGCTGATTTTGCTGTTATGCCATCACAAAAATGGTTATACCCCGAATAGTATTGTCTATCTATTATATGCGGCTGTTGGTGTAATAAGTTTTTTGCTATTTATCCGTGCGTGTATCTTATTCCCAAAAACACCGCTTGCCAACAAAAAATATTCAAATCAGCGACCTTCAGTTTACGTCCTATTCCTTACTGCGGACTCCGGTATTCCCATTTTCAGCAGGAGCAGCAAGCATGGACTTCTATTTGCAATCCCCATTGTTCCGGTCCGCTATTTACCTCGCCAGCCCGGACCTATACGCAGTGTTGGAAAAAACAGGTTTCGATTGGAAACGACTAACGGAAAAAGCACGCGCAAGCGTGTGGAAGTATGCCAACCGGATGCAGTACCGGCCCACACCCTTCGGCATTTGTGCTGCATTCTCCGTAGTCCAATGGAAAGAACAACACCCAATGCTGCAATTGGCGCCTCATTGCTCCTTCCATGTCCGGCGCGATTTTAAAGCCAGCCAGGATTGGGCACAAAATCATGGCGACGCGAATGTTCAGCCTGATTTGCGTTATATGATCAACCCGACGCTGTACCCGGTAATGGATAGCTTACGCTACCTCACTTATGAACTAAATGAAAAAGGGAACCGTTCATTTGTGATCAGTGAAGCGGACCTTACGCCAATAGTACAAGACTTGTTGTCCTTTTGCAGACAGCCGCTACCGTTCCATGAAATAGCGGGCAGGTTGTGTGCGGTCCATGCGTTTACCGGGGAAACGGCTTCAGCCTACCTAAACGAAATGATACAATCGGGTATCCTGGTGCCGGATACAAGGCAGCAGCTGAACATTACCGGTGAGGATTATTACTTGCGCGCCACGCAGCAACAGCCGATCCAAATAAATCAGC
>JAFDZL010000147.1 GCA_018266935.1 Bacteroidota bacterium | reverse complement strand
CAACCAGTTGCAGCACAATATCCAATGGGGGCAAAAAGGTAATTTCCTCGACGTGCCCACCGATTGCCCTCAGCGCGACGAACGCCTCGGCTGGACGGGTGATGCCCAGGTTTTCTCGCGTACCGCCACCTTCAATATGAACGTGAACGACTTTTTTGCCAAATGGCTGCGCGACGTTGCCGCTGATCAGCAAAAGAATGGGGTGGTGCCCTGGGTGATACCCAACTGCCTGGGGTTTTCGCGAAGCAGTACAGGATGGGCCGATGTCTCGACGGTGGTGCCCTGGAACATGTACCTCGCTTACGGCGATAAACGCATCCTGGAGACGCAATACCCAAGCATGAAAGCATGGGTGGATTATATGCAGGCGCAAAGCAAAAATGACCTGTGGCAAACCGGCCAGAGTTTTGGCGACTGGCTGTTTTACAGCGTTGACGATGATACCGACGGCTCGTCGGCGATAACGGACAAATATTTCATTGCGCAATGTTTTTATGCCTATTCAACAGAACTATTGATCAATGCGGCGAAAGCCTTAGGCAAACACGAAGATGAGGAAGCTTATTCCGCGCTGCTCAAACGGATCAAAGCCGCATTCTTTAAGGAATATGTGACGCCCAATGGTCGCATGGTTTCGGGTACGCAAACAGCCTATACCCTGGCGCTTAATTTTGACATGCTGCCCGACTCCCTCCGCGCACAGGCTGCCCAGAGGCTGGTGGATAACATCCGCGCTTATGGTATGCACCTCACCACTGGCTTTCTCGGTACGCCGTACCTGTGCCATGTACTCACCCGGTTTGGTTACAATAGCATCGCTTATCGCCTGCTATTGCAGGATACTTACCCGTCGTGGCTGTACCCGGTGAAGATGGGCGCAACTACCATCTGGGAGCGATGGGACGGCATCAAACCAGATAAAACCTTCGAGGCGGCCAGCATGAACTCGTTCAACCACTATTCCTACGGCGCCATCGGCGACTGGATGTACCGCGTAATGGCGGGCCTGGACACCTATGACGATCAGCCCGGTTACAAACACATCCGCGTAATGCCGCACCCCGGCGGAGGGTTTACCAATGCTTCAGCAAGCCTGGATACCTATTATGGCAAGGCGACATCGGGCTGGGAAGTGAAGGAAGGGAAAATATATTACAACATCGATGTTCCCGCCAATACCAAAGCCGATATTTTTCTGCCCGCATCCAAAGTGGAGGACGTAACCGAAAATGACCAGCCGCTGGCATCAGACAAGGATATTGCCGCGGGAACCGCTGATAACGGTTATATCGTGATCCACGCCGGTTCGGGAAGCTATCACTTCGCGGTACCAAATCCGCCCGAGGTGGCGCAGACTGGGGGAGCGAAATGAGGATATCCATATTTGTGCTAATATGTGCAATATGTGGATTTTTAGCATCGTGCAAGAATGGACGTAAACCGTTTGCTATACAAAAAAATTATTCGTATCATAACAAGGACACTAGTCAGCTTTTCGAAACAAACTTTATTGTTCGCGGGGATACAACCTACGTATGGTACACATTCGTCCTTAACAATGGTAATTTGATAGATGGAGGCGACTCGTCTGATTTTGCCGGATATTTTTTTAAAAAGAATATCGTAAATAATGACGTTAAATTTAAAATAAGAGATTATATAGAAGATATGCCACTTGTAGGGGAAAATCAGGGCGCTACGTTATATTATGATTTAGACATCACTTTTCTATCAGATTCAACTTTCAAATGGCGCATCGATACAACCCAAAATGGCATTCCACCAAGATTGCCTTATAACGTAATTTTTAAAAAATAAGGCTGGCAAAAAGGAGCAAAACGCCGATAGCACCTAACAGTGCCTTGAAGAACCTTAATGAAGACTACTATGCAAATGTCCGCCCGCATCCAAAGCAGCCTGAACCGGCAT
>JAFDZL010000146.1 GCA_018266935.1 Bacteroidota bacterium | reverse complement strand
TTCACTACCATGGTCAACACGCTGAAAATGGAGGAGTTCATTGACAAACACTCGGCCATCATGGATAACTATGACCCTGCTAAAAAGGTGGCCCTCGTGGTTGACGAGTGGGGTGTATGGACCGATGTTGAACCCGGTACTAATCCCGGTTTCCTGTATCAGCAGAACAGTTTGCGTGATGCATTAATAGCCGCAACCAACCTAAACATCTTTAATAATCATTGCGACCGGGTAAAAATGGCCAACCTGGCGCAGACCGTCAACGTGCTGCAATCGCTTATCCTTACGGATAACGACAAAATGCTGTTGACACCCACCTATCACGTATTCGACTTGTATAAAGTGCACCAGGATGCGAAGTTCCTGCCGGTGAAACTGAATTCGCCGGATTATGAAGTTGATGGTAAAAAAATTCCCGCGGTAAACGTTTCGGCCTCGCAGGATGCATCGGGCAAAATACACTTGTCGTTCGTCAACCTCGATCCGCATCAAACCATTGCGGTTTCAACTTCACTGAACGGTATGCAATGGGGCAAGATCAGCGGGCAGATACTGACTTCGAAGAACCTGACCGACGTCAATACATTCAAAGCGCCAAACAAGCTGCACCTGGAAAGTTTCAGCGATGCCAAAAAGGATGGCGATAAATTGGTGGTAAACCTGCCGGCGAAATCGGTAGTGGTGATTGAGTTGAACTAATACTTTCGAATCTCGGTGTTCTTTGTGCCTCCTTTGTGCCCTCCGTGGTTAAAAGAGCAGGTGCCTTTTAACCACGGAGAACGCGGAGACTTGCACAAAGGTCACGAAGTATTTACACCGGCTGTTTCAATTAAGAAAATAGTTTATATTAGGCAGTCGTTGTTGATAATGTAAAAGAGATAATTTATAATTGTCAAACCAACACATATAAACCAAGCACCTTGCCGGCTTAACTTAAACGTTCGCCGGCAGCCAAAACCAATTTGAACGCCGATATGAGCAAATTTCACATTATTGACATCATCATCTTTATTTTTTACTTTTTGGTGGTAGCCGGATACGGATTTTATGTTTACCACAAAAAAAGAAACAAAGATGTTACCGCTTCACACGATTTCTTCTTAGCCGAGGGGTCGCTGACCTGGTGGGCCATTGGTGCTTCGCTGATCGCATCCAATATCTCTGCCGAGCAATTTATCGGGATGAGCGGCCAGGGCTACGATATCGGTATTGCGGTTGCAGCTTATGAATGGATCGCGGCTATAGCGCTGATCATCGTCGCGGTTTGGTTCATGCCGGTCTATCTGAAGAATAAGATATATACAATGCCGCAGTTCCTGACTACAAGGTATAACGAAACGGTGGCGTTTATCATGAGTTTATTCTGGTTATTGCTTTATGTGTTCGTTAACCTTACATCTATCCTGTTCCTCGGCGAGATCGCCATTAACAACCTGATCGGCGGTAATGCTGCATCGGGGCATGTTATTCTTTTTGCCCTGTCCATATTCGCGATCTTTATTACACTCGGCGGCATGAAGGTGATCGGCTTTACCGATGTGATCCAGGTAAGCGTACTGATCATCGGCGGACTGGCCACTACATATATCGCACTGACAGTCGTCAGCCAGGCTTTTGGCTTTGGCAAGGATGCGCTGCAGGGTTTTACCCAATTGATAAAACATGCGCCGGACCGTTTCCATATGATATTCGAAAAGCCCGGTCCGAACTCAACGCCGCACGAGGTTCATAATTACCTGACCATTCCGGGCCTTTTATCGTACGTAGCAGGTATCTGGATCATTAATTTGAACTACTGGGGCTGCAACCAATACATTACGCAACGTGCGCTGGGGGCCAGCCTGCCGACTGCACGAAAAGGCATCTTGTTTGCCGGCTTCCTCAAATTGCTGATGCCGCTGATCGTGATGCTGCCGGGTATTGCCGCTTACGTGCTGCACCAGAAAGGGATGATACAGCAAGAAATGCTGGTAAACAGTAAAAATGGCCAGGTGCTAACCGACAACGCCTATTCGGCTATATTGGGCTACCTTCCGAACGGGCTGATCGGTCTTTCGCTTGCAGCGCTTACCGCTGCCATTGTTGCATCACTGGCAGGCAAAGCAAACAGTATTTCAACCATTTTTACGCTGGACGTTTATAAAAAACACATTAATAAAAATGCCGACGAAAAGAACATGGTTTGGATAGGCCGGATAACCATTATTTGCGCCCTGGCGGTTGCTATTTTGTTTACATGGTCGGATACGCTCGGAATTGGCGGAGAAGGCGGCTTCACCTATATTCAAAAGTACACAGGTTTTATTAGCCCCGGGGTATTTGCCATGTTTCTTTTAGGGATGTTCTGGAAACGCACGACCGGCGCCGCGGCAGTTGTTGGCGTGATAACAGGATTTGTCCTTTCAGTCCTCTTTAATGAAAAGGCGCCACAATGGTTTGGTCACGAAACATTTTTGTACACCGCATATCAAACAGTCGAAAACGGCAAATTGGTATGGGAGATCCCGTTCCATATTTGCATGGGTTTGGCGTTTTTCTTCACGATGGCCATCATGATCCTCGTGAGCCTCGGCGGACCGAAGATCAATCCTAAGGCGTTCGCGCTCGATCGTTCGATGTTTAAAGTTCAGCCCGGCATCCTAGCAATGATTGTCATCACCCTGATGATCATTTCATTCCTGTACGTACGGTTCTGGTAAAATAACATTCGATCAACTCCCGATAGGGCGCCCCGCAAACCGGGGCGCTTTTTTAATTTTGTCCATATTGATACGCAGCCGGGAGCGGGTTCCTCAAGACATGAGGTACACTAAGCCCATTTTCAGAGCCAGAAAATGGTA
>JAFDZL010000145.1 GCA_018266935.1 Bacteroidota bacterium | reverse complement strand
GTTCCATATTCTCTGCGTTGGCCCATAAAACCATTTTCGGCATGTCAGCGCGGACGCTTGGTTTTGTTGTGCTTTTCATCGCTTTTGCTATCAAAGTACCTGTGGTGCCGCTGCACACCTGGCTGCCCGACGCGCACGTGGAGGCACCCACGCCGGTATCTATTATCCTGGCCGGTATCCTGCTGAAAGTAGGTGGATATGGAATTATCAGGATTTGCCTTGGCATTTTCCCCGAGATCGCTTCATCAGGCGCCTGGTGGTTGGGGCTGCTTGGGGTAATATCGATTATTTATGGCGCGTTAAACGCGCTTGCCCAGCGCGATCTGAAACGATTGATCGCTTATTCATCCGTGTCGCACATGGGTTTTGTGTTGCTGGGCATCGCCTCGCAAACTACCGAAGGCATCAGCGGCGCTGTGATGCAGATGGTGAGTCATGGCTTCCTGTCAACCATGCTGTTCTTCCTGGTTGGTGTGATCTATAACCGTGTGCATGATCGCGATATTTATAATTTCCGCGGATTGGGTACACTGATGCCAAAGTACATCACGTTCACCATGATCGCATTTTTCGCATCGCTTGGTTTGCCGGGATTGTCCGCGTTTATGGGCGAGGCATTTTCATTGACAGGAGCGTTCAAATCACCGTCGATCAACGGCTATTTGCCCTATTGGATGGCTATTTGCGGGTCGGTCGGCATTTTATTAAGCGCGGGCTATTTCCTGTGGACGTTGCAGCGGATGTTCTTTGGGCAACTGTCGCTCAAAGGCGGCGACATCTGGCGGTCAGCCCTGACCGACCTGAATACGAGAGAAACCATTGCATTATTGATATTAGCAGTCTTGACGCTGGCTTTGGGTATTATGCCATCGTTGGTTTTTGGCAAGATCAATGATTCGGTGGTTGGATTGATTCATTTTTTAAATAGGTTATAGTCCAATAAAATATGCACGATCTGTTACCATCATTACACGGCCAGCTTGACCAGGTTCTCGGGAGCCTTCCATACTTTGTACCCGAGGTTTACCTGACGGTGTTCTTCCTGGCGGTTTTGGTAACAGATCTCATTTTTGGCCGAAACTCGGGCTGGATGTGCAGAATTCTCGCGGTTGTTGGCCTGCTGGTTGTGATCTACAGGGATTTGCAACAGTTTGTGTTTGTCGTTAATGACAACAATCTGCCCATCTTCAGCGGTATGCTGATCCTGACCCGAACCGCGATCGTTTTGAAAGTCTTTACCGACCTGTTCGCGCTTGTGATGTTGCTGTATTTCGTTTGGGACGATAACCTGGCATCTCATAACAAAGGCTTGTCCGACCTGTACACGATTACGGTTGCTGCCGTATTCGGCATGCACCTGATGGCGATGGCTTCTAATTTGTTGTCGATCTACCTGTCCATCGAAATGGTGTCCATTGCCTCGTACCTGATGGTGGCCTACAAGGCTGAAAATAAATGGAGCAGCGAGGCCGGGTTGAAATATGTGCTTTTCGGCGCGGCTTCATCGGCCATTACGTTGTACGGCATTTCGCTGCTGTACGGATTGGGTGGTTCGCTGGACATTTTCGAAATGGCGGCGGGCCTGGCCCATGCGAACCCGCTTTTTGTTTCGCTGGCGCTGGTGCTGTTTTTCGTTGGCGTTGGTTTTAAACTGTCTTTTGTGCCCATGCATTTTTGGGTGCCCGATATTTATGAAGGCGCCCCAACGCCCATAACGGCATTCCTGTCCACCGTTCCCAAGTTTGCCGCTTTTGCGCTATTGATCAGTTTCCTCGCGCCATTTACCGATCCCAAATTGATGTGGCGATCATTTGATTTCCAGGTCTTCTTTTCGGTGATAGGCATTGCGACCATGATCGTCGGCAACTTTGCGGCAACTATGCAGAACAACGTAAAGCGGATGCTGGCTTATTCCAGCATCGGGCATACCGGCTTTGTGCTGATGGCCATGGTTGCGGCTTTCAGCACGCATAGTCTCTCGGTATTGACATTTTACCTGGTTGCATACGCCCTTGCAGGTACCGCCGCGTGGATGCTGGCTACTTATTTTGCCGATGCAGCCGGCGCCGAAGATATGAACAGCTACAAAGGGCTTGGTTTTAAATATCCCACCGCGGGCGTTTGTTTCGTGATCGTACTGATCTCGCTTACCGGTTTGCCGCTCACCGCAGGGTTTTACGGAAAGTTTCTAACTTTCTCGGCGGCGTACCAGGCCTATCAAAATGCGCATAATGCC
>JAFDZL010000144.1 GCA_018266935.1 Bacteroidota bacterium | reverse complement strand
TTAAAAAATGATCCATACCGCTGCCTTCCCGGGCGCCCATCACGATCATTTCAATATTTTTTTGTTCTTTCAGTCGCTTTACGTTATAAGCAAGAGCGCCTAATTTTTCCTCATAGTGGATTTGCGGCTCCCATTTACCCGGGTTAGTCGCGAGTGCCTGCAGCGCGCCGGCGAGATTTTTTAATTTTTCTTCGTTATCATACTCAATAATATTTGTCACATCCGCCACAGTCGGTCCGCCGGCATACATAGGCGCGACAGGCTGGCTTACATTGTCGTTGAAAAGGAGCACATTGGCGTGCATTTGCTTAGCCAGCATTAAAGCCGAAAGCGCGGCATGAGCGGCATTTTCAGAAAGATCAGTTAAGACCAGTATCGTTTTCATAATGTTCCCTCCGTGTAATATCAATGCATTTTTGACGGGAATATCAGCAAAGGCGTTTTTTGGTTGACCAGTGCTTTCCGGACGAGGCTGTGCTGAAACAAGCGTACTAAGAATGAGTTTTGAACGTGCACCATCGCCAGGGTCGTTCCCGGTTCATCGCTTAAAAAACGATGGAGCCGCCGTACCACATCGTGGCCGTTGATGTCGTGATAATAAAGCCCCGTAACGTCCAACTTTTCCAGGTGATATTTGAAAGCCTCTTCCTTAACATTGCACCGGTCTTCATCTCCGCATATGTGAACGATCTCCAGTTTCCAGTAAAATAATTTCGCCAGCCGGGCCATGTATCGTACGGCCGCCAGGTCGCCTTCTTCAAAATCCGTCGCAAATAATATTCTGTGGATCTCTCTGAGGTTGGTTTCGGCCGGTGTAATTAGAACCGGGCGCGTTGAATGTTCGATAACAGCATTCGTATCGGCGCCAAAACCAATATCGTCCAGGCTGTTTGAACGGGCGCCCATGACCACCATCTCGACATTCCTGCTGCGGATCAGGTCGGCTACATCGACTCCCAGGTCGCTATCGTTTAATTCGCTATTTATCGCCGGTTTGCGATCCCCGGGATCCAGTTCGGCGCTCAGCGATTCCAGGCCTTCCATTAATGCCTGGAGACCTATCCGGCTTTGATGCTTTCTTTCCGTAAATTCGTCAACGACCCATCCGCCGCCGCCATACGAGGCGATGGTCTGGTAATTAATATAAGTATGAAATAAAAGCAGGTCGGTGTGCAATTTCCCCGCTAATAATAAACCGGCTTCTGCTGCAGCTACAGCATTTTTCGAAAAATCGGTTAAGACTAATACGTTCTTCATTATGCCGAGTATTTGATAACAAATATGACAATGCATATTTTCTCGCCGAGTGATATGCGTCAATCAAGTAATTGACATTTAACACATTTTTCTATCCCCCCTCCCGGTTAGCGGCTAAGATTCAGCGGGGTGGGTATTGGTTTAGTGATAATTAGTTGCGAACTTAGAGCAGTTAAAGCCGCATCCTACCGTACAATTATGAGCGACATGACAAAAACTGTCCTTATCATAGACGACAACGACGACATCAGGGAAAACACCGCCGAACTCCTGGAGTTGGAGGGATTCCGGGTGTTCACAGCATCGGGTGGTATGGACGGTATTCGTTTAGCCCGGGAAAACAAGCCGGACGCTATTGTTTGTGATGTGGTTATGCCCGACATAAATGGGTATGAGGTTTTTGAAGTCCTCCAAAATAATGAAGACACCAAAGATATCCGGTTCATATTTGTCACCGCGCTGTCGCAAAAAACCGAGATCGACAAGGCTTATGAGATAGGTGCAACCTGCTACCTGGTCAAGCCTTTCGATGAAAAGCAGCTTATCGGCTTTATAAACGGTGACATTAGCTGGATGCCTCCGCACTAAATTATCTGAAAGATTTCCTGGCGATCACAATACAGGGGCCGGCTTCCGCATTGATTGATAAATGCTTTCTGCGTCGGCCTTTCTGCATAGTTCCGTACCGGGATTCAACGTAGCGGCGCTGCCGCATGCTACGCCAAATTGCACAGATTCCTGCAAACTTTTCCCCGACGACAAGTAGTGTACAATGCCCGCAACCAGGCTGTCGCCAGCGCCCACGGTGCTTTTTGGCTCGATCTTTGGCGGACTTACCAAAATGAAGGTGTCCGTGGTTACCATCATCGCTCCCAGCGAACCCAGCGAAACGATCACAACCTGCAGGTCGTTCTCGCTGATAAGCTGACGGGCGATTTTTACGGCGCTGGTCGGATCCAGGCCCTCCTCATGCGCCAGGTGCCCGAGTTCTTTTAAATTAGGTTTTATCAGGTAGGCTCCCGCTTTTACCGCCTGAAGCAGGGCTTCGCCCGAGGTATCGACGATCAACCTGGCGTTTTTGAGCGCGGCTACCCGGTTCAGCCGCGCAAAAATATCTCCCGGCAGTCCGGCCGGCATGCTGCCGCTTACAACTATGTATTTTACATCGTCCAATTTACCCAGTTCCGTAAGGCATTGGTGCCATTCGGCTGCTGTGATAAACGGACCCGGCATATCAAACAAATATTGCTTTCCGGCAGCCTGATCGGTCACGATCAGGTTCTCGCGGGTGTTTCCCTCTATTGGAACCGCAATGGATTGAATCCCTTCGCTGTTCAGCAGTTCGCCTATTTTTGTGCCGGCATAGCCGCCGCCCGGGTAAAGCGCCAACGCATCCCCCCCGAGCTTTTTGATCGCCCTGGCGACGTTGATACCTCCGCCGCCCGGTTCATACACCGGAACGGAACACTTCAGCTTCCGCTCGCTGATCAACTCCGGAACGCTTACGCTTTTATCAAGCGCCGGGTTAAAAGTTATGGTTACTATCGTTGCCATTCGCTGTCGTATAATGTTCGTCAGCGGTCAGGAAAAGAAATTCCTGCCGCCCCTGCTGTAATATTTTTGCTGTTCGCCCAAATTCATCTTTGATCTTCACGCGCAACGTGTCCTGTGCATCCGGTTCGCCATGGACCAGGTAAATCCTTTCAGGTATCATGGTAAATCCCCGGAGCCATTTTAGCAGTTCGGCCTGGTCGGCATGCGCCGATAGCTGGCCGATTTCTTTGACACCTGCCTTTACCTCGTAATATCGCCCGTGTACCTTTATCTCGTAGGCGTCGTTAAGCAGGGCTCTGCCGCGTGTGCCGCCGGCCTGGAAACCTATGATCAGTATCGTATTTTTTTTGTCAGTTATATATTCTTTCAAATACTCCAGCACCCGGCCGCCGGTAAGCATCCCGCTTGCTGCAAGAATTATTTTGGACGCTTTGTTATGGAT
>JAFDZL010000143.1 GCA_018266935.1 Bacteroidota bacterium | reverse complement strand
GCCGATACCGCGAAAATAGCTTTCGGATTTAGCTTCTTCTGCCAGTAACCGATCTTGTCCTTCACCTTCTGCTCGTCCGACTGGTCGATCTTATTGATAATGACCGCCAGCGGCGCCAGCGAACCTTCCAGCTTTTCGATCACGTCACTTTCGTCGTGCTTTTCATTAATGTCAGTCACAAGTAATAAAACATCGGCATCCACCAATGAACCCTCCACCTGGTGCATCATGGTTTCCTGCAAAGCGTAATGCGGTTTCATGATGCCGGGCGTGTCCGAGAAAACAATCTGGTAGTCCTCGTGGTTTACTATACCGAGGATGCGGTGCCTGGTAGTCTGGGCTTTAGGAGTAATGATGGACATTTTTTCGCCTACCAGCGCATTCATCAGGGTCGACTTCCCCGCGTTCGGCTTCCCGATGATACTTACAAACCCCGCCCTGTGACCCATAAAATAAATTATAATTTTTTATTTGGACTGCAAAGATAAAATTTGTTCCTTTGCAGTCCCAATAAAAAACACAGATTACATCGATTGGGGCTGATTTCACCGATTAAATCTGTGCAATCATAATATAAAATCGGTGTAATCAACCAATAGAGTGCGGGATGGAGCAGTTGGTAGCTCGTCGGGCTCATAACCCGAAGGTCGTAGGTTCGAGTCCTGCTCCCGCTACCTTTAAGATCAATGCAACGGAATAATGATTTCGTTGCATTTTTTATTTAAAAATGGAATCCTTTTCGCAGTCTTATCAATGATCAAAGTAATTTCGGTTCGAGTCCTGGAGGGTGAAAACTATAACAGCCACTAGAACTAATCTATTTTAGAACTTGTCAGGAGAAAAATTCAAGGAAAATTCAGGATCGAAATGTACTATTGTTATTAAAAAATAAGCGTATGAAAAAGATAGTTTTAAGTGCGGTATTATTGTCCGCAATAATTGGCTCAATCAAGGCCCAGGACATCAAAAGCAGTACGGTACCTGCTGTGGTAAAAAAAGCGCTGATGAAAAAATATCCGGAGGCAGCGAAAGTGACCTGGGAGAAAGAAAAAGGAAATTACGAAGCCAACTGGGGCGGCAAATCCGGCGAAGATATGTCTGTCCAGTTTACCCCATCCGGCGTCTTCGTGGAACAAGTGGTGGCTATTTCGCCGTCCGCATTACCATCTAAGGTATCGCAGTATGTAAAAGAGCATTATAAGGGCGTCCACATCAAAGAGGCTGGGAAAGTTACGAATGCCGATGGCTCCACTAACTATGAGGCAGAGATAAAAGGCAAAGATTTAATCTTTGATGAGCAGGGAAATTATCTTAAGCTGGATTAAATACTTGATCGCTAAGGGTCGATGAGGTCATCTGTCAGGGTGTTTATATCCTGTATGACTTTATCCAGATCTTCAGCCGATTTTTTCAGCATCGGAATTATCTCGGCGTTTTGTGAATCCTCCGGGTTGCAAAGTTGGGCAAGTCCCAGTATGCTGGCTACAGGTGCACGTACCAGGTGTGAGTGGATCCACGCGATCTTGCGCAGGCGTTCGTTTTGCTTTTCGATCTTTTGGAGATGTTCCTGCGGTTCGGTGATATCCCGCAGAAAACAGTTTACACCGATCACATCTTCCTGCAGATCGCGAATAGGATTACAACTTAGTTGCTCGAAACGCAGCCTGCCATCAACGTCCCGCTGCCTGACGACACTAAAAGCCTCTCCGTTAAACCCACGCTTATAGCTATCCAAAAAAAGTTTTAGATGCTCCTGTTCAAAATCGGCATTGGTAATGTTAGCCTCTGTCTTCCCTGTAAGGTGTTCTACGCGGTCCCAAAAAGCCTGGTTGCCGGTGATGATATTGAATTCTTTGTCGACCGACCAGATCAGGTCACGCGTATTATTAATGATCGCACGGAGGTTCTGCCCGTCGTTGTAGATCTTTTCCTCGATCCTTTTTTTTTCCGTAATATCCACGAAATAGACCGCGATCCCATCTTTCGTCGGGTACACGTTCATTGAGCCCCAAACCCCCAGCGGCGCGTATAATTCTTCAAAATGCACGCTGATCCTTTCAGTCATGGCACGCTCGTACTCAGCGTAGAACCGGCCTTCCCGGGAACGCGGGAAAAAATTCCAGAGGTTCTTGCCGATCAGTTCCTCTCTTGTGCATGAAAGCGCCTGTTCGGCCGCCTTGTTAATAAAGGTCACTTCCCAGTGGCTATTCAGCGCGTAAAACCCATCGGTTATGCTGTCGAGTATATTTTCCAATTCGGCGGATTTTTCCTTCATGATCATTTCGGCCTTGACTTTTTCATCAATGTTAATGATCAGTACTTGCCTGGCAGGCCTGCCCTCGAAGATCGTATGACGGATGTAAACATGTACATAAAATGTTTGGCCTGCCCTGTTCATATGCAGCCAGCAGCCCGCGTCCACATCATCTTCCGGTAAACCATCATGGAAATCCAGAAGCCCTGGAATCTCTTCCGGGGGTCGTATATCGGTGATTTTCAGGTTCTGGAACTCGTCCCGAGTATAGCCGTACTGTTCAACGGCAGCATCGTTAACGGCAAGGAATCGAAAAGTCCGATCATCATAGATATACATCGGAGTAGGGATGCCATCGAACAGGCGCTTATAATCCCTCAAACCGCTCTCTCCGCTGCTCTTTCGTTTCCTTCCCCGAACGTAAATTGCATAGGCGATGATGGGTATTAAAACCGACACGATAATAGGGGTACCGACATTCATAGGTAAAGGATTGAACGGTTAATCCAGCGGATGTATTGCAATGTACGTTTTATTTAACGCTCCTCCAAGCCATGATCCATGTGAAGCAATGCTAATTAATTCGAAGCTTGCTCAGATCCAACGCATTTGGGTCGGTCCTAACCCGAAGCTTGGTGTCGCTCATTCAAGCGGTAGTTCGATGCGGTAATCATTACCACCCCCGGGTAACATAGCGACGCTTATCGATCCTCCAAGGATTTCAACCCTTGTTTGCACGATAGATAAGGCAACAAAGTGACCTCTTGTGGAACTGTTGAGCATCTTGTAAGATCCGGTTTCTGCCGTTGTACCCTTCCTGTAACCACCTTTCCCGAAATTTTTGTAATGCAGAATAACTTTGCCCGGCGCTTTTTCAGTAGTGATCTCAATCACCGGCGGGCTGCCTGTTTGGTTATAGGTTATACTGCTGAAAATAAGATGAAAAAAAATACTCTCCAGGTAACTTACAATTGTAAAAATCTCGCTCACTTCATTGAAATCTGTATAAATGCGGATGGCGTCCTGTTTGGCGATCGGTTTATACCGGGAAGATACTTCATTCACTAGCTCTGTCAGGTTGACCTTTGCTTTTTTCAGACTTAAAGTCTTGTCCAATTCTAAAATGCGGTTCAAGTTATAAACGACGTCATTCAGCTTCTCGATGCTTTGAAATAAAAAGCTTTCGAGTTCGGGTCTTTCTGATTGGGGAACATTTGTGCCTTTAAGCATCCTGGCTAACCCGAGCATATTGGCCAATGGCGCCCGCAAGTCGTGCGATAAACTAAAAGCAAATTTATCCACGTCTTTATTGCGTTGTTCCAATCGGCCGCTTATACGCTGTAGCTCCGATTCGGCCAGTTTATCGCGGGTAATGTTGCTTGCCGCGCAACATACTCCGACAACCTTTCCATCATCATCCTTTACAGGATGAATGCTGACGCGGTACCATTCCTGGAACTCGCCCTGGTCCTGGTAGCTCGTCTCATAGTTTAGTGACTGCCCCAACAGAACAGCTTTCATCATTTCCTTGAACTTGCTTTTTCCCTCGTCATTCAAAAGATCGGGCAAATAGACGCCTTTCTTCAAAGGAACCCCGAAAGACAGGATTGACCAATAATTTGCTATCGCATTAAACAACAATACATGTGAGTCACTATCGAATAATACAAACGCTATATCTGAGGTGTTTACTATTGTTTTTAAATAAAGTTCGGATTTGTTCAGGGAAAATGCCCCTTTCTTCCTTTCGGAACGTTCCTTCTTTACCTGTTCGGTGATCCGGTTTAACTCACTGCTGCTTTTCGCGACTCTTTTTTTGAGCAATTCTCTTTCCTGGTTCAGTTGCCCTTTGGATGTTATGAAGTCCCGAGTTTCCAATATTTCCCACCTGCCCTTACGTTTTGAAACGGCAGATTCATGCAACAGGGCAACATCTAACACGTCCGTAGCGGTGCACTTGCTTAATTGATAACTACACGATATGATGAGCCTTTTTTCCGCTATTGCCGGATTAAGGAAGCGTTCGTATTCCATAAAATCGTGCGAAGTCCTTTGGTCCATCCAGGCTTCGTCACCGTTGAGCCGCAAGCCGGCAAAGCCATTCTCAAGTGCAATTTGCAGACGCCCTAACATCGAGCGGATGACGTTATCCAGTACAAATTGCCCATTAATCAGGTACCAGTCATGGTGGGAAAGGATTTCAATACTCTTATGTTTATAATACTTATCAAGATCAGGAACGACCTCTTTTAGTGCATTCTTAGCTTTCTCAACGGTGGTTTGTCCCGAAGTCACCCAAATGCAGTACTCGTTGTTTTCCAAACCGGTTTTGAAAAAAGGCACTTGAATCGATAGCAGGTCCTCTTCCGTTTGATAAAAATGACAAAAATGAGTGCCCCACGGGATATTTCCGATCACTTCAATACCGGTTGGTCTAAGAGTTTGTTTCACAGACAGTGCTTCTGTTACATAACAAAACTTATGTGCTTTATTGAATTTCGGACCGGCTATATAATAATTCTATAATAGAGAGCGTTAAAGGTAGTTATAAAAAAGTCGAAAAAACAAAATGCTTTAAGGGAAATAGGTTATTATTTGATTCTGTTATACACATATAATTAGCATCGGCATCGCGTTTTTTTAGCGGCTACTGAAAAATTTGAACCGACTTCAAATCTTCAAAAAAGTTCGACATTTGTCCTGTTCCCTCTACCTAAAGGGGTTGACGAAAGTTGACCCCTTTTTATTTTTATTCCGGGTAGCTCGTCGGCTTATTCTGTCCCAAATTTTTGTGTGCATCGACTGCAACTACGCCGAGTACTCATGCCTTCATTTTATAACCCCTCCAACTTCTTTCTTATCCCAGCATCCTCTTTCAGCGATAACGATTTTTGATAATTCGCCCGGGCGTCCTTTTTATCACCATTGGCACCGTACAGATCGCCCAGGTAACTATAAGCCACGGAGCCCGACGGGTAATTTTTAATGTTCATCTCAAACATAGTTTTAGCCTTGGCAAACTGTTTCTGCTGCATCATAAAAAAACCGAGATTATTTACCATGTCTTCAGGAGGGAGAAGGGTGTGGCCATCTTCAGATTTAAATCCGTACTTAGTACTGATATGTGCGTAATGTGCCTGCAGGAATCCTGCAAGGTTAAAAGTAGAATCTGTAAAATAGCTATCCTGGAGTTTTAAGGCATAATCTTTAAAAATATAATGCAAGGCATCATAAGTGGCGATCAAAGGTACGGAAACATGCGTATCACCCTGATAGTAGCGAAATCCTGCTTCCAGGCCATTTTGGCGGTTCTGCATCAGGTAGTCGCGTAATAGCAGGATGGAGCGGGAATGAATAGTGCCCGAAGTAGTGTCCCGCTTAATGGTTGACGTGTCCATGCCGGGAGGCAATGTATTGGCCATTGCGAGAAATAGTGATTGATTGGTATATGAGCGTTCTCGCAGCGCCTGCCCCGTTTCGTGTAACAGCTTTTGACGGTCCCACCACATACTCGGCTCTATGGCAAGATATGCATTGAAAAGGTTGGGGTGATGTACGAGGCAGTTGATCACGATCAGGCCACCGAGCGAATGGCCGATCAGCATGCGGTAAGGCAAAGTCGGGTACAGCGAATCAATACCGGGTATCAGTTCCTTTTCCATAAAAGCTGTAAAGGCTTCTCCGCCGCCTGAATTTGCAGCCATATCGTTATTAATGAACAGGCCGCTGGTTACTTTAGTCGGCGTAAGGTCTCTTGTGCGGTTGGTATTAGGAATGCCTACGATGATCATCTCCGGGCAAATATCATTTTTATAGACACTGCTTAAAAAATCGATCATGCCTGCAACGCTTTTGAAATTCTTTTCGGCGTCAAGCAAGTATAGCACCGGGTATTTTTTTTCCTTGGCGGTAGTTGCTGATGAGGGTATATATATCCATATCTTTCTCTTTTCATGCAGAATTTGAGATTGAATACTATCTATCCTACCGATGATCACAGCACTATTTTGCTGTGCGTGAACCGGTAAACAACAAGTGCCCAATAAGAACAGGCAAAGTAAAATCTTCATAATGTTATTTCTGAGGTATCGATTAACATTTATAACAGTCGGCAGCAAGCCATAATGATCTGAACAAAAGACATGGCGATATCTATGACGTTGCAAGCAGCTACCGTAAAATTTTGATGACATAGCAACCGTTTCTATACAGACTGTCGTAGCTTTGATAAAAACCATTATTAAGTTAAACCGCTCCACCATGTTCAAGAAATGTTATTGCTTTGCTCTTTTAATTTTTAGCTTTTCACTGCTGGCAACCCTGTCTGGCTTTGCCCAATCGAAAATGCTGTCCAAAGGCGACGCAGCACCCGTATTTGATGCCAAGGCCAGCCTGGCCGGCAATGCCTTTGATTTTTCGTTAAAAAACGCACTTGCCAAAGGGCCGGTTGTAGTTTATTTCTATCCTTCGGCCTATACCGGCGGGTGTGATGCGGAAGCACATGCCTTCGCTGAAGACAAGGACAAATTTACAGCAGCGGGAGCTACCATTATCGGTGTGTCCGCAGATGATATTAAGCGCCTGAATATGTTTTCCGCCGATCCTCAGTATTGCGCGGGTAAATTTCCTGTGGCATCAGACGCGGATGGTAAAATCGCAGCGGACTACGGTCTTACCATGGGGGCGCCGCATCTCGGAATTAAAGACGTGAAGGGCATGGACCTTACCCACGGTTTTATCCCACGTACCACCTTTGTTATCGGCAAAGACGGTAAAATTGTGGCTGTGTTTTCATCCGCAACGGACCACATTTCGCCGACCGATCACGTTGAAAAGTCGCTGGAGATCGTAAAAGGCCTTTAATTCGCTGACCTGGCGTCAAAATTCCATACCCTGCTTGTTCGAGGTCGGTCTTCGAACGAGTAGGGTACTTTTCTTCATTTAGCCCTTGCGGCACCGATATGGATGCTACTTATCCCGCGTAAACTTAATAGTTACGCCGTTTTGCTTTAACAAAAAGGCGTGGTTCGGCAGGTCGAATTCAATAGCAATGCCGTCAGACCGGGATTCGAATTTGTCAGGCCCGGTCGCGGTAAGTGGAAAAGCGGATTGGCCGGTTGCCTGCGTCATCAGCGTGGTATCTTTGCGCGTAAACGTAATTTTTAAGGCGAGTTGAGTGCTGGAATACGTCCCCACGTAACGATCGAGCTCGGCAAGGCTTAGTTTGAAAGTTTGAAACCTTGGGATCGCGTACGTTTTATTAAAGTAAATACTTAACACACCGATCAGGATTTCATTTATGGAATATACCGACCCATTCGAACACCAGGCGACAGCTAATTTGTCGTCGGGGAAGTAGCCGACAATGGAAGTAAAACTGTCTATGCCTCCGGTGTGACCATAAGCCATGTGCTCATGAAAGGGTAATGGGAACATCGCCATGCCATAGCCGTCACGAATGGTTTTCATTAAGCCGACGTTTTGCAGGCTGATCAGTTTCCCGGCAAACAGGGCATCAAGGAATTTGACCAGTTCGGCCGGGGTGGACACAATGGCGCCTGCGCCCCCGGGTACGCTCATATCGGTTTCAGACCTCAGCGTCCAGCCGCTTTTGTAAGCAAATGATTGCGCCTCGCTGTTTGCAGGGTCCACCTTTCCGCCGTAATAGGTGTCCTTCAGGCCGATCTTTGAAGTAACATAACGCTTCAAAGCGTCCGCATACCGCATCCCGCGCAGTTTCTCTACAATATAGCCCAGCAGGACGAAGTTGCTATTGCTGTATTCCACTTTGCTGTCCGGCTCAAAATCGGGGTGTGTGGCCGCGATGATGGCCAGCATTTCGGCCTGGGTATGTGGTTTGGTTTGATAATTCCGATAGGCCGTGTCGCTGGTGAAATTGTGTATCCCGCTGCGGTGGCCCAGCATCATACCGATGGTGATCTTTGCGGCATTGGGCACCTGCGGAAAATAAGAGGACAATGACGTGCT
>JAFDZL010000142.1 GCA_018266935.1 Bacteroidota bacterium | reverse complement strand
TTTTTCTAATTGCTGCCCCTTGGTGGCGTCTTTGTCGAAACCGGCGCCTTTTACGCCATGGTCGCCCATATTCAGCAGCAGGTTTCGGCCCATCGTACCGAGGCCGATCATGCCGAAATCATATTTAGATGTATCGCTCATTTTATTCGAATTTTTCTCTTTTGAGGTCCTCAAGAATGTTTTTGGTGGATTCAAAGGTGGTATGCTGGAATGACCGGATGCCCAATTTCTGCGCCGCCCTGACGAACATGATCCTGTCGTCGAAATACACGCATTGCTGAGGCAATGCGTGTGCAATTCCCATCGCCAGTTTAAATATGCCGGGGTCGGGTTTGCGCATGTTCACTTCGCAGGACGAAACAAAGGCGTCAAAACAGTCGTGGAGCTTGAATTTTTTTACACGATAGTCATTTAGTTCCTTGCCCTCGTTGTTGATGGAGATGATTCGGAACCCGCAATCTTTCTTCCATTCTTTTATCCATTCCAGCATATAAGGTAACTCAACGCTTTCCTTGTGCATGAAATCTTTGAAATCTTCACGTGTAAAATCGCGTGGATGATTGAAAACAACAGTATCCAGGTATTCATCAAGGCTTATGCTGCCAATCTCATACACATTGAAAATGAAGTTGTGCAAAGCGTCCATTTCGTCATAATCGATGCCGAATTTCTGGGACGCTTTTTTCCGTGATTCATGCCCCCAGCCGTTGGTCAGCAATACGCCGCCAATGTCGAAGAACAGTATCTTCAAAGCTGCTGCTTCCACTTATTGCTTTACTTTAGCTTTCTGATCTTCAATGGCTTGCAGCAGTTTCTCAAAGGGTTTGTTGAACTTGTCAATACCCTCGTCCTCCAGCTTTTGTGTGATCTCGTCAATGTTAATGCCTACCGATCTCAGCTTATTCATTGTGGCCGTTGCCTTGTCCATATCCTGCTCCAGTGTGTTTGCCAGTACGCCGTGATCGCGGAAAGCCTCGATAGTTTCCAGTGGAACGGTATCCACGGTTTCCTGGCCGATCAATGCTTCGACATATTTAGTGTCCTTGAAAGCGGGGTTCTTGCTGCTGGTGCTTGCCCAAAGCAGTCGCTGCGGATGAGCGCCGTTGGCAACGAGTTTCTCCCAGCGTGCCCCGCTGAATACGCGTTTGTAAATTTCATAGGCTTTTTTAGCGGAAGCGATCGCAACCTCACCCATCAGATCTTTTTCGCCCTTAGCTTCGAGCATCGGGTCCACCATGACATCGATTCGGCTCAGGAAGAAGCTGGCTACCGAACGGATGTGTCCGAGCGAGTGACCTGCGGCCAAATGTTCTTCCAGACCGGAAATATAAGCTTCACACACCTCTTCATAGCGCGGCAGGCCGAACAACAAGGTCACGTTGATATTGATCCCATGCGCAATGGAGTGGCGGATGGCCTCCAAACCCGGTTGTGTTCCAGGGATCTTGATCATCACATTCTTCCGGTCAACTTTTTGCCATAATTCCGCTGCTTGTTTTATCGTGCCATCGGTGTCGAGCGCCAGGAATGGCGAAACTTCGAGGCTCACATAGCCGTCTTCACCTTTTGATTCTTCATAAACGCCTTTGAACAAGTCGGCGGCAGACTGGATGTCTTTGATCGCCACGCCAAAGAAAATTTCTTCGTTGTCTTCGGTCTTATCCGATAATTCAGCAATATCTGCATCATAGTCTGAGCTGCTGGTGATCGCCTTTTCAAAGATGGCAGGGTTCGAGGTAACTCCTCTCACGCCGTCCTCATCTATCAGTTTTTTCAATTCACCATTTTTAATGATGCTCCTCGCTATAAAGTCCAGCCAAATGCTCTGGCCGAAGCTATGTATCTGTTTTACTCTGTTTTCCATGATTTGTCAAATTTATGCCTCGCGGCGTTATGCTATTAATACCTCAATGTTATAATTAATAAAAAGCCCGCTTTCGATCACGCCGGTTATCGATTTGATCTTTTGCTCCATGCCCTTGTCAATCTCATCGAAACGGGCATCCAGTATCAAATTGCCATTCTCCGTTATCACCGGGCCGTCTTTCCCTTTAGCCGGGCGCAGCATTAACCCGGTCGCTCCTATCCTCCGCAATTCCTTCTCCACATGAAGCAAAGCCTGCGGAAACACTTCTATCGGCACCGGGAAATTTGTACCAAGTTTCTTCACGATCTTGCTCTCGTCAACCAAAATATAATTCACCGGGCTCGAACTGATCATCAGTTTTTCCTTAAACATCGCCCCGCCCCTGCCTTTGATCAGGCTTTTGTCCGGGTCAACCTCATCGGCGCCATCGAACAGCCAGTCGGGCCGGTGTTCGTACAAAGTAGTTAACGGTATCCCTAATTTACTGCACATCAGCGATATTTCGATCGAAGTCGGGATAGCTTTAATGTTCAGCTTTTCCTCATTCACCTTCTTAGCGATGGCCAGCAGCGCCAGGTACGACGTCGAACCTGAACCTACGCCCAAAATATCGCCGTCCTTTACCTTTGTCGCGATCTCATCGGCCACCTTTTGCTTGCGCTCGATATTGATTATATCGGCGGACCAAGTGAGTGAATTAATAAGATCGCTGTTCCAGTTCATTAATTTTTGGCTTTATGTGAGGCTACGTATTCCTCAGCCTCTTTTTTTGAGTCTGTAAGCATTTTTAAAAGATTTTCGCCGGTTCCCTCTGGCGGAGGATATGAAAAGTTTGCAAATTTCCATAGTCCGTCCTTTTTAAACACTTCAACTACAATTAAGGTTGGCGACGCTAAAATCGTGTCTCTGGCTTTGCCCTGCAAACCACAATGTATATCAATAAAGAACTTATCTCCTATTTGTTTAACAGTACCTGTTTGATAATCGAAACCAATATCCTGTGCATCTAAAATCGGGTCAAAATCCAGCCCTACTATTTCATCTGCATGTTTTGGCATTGCATCGTAGTATTTATTAAACGCATTTAAAAGAGTCTTATCAAAATACTGTGGCTTATGCTTTACAGTATAAAAATCAATATTAGTATCAGATTTATGCAAAGAATCGGTATTGGATAAATTGTTATACCAATCGTAAAACTTCTGTACAAATAAGCGAGCACTCTCTTTATCATTGCCAACCGGATGTTTTACTTTATTGTTGCAGGACAACAAAAATACCATCGCGACTAACAACGCTAAAGAATACCTTATTTTCATTTTATTTTACCAACGCCTTTGCCTTCGCAACTACATTGTCAACGGTAAAGCCGAACTCAGCGAACAACTGTTCTGCCGGAGCGGATTCGCCAAAGGTGTGCATTCCTATCACATCACCTTCATCGGTCACGTATTTGTGCCAGCCCAGGGTCGAACCTGCCTCTACTGCCAGGCGTTTTTTTACTGATTTCGGGAGCACTTTTTCCTTATAGGCAGCAGATTGTTTTTCGAACAGTTCCCATGACGGCATGCTCACCACACGGGCTTTTATGCCTTCGGCTTTCAGTTTTTCCTGCGCCTGCAGGATCAGCGTCACTTCAGAGCCGGTGGCAATCAATATCACATCAGGTGTACC
>JAFDZL010000141.1 GCA_018266935.1 Bacteroidota bacterium | reverse complement strand
CTACTAACGATGTCGCATAATCATGCAAACCAACGTAATGTAAAATATGAAGCTCAGGTACTTTTTATTTTTTGTATTTATAACAGGAGTGGTTTCCTGCAAAAAGGAAAATAAGTATCCTATCGTCGGCAAATGGCAGCAGGTAAAACTGCGCACCTATACGCAAAGTTATGCCGGTGCGATATCAAATGACACGACCTATTTAAGCTCGTCATTCAACGGCGGCAATTATGCTCAATTCGACAACGATGGCATTTGTGTTATCGGTATATTTTATCCGCCCGGCTCCATCGATCCCAGGAGCGAAGCGGCCTATCCCAGCACGACAAAATATAATTACAGACAGGTGGGAACGAAATATGTCCTGACCACCACTGCAACGCTCATTAACCCAGGCGGATTCGGCGAAGCAGATACAGCATTCTTTAATGGTGCCGCGGTGCTTATCCACCGGGTATTCGACAGCCATATTAATTACACTATATCCGACGCTTATTATACGAGTACATATGTCCATGGCTATTCCTACGATCCGCCAAAAACCGTAGCTTTACCTGCCAATTGACTGAACATGCTCAAAAAAATACTTCCCGCGCTGGTCATCCTGTGCGGGCTTACTTCGTATCGTATTGCCGACAAACCGGCTCATTTTGTAAAACCTCTTTACACTGATGTCCCATTGGGCGATATCCATCCTACAGGCTGGCTTCGCGATCAACTGGAGCTGATGCGCGATGGCACGACCGGGCACCTTGACGAGGTCTATTGGAAGGTAAAGAACGACAACGGCTGGCTCGGCGGCAAAGGTGACGGCTGGGAAGAAACCCCTTACTGGCTCGACGGGGCGGTACCGCTGGCTTATTTACTGGACGATGCCACGCTTAAAGCCAAAGTGATGAAATACATCAACTGGACGATAGAGCATCAACGACCGTCGGGATATTTTGGCCCCATAACCAAAGCGGAACGCGATAGCAGCGTAAATATCACTTTGTTGAATCCTGAGAAAGGCGAAGACTGGTGGCCGAAGATGCTGATGCTGAAGGTGATGAAGCAATATTATACCGCCACCAATGACGAGCGTGTGATCAAATTCCTGACGAATTATTTCCATTATCAATTGCAAGCGTTAAAAAAATGCCCGATCAACCATTGGACCGACTGGGCGCAGTCGCGGGGAACGGAAAACATCATGGTGGCGCAATGGCTTTACCAAAAAACCGGCGACCCAAAGCTATTGCAGTTAGCCGATGAACTGAACCGGCAATGCTACGCCTGGAGCGACTGGCTCGGCGGGCGCGATTGGGTGATCAATGCGGCAGCGCACCAAAACGATTCGGACTGGATGCACCGCCATGGCGTGAATGTGGGTATGGCGCTGAAGGCCCCTGCACTGGAATACCAACGCACCGGCGACAGCACCTACCTCAAAGACCTCAGAATCGGCTTCAATGACATCATGACTCTGCACGGGCTGCCCAACGGCGCTTTCTCTGCGGATGAGGACCTGCACGGTAACCTGCCTACCCAGGGTACCGAGCTATGCGCTATTGTGGAAGATATGTTCTCGCTGGAGGAGAACATTGCAATTACGGGTGATGTGCACTATATGGATGCGCTGGAGCGAATCACTTTCAACGCACTGCCCGCGCAAACCACAGTGGATTATAACAACAAGCAGTATTTCCAGATCGCCAATCAGCCGGTGATCGAACGCGGCGTATTCGACTTTTCGCTGCCCTTCGGTCGCGAGATGAACAATGTACTGGGTATGCGCAGCGGCTACACCTGCTGCCTGGCAAACATGCACCAGGGCTGGACGAAATATGCGCAGCACCTGTGGTACAAAACGCAAGACAACGGCTTGGCTTCCTTCATTTACGGACCGAACAAGCTCACGACGAGTGTCGGTAAGAACAACGCGAAAATAAGCATCGATGAAATGACAGACTATCCTTTTAGCGATGAGATCGGCTTTGAAATATCAACCCCAAAGCCCGCCAATTTTGAATGGAAACTGCGCATCCCGACCTGGTGCGCGGAAGGCACCGTGACCCTGAACGGCAAGGAGCTACAACGCGCTAAAGGAGGTCAGTTCGTAACGATCGGCCGCACCTGGAGCGATAAAGATAAACTGACGCTGAAGCTACCCATGCAGGTTTCTACTTCGCAATGGGGCAGAAACTCGAGGGCCATCGAGCGAGGGCCGCTGGTGTACGCGCTGAAGCTCGGTGAGCGCTGGGAAAAGGCAACCGACCAGCATGAAGGTGACTATTTCAGCGTCTATCCCACTCAAAACTGGAACTACGGATTGACCAGCAACGTGATCGCTGATCCGGCCAAAACTTTACAAGTGACCGCAAAGCCGATTAACGGCAAATTCGCCTGGGACGAGCAGCATGCGCCTATTGAAATAACAACAACCGGCCGTGAGATACCGGACTGGAAGCTGAATGCGGGCGTAGCCAACCAGCCCGTAACCGATCGTGATGGCGAATACCGCGGCGCGGTGAGTGATACCGTGCATACGATCACGCTGATACCATATGGATTTACTAAAGTGAGGATAGTGGCGTTCCCCGTGGTGAAGAAATGATTTCACCGATTGGGTCCCGATAACTATCGGGATGATTACACCGATGCTAAAAATTCTTTAGGGGTCAGCACGGGCAGCAGAGGGAGGCTGTCTTTTTTTAACCTCCTGTCATTTGAAATGAAGTAATCAAGTTTATGATGAAGGGCGGTATAATACTGAATCGCATCTTCTATGTCTTTAAACTGGGAAGATACCGCTAACACTGCTATTTCATGAGGAATATCAATTACTTCGATATCATTCAATAACAATAGCAAAAATTCTTTTACTTTGTCGCTTCCTCTATCCTTGGTTAACCAATAACCGGTGATATGCAATACGGACGATGAAATATATCCCTTAACGCCGTGGTTGACAATTAGGTCAATAACAGCGCTGGCATCATCAAAATGTTCCCGCCTAAGCGCATAATCAACCAGTACATTAGCGTCTAAAAATATCTCAGCCGCCATGTTTCGGGTCCTGGTAATATAGCTCTTTGAGATCGGCTTTCGGATCAATGTTGCTTGGCCCCAATTCTTCAACCATATCGATTATCGTTCTTCGCTTTGTAGGTTTAGTAACCATTTTAAGGTAATTTTCAACCATTTCAGATACGCTAATACCTTTTTTCTCTGCATACAACTTGGTATCGTGTAGTACGCCTTCCTCGATAGTTAAATTCAGTCTCGCTTTCATAATATCAAATATACGCATAATTTTAATTCATGCGCATAATTGTAAAATAGATTCATTAATCCCCCGGAGACAAGCAATGGATGGTCCGCCCGGCCGCCCTGATTGTCTGAACTAAGATTCGCAGGATGTAAGGATTATAAGATTTTCTTTTACTGCTGCCATCTTCTAATCTTAAAAATCTTAGTTCAGACATTAACCGCGGGGCGCCTCGCGCCAACCCCATGTTCAAATGTTCAAAAATCCGCACATCCGCATATCTGCACATCCGCGCATAAGATATATATTTACCCATTCTATTTTTTGCTAAAGAATGAGTGAAGAGCCGGGCAATGGTTTGCCAGAAAATAACGACGAAAAACTGCATAATGTAACTACCCTCGGCGGGTTGTATGAGAACTGGTTCCTGGATTATGCCTCCTATGTGATACTCGATCGCGCTGTGCCGCATATCAACGACGGGCTGAAACCCGTGCAGCGCCGCATCCTGCATTCGCTGAAGGAGATGGACGACGGGCGCTTTAACAAAGCCGCCAACGTGATCGGTAATACGATGAAGTATCATCCGCATGGTGATGCTTCCATCGGCGACGCGATGGTGCAGATCGGTCAAAAAAACCTGCTGATAGACTGCCAGGGCAACTGGGGCGACCCGATCACCGGCGACGCTGCGGCTGCTCCGCGTTACATCGAGGCGCGCTTGTCGAAATTCGCCAACGAAGTTGTTTTTAATCCCGACACTACCGAATGGCAGGCCAGTTATGACGGTCGTAATAAAGAGCCCGTGACGCTGCCTGTGAAGTTCCCGTTGTTGCTGGCACAAGGCGCAGAAGGCATCGCGGTGGGTTTGGCAACGAAAATATTACCACACAACTTTATTGAACTGCTTGACGCCTCGATAGGCGTTTTACAGGGCGTTCGTCCAAATTTGCTGCCCGATTTTCCAACCGGCGGCCTGGCCGACGCTTCGGCTTATAAT
>JAFDZL010000140.1 GCA_018266935.1 Bacteroidota bacterium | reverse complement strand
GTTTGGGGTTATCGGAATTGTACCGTTGTATGCAAGTTATGTTTATGCCCGCAGGCTTGAAAAACTGTAAAACGCCGGGTTGCCTTCATAAAATCCTTGCAATCCAATGATAAAAAACCAGCGACCTGATTTACTGTGTTATAGCGCAGGCGGTAAAAAATCGTAAGTTTGCCGCTATGGAACAAAATCTGTTTGTTTACAACACTTTATCCAGAAAAAAAGAAAAATTCGTTCCGCTTCATCCGCCCTTAGTGGGCATGTACGTGTGCGGCCCTACGGTTTACAGCGATGTGCACCTGGGCAACTGCCGCACCTATATCTCGTTCGACCTGATCTTCCGTTACCTGACCTATTTGGGTTATAAAGTGCGCTATGTGCGCAACGTAACCGATGCCGGTCACCTGGAGGGCGACGCGGGGGATGAAGGTGAAGACAAGATAGAAAAGAAAGCCAAACTGGAACACCTGGAGCCGATGGAGATAGCGCAGAAATACACTATCGGGTTCCGCGAGGTGATGCAGATATTGAACATATTGCCGCCCAGCATTGAACCGACCGCTACCGGGCATATCATTGAGCAGATTGAACTGGTGAAGCTCATACTGCAAAATGGTTATGCCTACGAAGTGGACGGCACCATTTATTTTGACGTTGAGAAATATAACAAGACACAGGACTACGGCATTTTAAGCCGCCGCAACCTGGAAGACCTGCTGGCCAACACCCGCGATCTGGGCGGACAAGAGGAAAAACGCGGTCCGCTGGATTTTGCCTTGTGGATAAAAGCCAAGCCGGGACACCTGATGAAATGGCCCTCGCCCTGGGGACTCGGTTTCCCGGGTTGGCACCTGGAGTGCTCAGCCATGAGCAATAAATACCTGGGCAAACAGTTCGATATTCACGGCGGCGGCCTCGACCTGGTGCCTACGCACCACACCAACGAGATAGCCCAGAACATGGCGGCATGCCATACCAACCCGGCCAAATACTGGATACATACCAATATGCTGACCGTGAACGGGCAAAAAATGTCCAAGTCGCTGGGCAATAGTTTCCTGCCGCACGAATTGTTCACGGGGCAAAATTCTATTCTCAATAAAGGCTACAGCCCCATGACGGTGCGCTTCTTTATCCTGCAGGCGCATTACCGCAGCACGCTTGATTTCGGCAACGAGGCGATGCAAGCATCGGAGAAAGGTTTTAAGCGCCTGATGAACGCGTTTACTTTGCTGGATAAGCTCGAAGCGTCTGCGTCGGGAGAAGTTGAAATAGCGCCCTTGTTGCAGCGCTGCTACGATGCCATGAACGACGACTTTAACAGCCCGGTGCTGATAGCCGAACTGTTCGAGGCTTCGCGCATAGTCAATTCAGTTTATGACAAAAGCCTCCGCATCGACGAAAAAAACCTGTCGCTGCTGAAACAATTGATGCATGATTTTATCGTGGATGTGCTGGGGCTGAAGAACGAGCAAGCTGCCGGCGACGATCTGCCGAATGTGATGAACATGATCATGGAACTGCGCAAAGACGCCAAGCAAAACCGCGATTACGCCACATCGGACAAGATACGCGAGGGCCTGCAAAAGATCGGTTTCCAACTGAACGACGGCAAGGAGGGCATGACCTGGAGCAAATTATAAAATCAGCCCAAAAAATCGATATTTGTACTTTAATCCGCTAAACGCCGTTTATACTAACTAATGTGCTGTTATTACAGCGCCTGAAAAGCCCAACCTGAAAACAAGAATGAAACGATCGATATTAATCGCTGCTGCCATTATCAGCATACAGGGATCAGTATTAGCACAAAACACAGCAAAGGTAAACGAAGTGATCTCGGCCGAGCAAGCCTTTAACCGCCTGGTTGAGCGCAAAGGCATCAAGGACGCGTTTCTCGCCGTTGCCGACCCTGAAGGTATCGTTTTCAGGCCGAACGTTATAAAGATCACCGACTTTTATAATTCGATAGACCGGCAACCGGGCAGCCTCACGTGGCAGCCCAAATTTGCCCGCATATCTGCCGCCGGCGACCTCGCCTTTTCTGCCGGCCCTTACATTTACCAGAACGGTAAGGACGACACGGACAAAGTCTTCGGCGACTACGTTTCAGTTTGGCGCGCTGGCCAGGATGGTAAACTGAAGTTGCTGATCGACCTGGGTATCCAGCATCCCGAGCCCGAAAAAGAAGAAGTGCCCGACTTTAAAGAACCGGACACTGCCAGGCATGGTGGATCGAGCAAGGATCCCTTCAGCAGCAAAGCCATCATTATGAATACCGACAAGGTATTTAATCACGAACTTACCGTTTCCGTACTGGCATCTTACAAAGAGTTCCTCAGTCCCGAGGGCCGTTATTATTTCCCCGGTTTCGAACCTATCTCCGGCACCGACAAGATCATGCAGTTCATTGATAATGAGGGTATTAATATCAATGCAAAAACCCTCGATGCGGGCCGTTCGCTCAGCGGCGACCTGGCCTACAGCTACGGCACCGCAAGGATCAGGAAAGGCGACATTGTGAGCGACTACAATTACGTACGCATCTGGGAGATCGACGCCAGTCACAGATGGAATATTTTGCTGGAGGTTTTATCCGCGGTGGAGCAGCAATAAGTCCGAAAGTCCGCGTAAGTCGGAAAGTCCGAAAGAAGTTATAGTAATTTATCAATAATATTATCAGCTGAGAGTCCCTCTGCTTCCGCATGGTAACTGCGGATGATGCGGTGGCGCAGCACCGGCCTGGCGATGGCCTGCACGTCCTCTATATCAGGCGAATATTTACCGTGGATCACAGCATGGCATTTAGCGCCAAGGATGAGGAATTGCGATGCCCTCGGCCCGGCGCCCCAGTTGAGCAAGCGCTTAATTTCGGGCGATGCCAATTCGCTGGACGGCCTGGTTTTGGAAACCAACTTAACGGCATATTCAAGAACATTGTCGGTAACAGGTATATTCCGCACCATGTGCTGGAAGTAAATGATCTGCTCGGCATTCAATATTTTATTTACCTCCTGTACGGCGGCGCTCGTCGTGTTTTTTACGATAAGCAGCTCTTCCTTCAGCGATGGGTAATCCAGCGCCACATTGAACATAAAACGGTCAAGCTGGGCCTCGGGAAGCGGGTAGGTTCCTTCCTGCTCTATCGGGTTTTGCGTGGCCAGAACAAAGAACGGCTGCGATAATTTATGCGTCATGCCGGCCACGGTAACCGCCTTTTCCTGCATGGCTTCAAGAAGGGCCGCCTGGGTCTTTGGCGGAGTACGGTTGATCTCGTCGGCCAGGATGATATTGGCAAACACCGGGCCTGCGATAAACTTGAAATTCCTGTCTTCACCCAGTATCTCGGAGCCAATAATATCTGATGGCATCAGGTCGGGCGTAAACTGGATACGGCTGAAATCCAGGTCAAGCACTTTTGCAACGGTTTGTACCAGCAGTGTTTTCGCAAGACCCGGTACGCCGACCAGCAGACAGTGCCCGTTACTGAAAATGGAAACCAGCACGGCTTTCACCACTTCAGCCTGACCGATGATCACTTTACTTATCTCGGCGGTAATGTGTTTATAAGCTTCTTTCAGCGCATCAGCGGCTTCCACTTCCGTGCGGTGTTGCATAATATCAGTTTGATTGAGGTTTGGTCTGTGCCGATATCGGGACGTTGGCCCACCCGCTAAGCTGCGGACAGGTCTGGTACTCGGCATCAATCTTAATAAAGGTTTCTTTCCTGCGTTTTTCAAACCATTCGCTCACCGTACGATTGGTCTTATCGTCCATGGCATATTGTTTTATTTTCGGGAAATCCTGTTTCAGGTTAGCTTTGTGCGCGTCGGTTTCCGACTTCAGATATAATATCTTGTAATCTTTTTTACCGTTTGCCTCGGTGAACTGCTGTGGTTTTGATAACTCGCCAACTTTCATGGTATCCACAACCAGTGCCACCTGCGGGTCAAGTTTATCGGTTGGTATAAAGGTTGTACGGGCTTCCACGTTTTCAGCATTCAGCATCATACCACCGTTGAATTTGGTGTCGCGATTGTCCGAATAAAGAGCCGCAGCTGAAGAGAAAGGATAATTCTTATTATCCATCAACATTTTGTAAACGCTGTCGGCCTTTGTTTTGGCGCGGTCCAGGCTGGCCTGGGTAATTGCGGGTATGATCAGTATATGCCGCACATGCACCTGCTCTCCGCGCCGCTCCAGCACCTGCAGAAAATGAAAGCCAAAATCTGTTTCAAACACCGGCGATACCTCACCCGGCTTCAGTTTGAACGCCCAGGACGCAAACTCTTTCACGAAAGTATTGCGGTCGGCAAAACCCAGGTCGCCACCGTCCGGCGCCGATCCCGTATCCTGTGAGTAAAGCCTGGCAAGCGTGCCGAAATCCTCTCCCTTCTTGACACGGGCAAGCAGTTCCTCGGCTTTTTGCCGGGCGGCTTCCTTTTCTTCTTTAGTAAGCTTGGGTTGTATAACGATCTCGCCAACCTCCACCTCCTTATTAAAGGTCGGCAGGCTGTCCTTAGGTATCTTTTTGTAATAATTCTCGACATCCATCGGCGAAACGCTGATCTTTTCGGTAATCTTATTCTGCATCTTTTGCGCCACCATGTTTTCCTTGATGTCGTCCCTTATTTCATCCTTATATTGCAGGATCGAACGACCAAGAAAGCCTTCCAGCTTATCCTGCCCGCCGGCTCGCGATATCATATTGCGCATCCTGCGGTCGATCTCGTTATCTACGTCTTCATCTGTGACTGTAACGCTATCGATAACCGCTTGCTGGGCCAGTAGCTTTTGGGTGATGAAACTTTTCAGGATATCGCACTTGAACGACTCACTCGGCGGCATGCCCGAGGCAAGCGCGTTGGCGTAACGCAATTCAATATCTGATTTGAGGACGATACTGCTGCCCACAACCGCTGCGATCTTATCCAGATTACGCGTTTGTGCCTGCGCAAATGCGATCGTAAGAATTAAACTCAAAATGAGGGCTATCCCGGTCTTTCTCATGTATTTTTCTCTCTGCTGCTTATCTAATGTTCGAATGTGCAAATTTGCACATTTACGGGCATATGCTAAAACGCACACATCCATCCGCATAGCCGCAAGCATTTTTGTGCGAATATGCTTATAATGGCTCTAACAATTAACTATTTTTGGTTAAAATTTGTTAAAAGTGAAAGTTGAAGATAACAATGCCCTGCGTTTTATCCTGCAGGACGAAATATACCTGCTGGATGAAGATAAAAGTTCGTTCGGCAGTACTCCTGATCCCCGACTTGAAACACAAACGCAGCAGCCCGAATTTAATTACCTCGGTTCGAACAAAAAAAGCTTCCTGATCCTGGTGAACTACGATACGCATGAGTTTATGCAGGACGATCACCTGTTAGCTTTGGAAAGCGTGCTCGGCCGCCTTGGACATACCCGGGAAGACGTGGCTATTTTCAACCTGGCGAAGCATAACACCGATCGCGATCAGGTCGTCGCTTATTTCAGCCCGAAAACACTGGTTATTTTAGGCAGAAACGCTATGCCGGATGGAATCGATGTCAAGCTCAACAGCATCGAACAGGTGAACGGCATTAAAACATTGCTCACATTCGGATTTGATGAGATGATGACGAACGTCGAAAATAAAAAAGCGTTCTGGGAGCAAATGAAGAATCTGTGATATGCCCATCCAATTAGTCTTCGCAACCAACAACAAACACAAGCTGGAAGAAGTGTCGGCCAAGCTGGGCGGAAAGATCGATCTGCTGACGCTGAACGCTATCGGTTGCACGGAGGATATTGAAGAAACCGGTGCGACTTTCAGTGAGAACGCGTCGATCAAAAGCCGCTATATCTATGGAAAATATGGCCTGAATTGTTTCGGCGATGACAGCGGCCTCGAAGTGGAGGCGCTTAACAACGAGCCTGGCGTTTATTCCGCACGTTACGCCGGCGAACATGGCAACCATCGCGCCAACAACTACAAGTTACTGGAAAACCTGGCCGGCATTCGCAATCGCAGAGCTCGCTTTGTCACGATTATCTCCTTGATGTGGGAAGGCAACGAGTATTTTTTTGAGGGGTCCGTTGAAGGTACCATCCGCGAAGCACTTTCCGGCAAGGAAGGTTTTGGTTACGACCCGCTTTTCCAGCCCGATGGTTTTGATGTCACCTTCGCCGAAATGAGCCTTGAGGAAAAGAATAAATTGAGCCACCGCGGCAAGGCGGTTGAAAAACTGGCGGAGTTTTTGAAGACCGCTATTGCGTAACCGGCTTTTTTACAATCGCCGTATCTTTCATCTTTTTAGCGGTATCCAGCTTTTTCTTAACGGTATCCTGCACTTTCTTTAGACTGTCAGGAGTTTTTACAGGCTGCTTTTGCAAGCTATCCGCTGCAGATTTCGGCGCCGGCACCGGCAGGCTTTCGGACTTCCCTTTTGGCTTTTGACCTTTACTTTTTTTCCCGTTTTGTTTTTTACCGGAAGTGTTAGCGAGCGACTTGGCTTTAGCGGCCTTTTCAGGATAATTATCCTTCGCATGGATAATTTCTTCCTTCGAAACGGGGCGTTCTTTAGGTTTCCAGATAAAGCCTTTCAACGTTTTGTCTTCCTCGGTGAATTTTTCCAAAGGCCCGTAGCGGTGCTCGGGCTTGGCCATAAAGATGATCCTTTGCACCTTATTGTCCTTAAAATAGACACGAACGCGGCTGCTGAGCGAACGCTGCATTTCGGTAACTTTATTGGTCGCACTGTCATGGACGAAATAAATCGTCTCGGAATTGCCGTCAACAAACATGGTAGTCAGCTTGTCATCCTTAAAAAAACCGCGCATTTTTTTACCCGCCATCTGGTTGAAATGCGTTGAATCTTTTTTTTCGGTATTGACGATAAAAGCATTCGGAAATAACTCCATGCTGTTCAGCTTCTTGTTCTTCATCTGCAGCGTGATCGTATCGCCGGAAAGCTGCGAACCCTGCGTCCATAACATCGGGTGAACATAGAGATGAATAGTCGAGTCGCTGCTGCTGTAAAAAGATGAATCGGCTTTACCCTGCAGGTCCGACTTAAACAGTTTGACATGGTGGAACCCGCTCAGGATCCGTATATGCGCCGTATCGGGCAGCTCGACCTTATGCGTCAGATAGACCGAGTCGATGGTGTTGGCCTTTTTGATGCTATCCTGTCTGATCCTGATGCTGTCCTGTTTGGTTAATTTCTTTGCGGGCAGTTTACCCAGATCCGGTGACGGGTTTTTTGCAAAAAGCGGGTTCCTGCTGTTCGGGGCATTTCTATCTGTTTTATTGATATCCGGTTGATTAATATCGGCCTTGCTAATTTCCGCCTTGCCGGGTTTTGCCTGCGCGGTTTCTTTTTTCGGCGGCCCGAAATAATTGCGGTGCAGAAAAGTAGTATCTGATGGCATTCTCGGCGGAGACAAATCGATATGCTTCACCGGGGTTTTGTAAACAATCGATGGCGGCCGCTGTGTTGTATCTTTGATCTTCGACAGCCTGATCTTTTCCTGCATGTCCTTGTAGTCTTTATAAGTCATCACACGGGTATCCAGCGTGTCGGCCGTCATGTAAATCGAATCATGCTTCATCCTGCTGGTGTCTTTTTTCGTTCGCGCGGTATCTTTAGCCTGAGAGGTATCAACCGGAAGCTTCGGTAAATTCAGAGCCGTTTTCTTTCCCTTCTTTGAAGCGGTATCCGCTACGCTTTTCGCATTGGTTTTCGGCGCTGGAATGTTATTTTTCTTAACCTTATCCGCTGCTTTTACAACGGAAGGTGGTGCCTGCTTTGCCGGCCGGCGCGTAACCGTATCGGCGTTCGATATTGCTGTGCCCTTTTTCGCATTGGCCGTATCCGGCCCCGTTTTGTTTAATGAATCGTTTTTGGTCGTGTCCTTTTCCTCGGTCACCATTACTACATAAGCATGTTTAGTCACCAGGGTGCGCTCGTCGGCCTTGGTATAATCGCCGATATCACCCTTCAGCGTCATCTTATTTTCGGTGTCCATAAAGGTGATATTGTTGATGGCATGACCAATACCTTTCTTGCGGTCGTAAAACAAACTATCCCCTGTCAGGCTTTTGGGTCCCGACTTATACAGGTTTTTCTTCCCAAAAAAAGCCTGCTCGGTATTGGTATTATAGGTGCCGTTCTCGGTATATAGCGTGTCGTTATCCTTACCTTTCTTTTTACCATAAATGTGTGTCGGACCATAGAAATAAGATATGCGTGATTTGGAATTATAGCGCAATGTATCCGTTACAATGTAGGAATCGGGAGTGGTCAGGTGCACGTCGTAGCGAAAGTAGGAATCGCGCGTATTGGCGTAATAATAGCCGTTTTTACTGGTGAGCGTATTGTCCTTGTTCACGAGCTTACCGCCGTTCACATACGTACCGAATTTGGTGGCCGTATTATAAGTAAGGTTGTTGGTGGTTAGCGTAGCGTCCTTATCCACCATGCGCACATTGTTGGTGAGTATGGCTATTTTGGTGTTGCCCGAATAATTCAGCAGATCAGAATAAATATGGAGCGTATCGCCCTGGGTGATCACTACATGGCCAAAAGCGTCGAACGTGTTTTCAGCCTGGTGAAAGTAGGCGCTGTCTGCCCGGAGCGTAGAGTAATCCTGCTGAAAGGTTCCGTTATAAACCTTCAGCACATCAACACCGTTCATTTTCACCCCTTCCGCGCGATCGGATTTGATCAGGTGTATAACCGACTTCTGCTGCGCCATGGCCATCGTTGCCAGGGTAATGAACAGGAAAAAGGTTAGAACAGATTTGATCACGGGGCAAAATTAGTTTTTTGGATGAGGTTATTAAATTAATAATTTTGGTGATGCTGCCTGCCGCGCGTTTCACCCAATTCATCGAACAGAACCAGCTCTTCAGCCGCCATGACAAAGTTTTGGCTGCGGTAAGCGGCGGCATGGACTCTGTTTTGATGGCCCTTTTGCACAAAAAGGCCGGTTATCATTTCGGTATCGCACATTGTAATTTCCAGTTGCGGGGTAATGAAGCCAACGCCGATCAGCAATTCGTAAAGGACCTGGCTGAACAGCTTGGCGTACCTTTTTATACAACCAATTTCGATACCGAAAGTTATGCCTCCGAACGCAAAATTTCGATCCAGATGGCAGCGCGCGAATTAAGGTATCAATGGTTTCGCCAGATCAGTCAGCAAAATGGTTACACCTGTATTGCCCTTGCGCACCATCAAAACGACGCTATCGAGACAATATTGCTCAACCTGGTGCGCGGCACCGGTATCGCGGGCATGCATGGCATCCTTCCGAAAAATAGCAACCTTGTCCGGCCGCTGCTATTCCTGACACGAGAGGAGATCGCCCATATTATTGAAAACGAGGGCATTGCTTACCGGGAAGACAGCTCCAATAGTTCCGCTAAATACGCCCGTAACAAACTGCGCCTGGAAGTGATCCCTAAGCTTAAAGAACTGAACCCGGCATTGGAAGAAACGTTCGGGCATAATCTCAGACACTTCCGTAACCTGGAAACATTGCTTGAAGATAAACTCACCGAACTGAAAAAGGACCTTTTTGAGCAACATGAAAATGTTATCGGGATCTCTATCCAGGGACTGAAGGAACTGCACCCTCAGCAATTCCTGCTTTTCGGCTTGCTGCAGGAATATGGGTTTAATGAATCGACTGTTGAGGATATTATTTCAGCTTTGGATAAGCACCCCGGGCGGATTTTCGAGTCTGAAAATTATACCATCGTGCTTGACCGGCAAAAGTTAATCTTGTCGCAAAAGGAGGAAAGTGAAATAACCCCGGTAACAATTGCCATCAGGGACAATGAAGCTCATTTTGGCAGTTACGAACTCCATATACTGCACGACGATTCGCCGCTGATCATCAAGGACAACCCTATGGCGGCTTCGGTGGATACGGACAAGCTGATCTATCCGTTAACTATCCGCAACTGGCGGCAAGGCGATTTTTTTTACCCGCTGGGGATGAAAACAAAAAAGAAGCTGAGCGATTTTTTCATCAGCGAAAAAGTGCCGCTGCATGAGAAGAAGCGCGTCCCGCTGCTTGTGAACGGCAATGGCGACATTATCTGGATAGGAGGCTACCGGCCGGACGACCGATACAAAGTGACGCCGAAGACTAAAAAAGTTACTATCTTCGAACTGAATAAAATTTGAAAATAAGTTGATTTGAAAATTTGAAAATTCATTGTTTAACTATTTTTTAAACTCATCTTCAAATTATCTAATTTTCAAATCTTCAAATTAAAACATGAGCGACAAACCGGTTTTTTCTGAAAAACAATACCTGGGCAGGGAATGGGTGCCTGTAACCATCCGGCTTGTTTTGGCGATGTTTTGCTTTTCTGCGTACGCGTTCAACTTTTTTACGGATACCGGCGAAAAGGCGGATATCCTGGCCGTGGCAGGCATCGGCATCATCGCCATTTCCATCATCATGGGCTTTTTTCTGAATTACCGCATCCGGGTGATGGATAAAAGCATATTGATCTCCGGCCTGTGGACCATGCGCTTAGTGAAAATTGACCTCAGCAGCATTGTAAAAGTGGAAAAAGGCGTTTACAGCCGTTACCTTTTCAATAACCCGGTTTACAACCTGCACAAGCACGGCACCATACGCTTTTATACTTCGGGCAAAGACGCCATCCATCTCACAGACCGCGACGGGCTTGTCTATATTATTGGCACACGTCATATTGATGAGTTTTACCGGGCAATACAGGAAGAGATGAAAAAATAGCGGGCAGTTTTCAGTGAGCAGTTGGCGGATCAATCCCTGTTGAGATTTAAGCAACCGCCGCATCCTATTCTCAAATCCCACCCTTATCATATTGCCATAACCATCATCCGGCAGAAACCTGGCGTCGTCGAGTGCCGGTTCGCAATTTCCAACGCGTTGACGGCCGGCGAGTAACCGCATCGCTGATTTCAGCTGTGACAAGTATCATCTTCGCTGATGCTAATAGTCATTTTTTAGATCAAAATGAACCGTGATATTGCCTGACTATAAGCGACATATAGTTAATCAGGAGTTTCCTGCCGCCGGTTAATCCTTCTTTAGTTACCCCGCTTTGTCTCCTGAATTCTGCTATCGGTCGTCCAATATCGATATCATCATGAAAACCTTAAGTAAGATTTGGGGCGCTGGTTTGCTGACATTCCTGCTTTTGCTCCTTGCTCCCTTCAAAAACATGGCCCAGGAGGGTTATATCTCCGACCAAACATTTTATGACGAACTTCAGCCCTATGGCACCTGGGTAAGCGACCCCGAATACGGGAATGTGTGGGTGCCAGACGCCGAGGAAGGCTTCCGTCCGTATGCCACCCGGGGGCATTGGGTGCTCACAGATTATGGCAATACCTGGGTGTCTGATTATCCATGGGGGTGGATAACTTTTCACTACGGGCGCTGGCGTTACGATGAATATTACGGATGGGAATGGATACCCGGTCATGAATGGGCGCCGGCCTGGGTTAGCTGGCGCCACGGGGGCGGTTATTACGGCTGGGCGCCTCTGCTGCCCGGCATCAGCATCGATGTGTCCTTTGGCATTGGTTACCAGGTGCCCGATTATTATTGGGTGTGTGCGCCGGAGGCTTATATTATGAGTCCGTTCATCTTCAATTATTACCTGCCTTATCGCCGCAGCGCTGTTATCATTAACAATACCGTCATTATTAATAATACTTATGTACGGAATAATGTGAGATACATCGGCGGGCCTCGAATTGATGAGATAAGGCGTGCAACGCACCGCAGGAACGTCAGAGTCTATAACATTGACGATGCCGTAAGACCCGGAAGAGAAAGTATACGCAACAATCGGGTAAATATTTACAGGCCGCAGGTACAAAAATCGCCCGATGCACGCCCTGCAAGAATAATTGATGCGCGCGCCTATAGAGATCAGCATCCTAACGAACAAATAGCCGATAGAAGGGCCGGCGCAGCCGGATATAACCGTAATAATGCGGCGAAACTGTCCAGAACCGCACGTGATAACCGGCCGGATCCCAAAG
>JAFDZL010000013.1 GCA_018266935.1 Bacteroidota bacterium | reverse complement strand
TATTGTCAATATCGATTCGACTCTAAATCTTTGTATTTAGGACTTGGGCCGTAACGATTTCTAAATTTATCACCTTCAGCAAACAAAAGATAGATCGTGTAGAACGGTATTATCTGATACCACCCGCTTCTGTTCACATCATGGCATCGTTTCGTGTTTTGCGCCAATTGTATCCATACAAAGGGCACCAATATTATAATGAATAACCATACATAAATACCATCGACGCTGCCATCTCCCATCGCATAAGCCAAAGCGAAAGATATGATGTAAAGTATTAACATTGTTATTACGTATTCTTTCCTGCGTATCCGGCCTTTAAAAGAGAAGGGATCCTTGAACATCTTGAGATAATCCGTTTAGATATTCCAAATTTAATCTTCTTATTAAGAAAACTGAAAGATTGCATTATTCAGACTGACATCTTTCGGACTTACGCGGACTTTCCGACTTTCGGACTACCAAATCTCATGTCTAAACCCTATCTTTGCCCATGCAAGAAAAAATCCTCATTCTTGACTTCGGCTCGCAATTCACTCAACTCATCGCGCGCCGGGTCAGGGAGCTCAATATCTATTGTGAGATACATCCCTTCAACCACTTCCCGGAACTCGATAACAGCGTAAAAGGTATCATTCTTTCAGGCAGCCCCTATTCGGTTCGCCAGGAGGACGCACCGATGTTCGATTTTGCCAGGTTCCACAAAACATTGCCTATCCTGGGCGTTTGCTATGGCGCCCAGAATATTGCGCATTTCAATGGCGGCGAGGTGATGAAGTCCAGTCACCGTGAATATGGCCGCGCCAACCTGCTGCATATCGAAAAAGGCAATCCGTTGTTCAAACAGATCCCGCTGGGTTCGCAGGTTTGGATGTCGCATGCGGATACGATCGTGAGCCTGGGCAAGGATTTTGAAATCATCGCCAGCACCGATACGGTGAAGGTGGCGGCATTTCATATTAAAGATACGCAGACCTACGGTATACAATTCCACCCCGAAGTAACACATAGCATCGACGGTAAACAGTTGCTCGAAAACTTCCTGGTTGACATTTGCAGCTGTAAACAGGACTGGACGCCAGATTCGTTCATCGAAACTACCGTTGCTTCTTTAAAGGAGAAATTGGGTAACGATAAAGTGGTGCTTGGCCTTTCCGGCGGTGTCGATTCATCGGTGGCCGCGGTGTTGCTGCACCATGCCATCGGGAAGAACCTCTACTGTATCTTTGTTGACAACGGCCTGCTGCGCAAAGACGAATTCGAATCGGTACTCGATTCTTACAAACATATGGGCCTCAATGTAAAAGGTGTTGACGCCAAACAGCGGTTTTATGATGCACTCGCCGGGCTGACCGACCCCGAGAAAAAGCGTAAAGCGATAGGCCGGGTGTTTATCGAAGTGTTTGACGACGAGGCGCACCACGTACAGGATGTGAAATGGCTCGGCCAGGGCACGATTTATCCCGACGTGATTGAATCCGTGTCAGTGAAAGGCCCTTCGGCAACCATCAAATCGCACCACAACGTTGGCGGTTTGCCCGACTTCATGAAATTAAAGGTGGTTGAACCACTGAATACACTGTTTAAAGACGAAGTCCGTAAAGTGGGTAAAGCCCTGGGCATCGACCAGAATATTTTAGGACGTCATCCGTTCCCTGGTCCCGGGCTGGCTATCAGGATATTGGGCGAGGTGACGCCGCAAAAAGTGCAAATACTTCAGGAAGCCGATGCAATTTACATCAACAATTTGCGGTCGGCCGGTGTTTACGATAAGGTTTGGCAGGCAGGGACGATATTCCTGCCGGTGCAATCGGTAGGCGTGATGGGTGATGAGCGTACATATGAGAACGTGATCTGCCTGAGGGCCGTGGAGTCGCTCGACGGCATGACCGCCGACTGGTGCCATCTGCCGTATGACCTGCTGGCCAAAATATCGAACGAGATCATCAACAATGTCAAGGGAATAAACCGGGTAGTATATGACATCAGCTCGAAACCCCCTGCCACTATCGAATGGGAATAGGTGGCTGCTTTTAGCCTGCATACCCCTGCTGGCCATTGCCGCCTGTTCGCCGAAAGTGCGCCCGGTCGCAACTGTCCCTGTAAAAACCGGACAGCCCGAAGCAAAAAAGCAACCTGAAAAAGTTCAGCCCAAGGCGGTAGAGAATAAGGTTAGCTCGATAGCCATGTTGCTGCCGTTCGATTTGGATAACCTGAATCCCGGCAACCAGTACAATGTGTCAGACTTAACCAGCGCCGAACTTTCGCTGGACTATTACCAGGGTTTTAAACTGGCATTGGATTCGCTGACGGCCAAAGGCTATAACTTCAGGCTGCAATTGTTCGATACTAAAGACCAAACCGCAGAAGCTCAGCACCTGGCTTACCAGGCGCCGATCCGGGCAAGCGACCTGGTGGTTGGCCCTGTATTCCCGGATGATATCCAGGCCTTCGCAGACATATTGTCCGGTCCGCCCAAACCAATCGTTTCTCCCCTATCCCCTGCCTCACCGGCAAGAGTTAAAAACGCCAATCTGATCACCGTGGCGACGCCGCTGGAATACCATGCCCGCTCGGTAGCCGGTTTTATCAATCAACATTACAAAACAAACAAAGTATTCATCCTTCGTTCAGGTTTTAGCGACGAGAACAGGTATATCTCGCCATTTACCAAAGGGATCGATAGTCTTTCAAAAAACAAGATCAGGGTGATCAGCACGGTGATCCAGCACGGCAATCTCGACGGGTTGATCCAGCAGTTGTCAAAGTCACAAGAAAATATATTCGTTGTTCCGGCAACAGACGAAGCTTTTTTGATGGTAACCCTGCGCTCGCTGGATTCCCTGTCAAAGAAATACCCGGTTACCGTGTTCGGTCACCCCAACTGGCTCAAATTCACTTACCTTAAACAAGACCTGTTGCAGGACATCAAAGCACACGTCACCAGCACCGACCGTGTGGACTATAAATCATCGGCTATTACTGAATTCATCCGGCTTTACCGGAAAGCCTACCATCTTGAACCTACGCATTATGCCATGATGGGCTTTGACGAAGGCATGTATTTCGGCGAATTGCTCGGCAAAGGCGATAACAGCATCAATGAGCTGGACAAATCCGATTTCACCGGCTTGCTGAATAGATATCATTTTGTAAAAAAACCAGGCCTGGGCTGGATCAACACGCACGTAAATATGCTTGAATATGCTAATTTCGAGCTAAAGAAAGCAGAATGAAGGCACTGAACCAGCTTAAGACGTTTCAGCGAATTTTGGGTGATTACCCGGCCGAAACACCGTTAAGCAAGTTCCTTCCCGGCTTCTATCGCCAGAACAAACAAATGGGCTCGACTGACCGCAAGGTGGCCAGCAGGCTCATTTACAATTACTTTCGCTTAGGCAAAGCGCTTGACAATATTCCAACCGAAGATCGCCTCGTCGTTGCCGAATTTCTTTGTAATACGCAAACCAATTCTTTTTTGCAGCATTTCAAACCTGAATGGGCGCTTTGTGTCGGTTTTGACATCGACGAAAAGGTAAAACTGGTTAGGGCCGCTTACCCTGCTTTTAAATTGACCGATGTCTTTCCATGGACGACAGAACTTTCGGAAGGGATCGATAAGAAAGCTTTTTTGAAGTCCTTCTTCATTCAACCCGACCTGTTTATTCGCGTCCGCCGCGATCATGAAACACTGATCAAAGGCATCCTTACCAAAGCCGATGTTCCGTTTCGCGATGAAGGCAATGGCTGCCTCGCGTTGCCCAACGGCACCAGGTTGGAAAACCTGTTCCCACAGCAAAATGGGTTCGAGGTGCAGGACCTTTCGTCCCAGCAGACTGCACAATTCTTTAAACCACAATCCGGCGAGGCCTGGTGGGATGCCTGCGCCGCGTCGGGCGGAAAATCGCTTTTATTGCATGAGACCGAACCCAACATCAAGCTTGTGGTGTCGGACATCCGTGAATCTATCCTGGCTAATTTGGACGAGCGTTTCCAAAATGCCGGTTTGCTGCGGTACCAAAAGAAGCTGCTCGACCTGACCCAAAACGCAGACCCGGTGATGCATGATTACGCTTTCGACGGCATTATCCTCGACGCTCCTTGTACAGGATCAGGCACGTGGGGACGCACACCGGAAATGATCAGCCAGTTCCAGCCGCAAAAAATCGAATTCTTCCAGCGGCTTCAGCAAAGCATCGCCCAAAATGTGGTCAAATACCTGAAACCCAACAAGCCGCTGATCTATATCACCTGCTCGGTATTCAAAGCTGAAAATGAAGCTGCCGTTGATTTTATGGTAGAAAAACTCGGTCTGAAGCTGGAAAGCGTGCGGATTTTAAAAGGTTATGAACACCGGGCCGATACGATGTTTGGGGCGAGGCTGGTACGGCCGAATTGAAATATCACTGTGTTCGGCCATCTGAAAATTCAAACCTTAGATATACGTGCCCCATCGGGGCAACCCGGTTGTAGAAAAAAACCAGCAAAATAAATTTTTGCCCCGTCAGGGGCTACCCTTTGCCCTTATGCTTTTGAATATTAACTTTGACCAGTAAACTTTATCATTATGCCAAACACTTATACCCAACTTTACATCCATTGCGTTTTTGCCGTGAAATATCGAAAAGCTGCCATACAACCTGACTGGGAGGAGCGTCTTCACCGATACATTACCGGCATTTTACAAAACAATGGGCATAAATTATTGGCAATAAATTCGGTGCCTGATCACCTGCATTTCTTTGTCGGACTTGACCCCAAGCAATCAATTTCCGAGATGATGCGATTGGCAAAAGGTGACAGCTCCGAATTCGTCAATAAAGAAAGGTTTACTGAACGCAAATTTCAATGGCAGGATGGTTATGGCGCATTTAGCAATAGCCGCTCACAGATAGACAGCGTGGTTAAATATATTATGAACCAAAAACAGCACCATGCTAAAAAGACATTCAAAGAAGAATACCTGGGCATTTTAAAACAATATGCCGTTGAATATGATGAGAAATATCTTTTCCATGATTTGCTTGACGGATAACGGGTAGCCTCTACGAGGCAATAAAAATGGAACGTTGGGTTGCTACAAACGTTTTGCCCCGATGGGGCAAGCGAATTGTTTGAGGTCGATTAGGTTCCCGACCTAGTGATAGCAAGTTTAATTTTTCAACAGTATATTTGAACATATCTTAAAATGAACCCTAAAATTTATACATATAGTAAATTCGTTGGCCTTGCCGGGACTATACTTTTGGGCTCAGGCGAACTGTTTATGATATACGTCGCGTTAACCGATCCCGACCGAAATAGTTGGTTATACTTACTAATTCTTTTTGTTCCAATCGGTCTCTTCTTGATCTACTTTATTAAAAAATTGCTTATCCCTGCATTAAAGGGAAAGATAG
>JAFDZL010000139.1 GCA_018266935.1 Bacteroidota bacterium | reverse complement strand
CTCGCCTTCTTTTTGGGTACGAATAGCATCGGTCATGGTGGCGCGCTGTGCCTCGTACTGCTGGCCCTTTGACTGGTATTCAGTAGTCATCGCTGTGTATGCATCCTGGAACTGCTTGTTGTAGGTTTCCAGTTGCGTACGGATAGCCTTGGTATCCGGCATCTGGTCAACAAGGGCGCTCATGTTAATGTAGCCGATCTTAGTTTGGGCCCTGGCTATATTCCCTGCAAACACGACGCATAACGCCACAATAGCCACTTTCAATAGTTTTTTCATTTTTTGTTTTTGGGTTAATAATCTATTGTAATTTTTAAAATCCTTACTTGGCAAAAACGCCGGGCTTCAGGCCCAGCCGGGTTATTACATCCGCGCTTTTATCGTAGCGCGGGTTGGCATACAGCATGATCACCTCACTGTTCTTATCAAATATCATGTCGTAGTCTTCACTTTCGGCCACGCCCTGTATCGCTTTCATCAGCTTTTCCTGTATCGGCTTGATCAGCGCGTCGCTTTTCTTAGCGAGATCGCCGTCAGGTCCAAACTTTTGGCGCTGAAAATCCTTTACTTCCTTTTCTTTATCGGCAATTTCGGCCTCGCGCCTTTTTTTCATATCCGCCGTCATCAACACCTTGTCGGCATCGTAGGCCTTATACAGGCGCTCGATCTCCTGCGATTTGGCATTTACCTCTTTCTGCAGCTGATCTGTCAAGGCGGCTATCTGTTTTTGCGCCGCTGCATATTCCGGCATGTGTTTCAGAATATAATCCGAATCCACGAACGCAAAACGCTGCGCAAAGGTAGCAATCGACGTAAACGTAAGAAAAAATAATAAAATTATCTTTTTCATCAACTTATACCATTAATAGAACTGGCCGCCAAGCTGTTGCGAAATAGAAAAGCTGAACTGACCTTTGTTTGCGCCGGGTATGCCGGGTATCGCGTCGAAGCCATAACCATAGTCAAGACCAAGCAAACCAAAGATAGGTAAAAATACGCGCGCGCCAACACCCACCGAGCGCCTGATATTGAACGGATTGAACTGGTCGAACCTGTCCCATACATTACCACCCTCGGCAAAGGCCAGCACGAATATCGTGGCCGACTGGCTCGCGATAACCGGGTGACGCAACTCGAAGGTATATTTGTTATAGATGGTGCTGCCGGGGTTGGTATCGGCATTGTAATTAGTGCCCACCGGTATAATGGTAAAGTTCTGGTACCCGCGCAAACCGATGATATCGCTGCCCTGCAGGAACTGGTAGCTTTGCATACCGTCGCCGCCGAGTTTAAACCTTTCAAACGGAGAGGCGCCGATGTCTGAGTTATAATTACCCAGGAAACCGAACCTGATCTGTGTCATCAGCACCAGCTTGCCGTATATCTTCTGGAACCATTGGCCATCCCATTTTACCTTGTAATATTCCACAAAATGATAGCGCTGCTCTGGTGTGGCGATCTTATAATTGATGTTGTTGAACAATGAATAAGGTGGGGTTCCCTGTATGGTAAGCGCTATATGAGACCCCTGTGTAGGGAATATCGGCACATCCAGCGAGTTCCGCTCTATTAGCTGCGTCAGCTTGATGTTGTAAGATGTACCATTCTGGAATATATAGCCCGGGTAGTTATCCAGGTTATAGTGGTCGAAATTGAGCGAATAGTTCACCTGGAAATAGTTATCGGGCCAATTGAGCCTTTTACCCAGGGTGACGCCTAAACCATTAATGCGTAAGTTATTGTAATACGGGCTCGACGTTGGATAGTATTGTCCCGTCGAACTTAGCTGCGTATAGGCCGAGAACGAGAAAAATATTGGTTTCTTACCCCCCAGCCATGGCTCGGTGAAGGTGAACGAATAGTTTTGGTAAGTACGGCCGCTGGTCTGCCCGCGTATGCTCAGTTTCTGTCCATCGCCTTTTGGCAGCGGCTTCCACTCTTTCAGGTTGAAAAGATTCCTGAGCGAGAAGTTATTGAAAGTCAGACCCAGCGTACCCACAAGCATGCCGCCGCCGAAACCG
>JAFDZL010000138.1 GCA_018266935.1 Bacteroidota bacterium | reverse complement strand
GAGGCGTTCGTCGCGCTGCGGGCAGTCTGTTGGCACGTCAAGGAAATTACCTTTTTGCCCCCATTGGATATTGTGCTGCAACTGGTTGATCATCGGGTTAGACGTAGTGAAAGTGCCTGTCGGCCTCATATCCGAGTACAAAGCCACGGCGGTCACATCGCCGGGCCTGATCAGGTCTTCAGCATAGCCTTCGATCCGGATAAACTGGAACCCATGAAAGGTAAAATGCGGCTCGAACGTTTCTTCACCGGTGCCTTTCAACACATAAATGTCCTGCGCTTTGGCGGCACGCAGATTTTCGGTATAAAAATTACCGGCTTTATCTAATACTTCGGCATGCCAAACTTTAATCGTATCGCCGGGTTTACCCTTTACTTTGATCATCACCCAGCCTACCAGGTTCTGTCCAAAATCGATCACCTGTTCATTTTTAGGCGTCTTGAAAATACGCACCGGTTTGAAGGTTTCGTGCTTCTCCACCATTTCGTTATAAGTAGCAAGCAATACATCTTTTGAAAAATCCTGCACCTGCACGCCGCTCCACTGTGAGTCGTTAAAACCCGGCGACGACCATCCCGGCTGGTCTTTATTATGGTCGATGGTTTCTCCGTTGTATATCTCCGAATAGCGGATTTCTCCCGTCGATGACTTCCAGCTTTCGTCGGTGCCGATCACGGCGGTAGTGCCATCGTCATAGGTTATATTGATCTGCAGCAATAGCGCAATATCTTTACCATAGACATTCTTCCTGTCGGCAAAACCGATAATACCCCGGTACCAGCCGTTACCCAATGTGGCGCCGACCGCGTTCTGCCCCCCCTTCAGCATATCCGTCACATCGTAGGTTTGGTACTGCAAGCGGTTGTGGTAACTTGTCCAGCCCGGAGTAAGGTAGGCGTCGCCCACCCGCTGACCATTGATCTGCGCTTCGTACATTCCGTGCGCTGTCACATAAGCCACCGCCGACCTGATCTTTTTATGGATGCCGAACTCTTTTCGCATGAGCGGGCTCGGGCGGTTGATACTATCCTCTCTGAATCCCGGCGTTATCCATTTGGCCTGCCAGTCGGCCTGGTGCAGCAGCGCCATCTGCCACCAGGCGGTTTGGCCCCAGGCCGAACCGGCACCGTGATTGTCCCATACCCGAACGCGCCAGTAATATCTTTTGCCCGATTGCAGCGCCTTGCCTTTGTAAGCCACAAAAACGGAAGCATCGGACATGACTTTACCCGAATCCCATATTATCCCGTGAAAAGCGGCGCTTTCACTTACCTCGACGCGGTAAGCTGTTTGCATTTCGCTGCGCTTATCCGAAACCAACTGCCACGAGAAGCGCGGCACGGTGACATCAATTCCAAGTGGATTAGTACGGTTTTCGCAAAGCAGGTTATCTACCTTGACCTGGGCGAAGCAAACAACGGCCAGTAGTTGCGCAGCGAATAGCAGCAGGGGGTGTTTCATATTGAGTATTGGGTTTATTTATTCGCCGGCTTTTTCGTGTACCGGCGATGGCATAAATCAAATCTAATTAAATAGGCAATATAAACGGTTTTTAATTTTATATCGGTACTTTCTCAGATTTTGCACATATTTAAGCGAATTGATCCTAATGCAAATGAACGACCTTGAAGCATACTTCGAAAATAATACAGACAGGCTGATAGATAAATGGACGCACTATTTCGAGGTGTATGACCGGCATTTCAGCAAATACCGCGGCAAGGAGATCACCATACTTGAGATAGGCACATGGCAGGGAGGCAGCTTACAAATGTGGAAGAGCTATTTTGGCGATAAGGCCATGATATATGGGATGGACATTAATTCCAACTGCAAACAGGTGGAAGAGGAACATATCAAAATATTCATCGGCTCACAGTCGGACCGAAAATTTTTGCGCAGGGTGAAACAGGAAATTCCGCCTATCGATATCCTGATAGACGACGGCGGGCACACGATGCTGCAGCAGATCGTTACGTTCGAGGAGTTGTTTGATCATGTCAAACCCGATGGCCTTTACCTGTGCGAAGATATCCATACTTCTTACTGGACGCGATGGGGCGGCGGCTATAGGCGTCGCGGCACCTTTGTCGAGTACGCTAAAAATTTCATCGACCAGTTGAATGCCTATCATTCCAGGGAAAAAGGGCTGAAGGTCAGTTCATTTACCCGGTCGGTAACCTCGCTGCATTTTTATGACAGTATGCTGGTTATAGAAAAAGGGATTACATCCAAACCCGATGCCCGGCAAACCGGCCGGGTGGGCCTGCAAAGCGAGCCCGAACCGGAACCCACGGGCCTGCAATTCCTGAAAATTAAGTTCAGATACATGTATCGCCATAAAATGAACAGGTTGCTGAACCTGTTCGGGCTGCCATTCAAAAACGGGGACATGATCCAATAGCAGGGAAGCAATTGTTAATTTTATTTGGAAATAGTAACACAAGTGTTACATTTACAACTAATTAACCCCTCAATTAGTTTAATCAATGCAAGATTTGACCGAATTCATCAGGCACAGTGATGAGCAATTGGCTCTTAATCTTGGGGAGCGCAAAGGTAAATACACGTACTTCAATGTATTGTGGAACAATGCCCGCTACCAGGTTCATTACGTGCTTACCAAAGGCGGAAAGGGCGACTGGGAAATGATGGCTTATGCCAAATTAGATTGACCGCACTATTACTGTATGAAAAACACAGCCGGCGCGAACCGGCTTTTTTTATGCCTAATTAATTTGGGGAGCTATAACCGGGTTCGAGGCCAGATAATTTTTCAGGTCGCTCAGGTGGTCGGTATTGATCAGGTCAACGCCGCATCTCAGCAATTCGTTCCATACCACAGTGTTCTCGGGCGAGGCCCATAACCTTACTTTGCTTCCCATGCTATGGGCTATCGCAACGTAGGTGCAGAGACGCTGATGCTCGTAAAACGGCATGGGCCCTTTGCCCGTCCATCTTAATAAATGCGAATACTTGCAGCTGGCCATGGTGAACACATTGTGCGTTGCCGTATCCCTGGCCACACGGCGCAGGTCGTCGTCTATAAATGCGAAGCGGTTTTGCTCGTTTTCGAGCAGTTTATATGGCTTGTGGCCCGATATTACCACCGTTACCGCTCCCTCAACTATCTCGCCATTCTCGTAATGTGTAAACATTCCGGGGTATTTCTGCAGTAATTGTTCGAGGAACCGATAAGTAGGTTCCGCTTCGGTTTTAATATCTATCATCAATATAACCGGGTGCTTATAATTGGCATAAACATAACCGTTGTTCTGCTCTACCCTATCATACAGCGGCTTTAGGTAGAGTTTATCGAGGCTGCGCCCGTAGTGAAAGATCGGGCAGAAGTGACCAACCACCAGCTTATTATCCTTCAGAAAAACATCAGCTTCGATATTGGTAAAACCGTCGTCCAGAGCATCGAAAAGCGGGTGTTTGTGTTTGTAATCGTTATGAGCGAACCCGTTAGGGAGCGGGTTAGGTTGTGCTTTGCAATTAAACGTGCCAACTGCAACAAAGAGGATCACTGCAAGGAGAAAGTGACCGGTGGGTTTCAAATTCATTTTAATCGGGGTAAAAAATCTTTTAACGTAAAGTTAGCCGTACAATGTATCCCGCTATTAAAATTATATTTAAAAAATCATTAACTAAGGGATACTTAATATTAAGTTTTACGCACCCCGATCTTTAAGGTTCGGGGATTTTATTAACAAATTACTCGTGTTTGTGACGATCCGCACCACGCACCCGCCGTTCGATGCGACTGTCGGGAATGAACCACATACAGGCCACCAGCAAATAGAGTGAGCATGATAGCCACGGACGCCAAAACGCCAGGGCTATCGCCGCCGCATAAATAATGATCGATGCCTTCCCCTTCCAATCTTTGCCGACAGCTTGCGCAAGTTCAGAATTTTTTCCGCAATGGCTTGCCAGAACGCCCTGTAGTATGGTATAGGCCACCCCGCACATGATCAGATTAACGCCATACATTGCCACAGGCCAGGTGGAAAAGTGGTTGCCTGCCATCCACTCCGTCCCAAACGGGATCAACGAAAGCCAGAACAACAGGTTGAGGTTGGCCCACAGCGCCCCGCCGGTAATGGAATCGACCAGGTAAAGCATGTGGTGATGATTGTTCCAGTAAATGCCTATATTGATGAAGCTTAAAATATAGCTCAGAAAAAAAGGCAGCATGGGCAGCAGATCCCTCCATCCATCCTTTCCCGGCGCCGGTACCCTGAGCTCAAGCACCATGATGGTGATGATGATGGCCACCACGCCATCGCTGAAAGCTTCCAGCCGCGATTTCTTCATAGAACCGAATATACAGGGCTAATATACTGATCGGCAGCATTATTCCTACTCCAAAATTGAGTACTCTCTGACGTTGTAAGTACTTTCTTCAAAATCGCAATCCAAGGCCCGTTATAAGCCGTTCGTAAAAAAAGACGGCCAAACCGATCCCTTTGAGCTTGTCCGAACGAAAAAAATAACCGGTTATGAAAACTAAAACCATTAAAAAGATCGCGCTTTGGAGTGTGTCCGCGTTATTGCTCCTCGTGGTGGTATTGGCGGTGCACATCTGGTGGGCATATCATCCGAGAGTGGATGCTTACACGAAAGTGATGGCGCGCATCGACGTCAAACAGCCCGTCAGCGCAGCCGATGCAGGCAGGATAAGCGCGTGGCTGTATCATCAAAAAGGAGTTGACCATGTGCTGGTAAACCCGGATACGCGCATCGTGGTATTCACTTTTTATCCAATCAGTACCTCGGCGAACGAGATCGTCAAAAGTTTTAAGGCACAGCTGCGCTATAAGGCCGATCGTTTTGTCCCGACACAACAGGCGCTCGCAAGCAGCTGCCCGGTGGCAGGCTCATCATTCTATTATAAGGTTTACAAATTCATCGATCACATACTTTAAACTTCAATTTATTATGAAAAAAGCAACATTTTTACCTGTGATAGCAATTATAGCAATAGCTTCACTTATGCTTTCGGCATGCAGCAAAAAGGCCGCAAGCAATCCGGCGCCTACCATGGGCACCACCTTGTACGATACATTGGGCGGCACTACGCTGGTAGCAGACCCCACCCACCAGGGCGCAATGATCGAAAAAGGAAGGCTGGCGATCCGTAACGTGATCGACAGCACGATATTCGTCATAGCCGCCGACAGCCGGATCAACGGCCATTTCACGGTACTCCTGTCTGAGGTAACTAAAGGAGACTTGTCGGGCTTTACCGACCTGAGCGAAAACCTAACTACCTTTGTGTCGGGTGCAACCGGCGCGAAAGATTATATCTATATCGGATTGAGCATGCACGACGCGCATGACCCCGCTACCAACCCGCGTATGAATGGCAAAGCGACAAATGCTGATTTCGATGCCTTTGTATCCGACCTGGTTGCCGGCGCGAATAAGAACAAGGTGCCTTCGGCCATAATTACTTCTTTAGGCAAGATCGTTGAAAGCCTGAGAACGACCGTTGTGCAGATGTAACGATACTTTTGAAGTGTTGTATTGGGTTGTGAGCGGGTCGGCTTATCCACTGCCGCCCGCTCATTTTTTACCCCCAAAAGTGACTACCATCATTTTTTCGCGAGGCGTTCATCACGCTTTACCCGGAACAGAAGCGCCATTTTTGGGCAACAAAATATTCATGAGCGACAGAATGCAGACCATAAATCAAGTGGATATCGACGATTTCTGCGTAGCCGGGATCAATTACAAAAAAACCGATGCAGCCACGCGCGGGATATTCGCCATCAACAGCGACCTATACGAACAGGCGATTGCGAGTGCCGCAGATCATGGTATTTCGTCATTCTTTATCCTTTCTACCTGCAACCGCACCGAGATCTATGGATTTGCCCGCCATGTGCACCAACTTGCCGGGCTGCTGTGTACCCAAACTCAGGGCAACGCGGCTGACTTCCTTCAGCTGGCATATCTTAAAAAAGGGCAAGCTGCTATCGAACATCTTTTTACCGTTGGCGCAGGACTCGACTCGCAGATATTGGGCGATTACGAGATCGTGGGTCAGTTGAAGCAAGCCGTTAAGTTTGCTAAGGAACGCGGCTGCATCAACGCCTTTACCGAACGTTTGGTGAACAATGTGCTCCAGGCTTCAAAAGAGATCAAAACCACGACAGCGCTGAGCGGCGGAACGGTGTCCGTTTCGTTTGCTGCCGTTCAGTACATCAAAAAACACGTAGTAGGCTACAGCGATTGCAAAATACTGCTGCTGGGCACGGGCAAGATCGGGAGCAATACGTGCCGCAGCCTGGTGGATTACCTGGGAGCAAAAGATATTACGCTGATCAACCGCACGGAAGAGAAGGCTGCGCGGCTGGCCGAAGAGCTTGGCCTAAAGCATGCGCCTTACGCTGAAATAGATAAAAACATAGCCGCCGCCGACATTATCCTGGTGGCTACAGGATCCGACGAACCTTCGGTATTGAAACGGCAATTGGAAAATACAGGCGATAAGCTGATCATCGATCTTTCAGTACCGGCAGGTGTAGAAAATGGCGCGGAAAAGCTGCCGAACGTGACGCTGGTGAACGTGGATGAGCTGTCCAAACTGAAGGACGAAACTTTGAAAATGCGCGAGGCCGAAGTGCCTGCCGCCAGGGCCAGCATAGCCACTCACATTGCCGAATTTGAAGCCT
>JAFDZL010000137.1 GCA_018266935.1 Bacteroidota bacterium | reverse complement strand
GTGCAATACTGACCAGGTAGCAGTACCTGCGGCATGCGATTCTTCTTTTCTTGTCGCTACCGAGGTGTTACCCCGATGGGGTAAGATTGTCTTAAAGAAAATAATCTAAAGAGAATGCTTCGGAGGAGCAATATGTCGGTAACTTTGTGAATGGCTGAAAATGAACAGGATAAAAAAGACGGCAAACCGCCGCTGAACGATTACGTGAAATTCACGGGCATGGGTTTCCAGATGATCGCGATCATCGGAGTATTCACCTATGCGGGATACCGGATCGACTTGTCGGCACAGCACCAAACCAAATGGGTAACCGCTGTGCTGGCCCTGGTGGGGGTTTTTATTTCGCTTTATGTTGTGATCTCGTCGATTAAAAAAAGCTGAAAGCAGAAAGACCAAAGCAGAAAGCGCTTTGCTTTCAGCTTTTAGCCTTACGCTTTTCGCTTTATTATCTGCACCTTTGCACTCTAAAATTTTATAGATCAGTTCAAAAGATTTTGTAATGAGAGCCTGGCCATCCATAGTAGCTTACCTGGTATTTGTATTGTTGCTCGCTGTTTTGCCTTACGTTGCGCAGCACCATGGTTATGCCGATTGGCTGGTGCCGCGTTTCTGGCTGGTGTTCTGGTTCATATCGGGGCTCACCTTTATCGCCGTGAGCGCGATAGTGCTGGTGCAGGCAAAAAACCGCAATTATTATACACAGGCGTTCCTGGCAAGCACTACGGTAAAAATATTGGCCTGTTTATTCTTTATTGTGATCTTTTTGATGAAAAATAAGGTAAATAAGTACGTTTTTCTGGCCGATTTTTTTTATGTATATTTATTAAATATGGTCTTTGAAGTTTATGTTCTTCTGCGTAACTTGCGGCACCAAAAATTAAGGTAGAAAACTTCATTATAGATGGTAAGCGGCACGATTTTGAAATCAAAAATTTTTAACATTCTCTTAATTTGCGCGTTTTTTTCACTCGCAGCCCCATTTGCGAAAGCAGCTACAGCCGAAGATTCTACCAAAGATCCCAAAGAAAGGGCCAAGGAAGCCATTCTTGAGCATATCGGCGACTCACACTCCTGGCCGGTGCTCGGAAAGACCACCATCGGCCTTCCGGTAATATTATATACCGATAAAGGCTTAGAAGTGTTCTCATCCAAAAAGATTGAGGCAGAAGGCTCAGTTTACCAGGGCGCCAATTACAGTTACAAACTGGAAGGAAATAAGATAAAAGTTGTTGACGCCGCGGGCAAAGTTGACGAAGTGACCAGCAAGAAAGTATGGGACTTTTCCATTACGCGCAACGTGATCAGCTTATTCATGTCGTGCGCGATATTGCTTCTGGTGTTCTTTGGTGTTTCTTCGGCCTATAGAAAAGGCATCAATAAGGCACCGAAGGGATTACAATCATTCATTGAACCGCTGATCGTTTTTGTTCGAGACGATGTGGCTATTCCTAATATGGGTTATAAGTATGCCCGGTTTATGCCGCTGCTGCTTACCATATTCTTTTTTATTTTGATCAATAACCTTTTAGGTATTGTGCCTTTCTTCCCGGGCGGGTACAACCTTACCGGTAATATCGCCGTGACGGGTACGCTGGCAGTCATTATACTGTTCGTGGTTAACCTTAACGGCAACAAATATTACTGGAAGCATATCTTTTCACCCAATCCATGGTGGTTGTTCCCGATCATGATCCCGGTGGAAATTGTATCTATTTTTTCAAAGCCTATCGCACTGATGATACGTTTGTTCGCAAACATGACCGCCGGTCACATCGTGGCATTGAGCCTTATATCGCTCATCTTTATTTTCGGCACGCTTTGGATAGCGCCTGTATCGGTGGCTTTCGTGGTCTTTATGGACTGTATCGAGGTGCTGATCGCATTTTTGCAGGCTTATATTTTTACGCTGCTATCGGCCCTGTTCATTGGCATGGCCATCATGGAGCACCATTAATTTGAATTAATTATCTATTAATATACACGTTTTAAATTAACAAACAATGACTGGAATGATTGGAACTTTAGCCGCTGCGACAACAATGTATGGTAACATTGCTGCCCTCGGTGCAGGTTTAGCCGCTATCGGCGCCGGTATTGGTATCGGCCAGATCGGTGGTAAAGCCGTTGAGGCCATCGCCCGCCAGCCTGAAGCTATCTCTAAAATTCAGACAAACATGATCATCGCCGCTGCGCTTGTAGAAGGTGTTGCCCTGTTTGCTGTGGTAGTAGCTATGATTGGCTAAAAAGAATAACCCGGAGCGGTTGGCTCCGGGCTATTTAGTTTATTTTTAACTCGAATTAAGAATTAATTTATAGATATGAGAAGTGAGATATGAGACAAAAGCCAAACAAGCAATATCTCAATCTCACATCTCAAATCTCACATCTCAAATCTTGAAACAATGGATTTAGTTACCCCGAACATAGGTTTGGTTTTCTGGACGACGGTTTGCTTTGCGATCCTGATCTTTATACTGGGTAAATATGCCTGGAAACCGATACTCGCTGCCATCAGCGAGCGTGAAAAATCGATCGAAAGCGCGCTCTCAATGGCTGAAGCGGCTAAGGAAGAAATGGCGCGTTTGACCAGCGAGAACGAAGAGTTACTGAAGCAGGCCCGTGCCGAGCGCGACCTGATATTGAAGGAAGCGCGCAAGATGAAGGACCAGATCGTGGCCGAAGCAAAAGATTCGGCACAAGCCGAAGGCGCACGTATGATCGAAAGGGCGCGCATCGAGATCGACAACCAGAAGGCGATCGCCATGGCCGATGTGAAGAACCAGGTAGCTACTTTATCGCTCGAAATTGCCGAGAAAGTATTGCGCAAGCAGTTTGAAGATCAAAAGAAGCAGGACGCTTTAGTGGCTGACTTGCTGAAAGAAGTGAAGTTAAAATAATGTCGAATTTCGAATTTCCAATTTCGAATTTGAATGATTTATAAATTCGAAATTGAAAATTCGACATCCGAAATCAAAAAAATATGTCTGAATTAACCGTTGCAAGCAGGTACGCCAAATCACTGATCGACCTGGCACAGGAAAAGAAAGTGCTGGAAGAGATCAGGAAAGATATGGAGCTTTTTACCCGGACGCTGAGGGCCAACCACCAGTTGCAGGCTGTTTTAGCTAACCCGGTTATCGCTCACATCAAAAAGATCAAGATACTGGAGGCTATTTTCGGTAAGGAGGTCAACAAGGTCACCGAATCGTTTTTCAGGATCATGATCAATAAAAGCCGTTCGGAGGTTCTGTTTGCGACAGCAGTAGAGTTCATCAACCAATACAATGTTATTAAGAACATTACCCGGGCTTATGTAACCTCGGCTACGGCCCTTTCTGAAGATAACAGGAAGAAGATTGTTTCCGAACTGGAGTCGGTTACCGGCGGTAAGATAGAATTGCACACCAAAGTCGATTCGAAGCTGATAGGCGGTTTTATATTGACCATCGGCGACAGGCAGGTGGATACCAGCATATCGAGCAGCTTGAAGAAATTGAAAACGGATTTTGCCCGCGGGGTGAATCAATAAATTAAAACAAACTCTAATTAAATAAAAAATGGTAGAGGTAAGACCAGACGAAGTATCGGCCATATTGCGCCAGCAATTATCGGGCTTCAAGTCGGAATCTGAATTGGAAGAAGTAGGCACCGTACTGCAGGTAGGCGACGGTATTGCCCGCGTTTATGGTTTGACAAAGGTACAATCGGGCGAGCTTGTTGAGTTTGAAAACGGCCTGCAGGGTATCGTGCTTAACCTTGAAGAAGACAACGTGGGTGTGGTATTGCTGGGCCCTTCAGACGAGGTTAAGGAAGGCGATACCATCAAACGCACCAAAAGGATCGCTTCGATCAACGTCGGCGAAGGTATGCTTGGCCGTGTGGTGAACACCTTGGGTCAGGCTATCGACGGTAAAGGCAACATCACGGGTAAAACCTACGAGATGCCTTTGGAGCGTAAGGCGCCCGGCGTTATTTACCGCCAGCCGGTAAACGAACCGCTGCAAACGGGTATCAAAGCTATCGACGCAATGATCCCGATCGGACGTGGCCAGCGTGAGCTGGTTATCGGCGACCGCCAGACCGGTAAAACCGCGGTTTGTATCGATACCATCATCAACCAAAAAGAATTTTATGCCGCCGGTCAGCCGGTAATATGTATCTACGTGGCTTGCGGCCAGAAGGCTTCTACCGTAGCGAATATCGTTCGCGTGCTGGAAGAGAACGGCGCAATGGCTTACACCGTCGTGGTAACCGCGAGCGCTGCCGACCCTGCTCCGATGCAGTTCTTCGCTCCGTTCGCAGGCGCTGCGATCGGCGAGTATTTCCGTGATACTGGTCGTCCTGCACTGATCATTTATGACGATCTTTCAAAACAGGCCGTAGCTTACCGCGAAGTGTCGCTATTGCTGCGTCGTCCTCCGGGCCGCGAGGCTTATCCTGGTGACGTATTCTACCTGCACAGCCGTTTACTGGAGCGTGCAGCCAAGATCAGCCAGAGCGACGAGATCGCTAAATCAATGAACGACCTTCCTGAATCGATCAAAGATCTGGTGAAAGGCGGCGGTTCACTGACTGCCCTTCCGATCATCGAAACGCAGGCAGGCGACGTATCGGCTTATATCCCGACCAACGTGATCTCGATCACCGACGGCCAGATATTCCTCGAGTCGAACCTGTTCAACGCGGGTGTTCGCCCGGCCATTAACGTAGGTATCTCGGTATCGCGTGTGGGTGGTAACGCGCAGATCAAATCGATGAAGAAAGTTGCCGGTACCCTGAAGCTCGACCAGGCGCAGTTCCGCGAACTGGAAGCTTTCGCCAAGTTCGGCTCCGACCTTGATGCCGCTACCAAGAACGTACTGGACAAAGGCGCGCGTAACGTGGAGATCCTGAAACAAGGCCAGTATTCGCCGGTAACGGTTGAAAAGCAGGTGGCTATCGTTTACGCGGGTACCAAGAACCTGATGCGTAACGTGCCTGTGAATAAGATCAAAGAATTTGAAAACGAATATACGTCTCAGTTGGAACTCCGTCACCCGCAAACGCTCGCCGCTTTGAAAGCCGGCAAGCTGGACGACGAGATCACCGGCGTACTGGAAACAGTGGCTAAGGAACTGGCAGGAAAATACTAGTTGTTAGTAGTAGTGGCAGCAGCAGTATTGAGACTGCAACTGCTACTGCCACTTCGTACTTAAAAAAGCAAATGGCTAATTTAAAAGAAGTAAGAAACAGGATCGCGTCAATAACGTCAACGCAGCAGATCACCAAGGCCATGAAGATGGTTTCGGCTGCGAAGCTGAAGCGTGCCACAAATGCTATATTACAGCTGAGGCCTTATGCCCATAAGCTGAAGGAAATGCTGGCAAACCTTTCCGCATCGCTGGAAGACGGTTCTTCGCCGTTTCTGCAAGCCCGGATACCCAACAAGGTATTGGTGGTCGTTGTAACCTCGAACCGCGGTCTTGCCGGAGCTTTCAATATGAACGCCATCAAAACCGCCAACAACCTGATCGCTGAAAAATACAGCAGCCAGTTGAAAGCGGGGAATGTTTCCATTGTCGGTATCGGGAAGAAGGGCCAGGAATATTACCAGAAGCGCAAGTACAACGTCATCGGCGATAACAATGAACTGTTTAACCACCTGAACTTCCTGAACGTTTCTAAGATTACAGAAGCCATTATGGAAGGCTTTTTGAAAGGCGAGTTCGACCGTGTGGAGCTGGTTTACAACCAATTCAAAAATGCTGCGGTTCAGATCCTAACCACAGAGCAACTCCTTCCGGTACCAAAGTCGGAAAAGAAGAAGGTAGATACATCGCACGTTATCGACTACATCCTGGAACCTTCGCAGGAAGAGATCGTTGCGCAGCTGATACCGAAGAACATCAAGATACAATTGTATAAAGCGGTGCTCGATTCACATGCATCAGAGCATGGCGCGCGTATGACCGCCATGGACAAGGCCACCGACAACGCCGGCGAACTGCTGAAGGCGCTGAAATTGTCATACAACCAGGCTCGCCAGGCAGCCATCACCACCGAGCTTACCGAGATCGTGAGCGGCGCGGCGGCATTGTCATCCAACTGATGATTTACACCTATGAACTTGAAGGGCTTCTCTGCAACGGGAGGCCTTTTTTGTTTATGATTACACCGACTCAATAGCGATTCCACAGATTGATCGGTGCAATCAATACATCAATCGGTGTAATCAAAAAAATATCGGTGTAATCTTTAAATAATTTATATTTTTGCCGGTGCAATCTAATCTTAAATGATATGAACAGGACTGAAGAAGCAAACGACGAAAAAAATTATGTATTGATCGTACTGGCGGTTATCGTAGGCGTATTTGGTGTGTATTACCGTTTTGCAGCGCCGGATGATACGTGGCATGTATCCTTCTACAACTGGATCGCCAACATCTTCTTCATCATCGGCATCGGCCTGGCCCTCAAAGCCGTGTTCACTATATTGAAATAAGTTTTTTCTATATAAAACGAAAAGCGCTGTGGAATTCCACGGCGCTTTTTGTTTGAACCTGCCTACCGTCAGGCAGGCACGATTTTAGGATTTTTGCAGATGAGCAGGATTAACACACCACTGCCCCCGTCAAGAGGGGAGCCCAATGCTACACCCAAAACTTCTTTCGGACTTATGCGGTCCCGATAGCTATCGGGATCCGGACTTTCCGACTACTTCTCTTTAGGTCTGTATTTTGATTCATTCAGAATTTTCTGCGCATCGTTATCAGTCATCAGTTGCTGCAGAGTAACTTCCGGGTGCTTATCCATGTATTCTTTAACAATCTGCCAGCCCGTCCAGATCGCCAGCCTCGGCGCTGCGTCGTTATTTTCGCCCAAACCGGGAGTGAACGGTGCTTCACCGAGGTACTTTTGCATCTTTTCGTAGTCCGTTTCATAAAGCAGGTTCTGTTCCAGGAAATAACCCCAGATATCGGCCTTAAAATCCTGGCACCATTTCAATTGTTTGCCAGTATAGCCGATCTTGACGGTGTCTGGCACTTCGGGCATTATCCTGTCCATGTAGTACAATATCTTGCCGTTGTAAACCATTTTTGAAAGCATCGTTTTGTCCTGGTCGCCCTCGGGGAACATATCCTCGCGCGCCATCACCTCAACGATACGCGGCACGATGTAATCAGGCGTGAATCTGCGCGATATATAATGCGGGAAAACTTCGGCAATGGCGCGCGCGGTGTAGAATTTGGAATTTGCCCCTAAAAACAGATCGAGACCAACGCCGATATAACCATTGCCTATGGTCGTTTGCGCACCCTGGAAACCTGAAAAGTAGGCGAAAACTCTCGGTAGCGGTTTTTTGGGGTAATAATATTTAATGTGCTTAAAGGCGTCGGTAAGCTGTGCATTCTGTTTATCCAGGTTTGGAAAGACAGAATCGACAGATCGTTTTACATCGTTGTAAGGCCCTGCTGCGAATATCTCCCGCAGCGTTTTGAAATATCCTGTATCCCGTGTGCTGCCCAGCTGTATGATGCGCTGCATAAAATCGTTGTAAAAGGCGCCGTACTTTTTTTGCATGTAGGCAGCCTGTGGTGCAATGGGCCTGGTTTCCATGGCATTCATATCGTGGTCGAAGCGTTTTATGGTCTCGTTTACGTCAATATTGCTCACATCCACATTTTTGGAGGGACGGCAGGCGGCCAGTAGCGCAGTCGTCAGAAAAATTAGGTAAATTTGCTTAGCAGCGCGGAAATAAAAGGCCATTTTTGATGTTTTAGCAAAAATAGAATTTTGCACCGCATTAGCAGCATTTTGACATAGCCCGTTTATGAAGATCGCATTAGCGCAGTTGAACTATCACGTTGGTAATTTTGAGTCGAACACCACCAAAATTATCAGCCATATACACCAGGCAAAACAACAGGGCGCCGACCTGATAGTTTTCGCCGAACTATGCGTTTGCGGTTACCCTTCGCGGGATTTTTTGGAATTCAAAGAATTCATAGGCCTTTGTGAAGAGGCAGCAAAAAAGATCGCCGCGGAATGCCACGGCATTGCCTGCATTATTGGCCTGCCCACTTATAACCACCGCCCGGCAGGTAAGGAGCTTAATAATTCCGCCTACTTTATCGAAAACGGCGAGGTTAAAGCTGTCGTCAATAAAGCGTTGCTGCCCAATTACGATATCTTTGATGAGTACCGCTATTTCGAGCCTTCGACCACATTTAAGTGTATCGACTTTAAGGGTCACCGCATTGCATTAACCATCTGCGAAGATTTATGGAACACGATTGACAACCCGCTGTACATGACCCGGCCGATGGACGTGCTGATCAAAGAAAAGCCCGATGTGATGATAAACATTGCAGCTTCGCCGTTTTCGTATAACCATGATGAGGAACGTATCGATATATTGGGTGATAATGCGAGCAGGTATAAATTGCCATTGTTGTATGTCAACCAGGTAGGTGCGCAAACCGAACTGATATTTGACGGCGGTTCGCTGGTGTTCGATAACCAGGGCAGGTTAATTGACGAATTGCCCTATTTTAAGGAAGCCGTCACTTATTATGATCTCGAAACCAAGTCGGATCTTAAACCGCTTCAGCCCGCCACTATTCAAAAAGAACGGCAGAGAAATATCGAGCAAATACACCAGGCCCTGATCCTGGGCATAAAGGATTACTTTTATAAATCAGGATTCAAAAGCGCGATACTGGGGCTGTCCGGCGGCATAGACTCGGCTGTCGTGTGCGCCCTGGCTTGCGAAGCGCTCGGTCCGCAGAATGTGATGGCTGTGCTGCTGCCTTCCAGGTTTTCAAGCGAGCATTCGATTGGGGATGCTGAAGACTTGGTTAAAAATCTTGGCTGCAAAAGCGAGACGATCCCTATTCGCCATGTGACAGAAGCGTTCGAAAACACGTTGCACCCCCAATTCCAGAACCTGCCGTTTAACATCGCTGAAGAAAATATCCAATCGCGCACAAGGGCGGTTATCCTGATGGCGATGTGCAATAAGTTCGGCTATATATTGTTGAATACTTCGAACAAGAGTGAGGCTGCAGTGGGTTACGGTACATTATATGGAGATATGTGCGGCGGCATATCGGTCATAGGCGACGTTTATAAGACGCAGGTTTTCGAACTGGCGCGTTACCTGAACCGCGAGCGTGAGATTATCCCGGAAAATACGATCGCCAAACCGCCTTCTGCTGAATTAAGGCCGAATCAAAAGGATACCGATTCACTGCCGGAGTATGATATCCTCGACCCGATACTGATGCAATATATCGAGAACCGGTGTTCATCAGGCGAGATCATCAAGATGGGTTACGATGAGCAGACTGTTCGCAGGGTGCTGCGTTTGGTGAACATGGCCGAACATAAACGTTATCAGACACCGCCTATACTAAGAGTATCGCCTAAAGCGTTTGGTATGGGTAGAAGAATGCCGATAGTCGGGAAATATTTGTCGTAAAAATGTTCCCCTGCTTAAACCTTTTAAAGCTAAAATAGTCTAATCAAAAATACTGGGGAAAATACCATGAAGACATTATGCTACCGGGCATTATTGCTGTGCGCAATTGCCGGGCTATCAGCCTGCAGCAGCTACAACTACTACACAGCCGGGCTGAACAAAACCAATATGAGCGGATACCATTCTTTTGCCTGGCTACCTCCGCAAGCCGGCAAAAAATCTGATATGAGCAGGGTGGCCGATCTTAAAGTGAAAGATGCGGCTGTGGCTTCGTTAAGTGCCAAAGGCTTGCGCCTGCAAAACAATGACCCCGATTTGCTGGTAACTTATTCCGCTATGGTGGGCCGGGGCTCGAAAACCGTTATGACGCCGACTTATTATGGCGGCGGCGGAATCTATCCTTACTCGGGGTTTGGCTGGGGATATGGCTGGGGCTGGGGCGGATGGTATAGCCCTTATGCATTTGGCACTCCGTTTACTTATTATGGCGGATACACAGCGACCGGCAAAGAGCATTATAAAGAAGGCACTATTATTATCGACATGATCGATACGCGTACCCATAAGATCGTTTGGCGCGGCTTCGGGGTAGGCGAAGTTCACAAAAATATGCAGAAAGACATTGACGACCTGCCTAAAGTGGTTAGCGGCATAATCGATCAGTTGCAACTGATGCCATCTCGCAGAACTTAATGATCCAGTTTTATATATTGTTTTAATTGTCCTCGCTGCATGTTATACAGCGGGGATTTTTTTTTTGAAAGAGAATTCAGAGCTTAACGAATTTGGTTTTGCCGACGAGCGACTGGTCTTTTGCATTAACCACCTCGATCATGTAGGTGCCCGTAAGCAGATCGCTCACATTACCCTGCCAGTTCGGCTGCGGCGATTTAATGTCCTTTACGACTATCCCAACGCTATTGCTTATCCTGATCTGGTAGGTAGCAGATTGCCCGCCTAACGGATTTTTGATATTCACATTGATATTGCTTGCAGCCGGGTTAGGATATACATTAAGATTATCATCGGTCAGACTGACGCTCGGCTGCGCGTATTCTATCTGCACAACTTTCGAATAAGTCATGTTTCCGTTAATATCAACTTGTTTCAGCCGGTAAAAATTAATTCCGTTCTGCGGATACCTGTCAGGCAGCGAATAAGTCCCTTGTGCATCTGATCGCATGCTGCCAACGACAGTATCGAAGTTTTGACCGTCACTGCTACGCTCAACGGTAAATAGGGTATAATCCTGTTCGTTTTTAGTTTTCCAGTCTAACACGACCTGGTTTAGCGAAGCATATTCCTTCGCATGGAAGTTTAACAGGCGGTATGCGTAGGCAATGTTTTGTCCAATAAGCAGGCTAAACCTTTTGGCATTGACTGAATTGCTGTCGGCATGCACAACCTGGAAACTGTAAACCGGGTTTTCGCGCATATCTACTGTATCTTTAGTGTAGTTATCTATCAGAAGCACGCTGAACAGAGCAGGCACCCCCACAATGCTCTCCATTTGGAACTGGTAGGGTCCGTCGGCTGCTTCCGATGCGACCAATGGAATTATTTCACTCGTTTCGGGCAACGGCTGTGTATTGATTGCCAATTTTACGCTGTCGCTTGAAAGGCTGGCAAGACTCACCACCCCCTGGCCCGACTTGTATTCGCCATCAACTTCCGGATCATATTTACTTACGGCATTGTTGGTAAAACGAACGATGATGTCGTCGGTATTTACCGAATCTTTTGCCAATAGAAGGTGAATATACTGGATGCTGGCATAATCAACCGGCTTGCCCATCAGCAGGTTTGTCCCACTAACCTGGGTATTTACTTTAGCTGATTCGTTAAAGATCAACTGGGCAGTTGCACTTGTCGCAAGCACAAAAAAGCCCTGGCCGCTCGGCAAAATATTGCTTGTATTGTGCGTGCCTATACCGCCGGTACCTTTTGTATAGGCGCCATAATTGCGGCTTACCGGATCGAGGACATAGATTGTATTGCCCACCGCCGATCCATAGATGCCTGATGTGGTGGTCGTGTTATTTAACAAATCCCAGTTGATAGAGCTTGCGTATGGATTGCCTGCCAGGTTGAAACCGCGTACTGCGCTGTTTCCCGTCAATACGGTATAACCCAGGTTGCCGCTGGCCGGGGTGTACCAGTCGTGCACGGTGATCTGGCCCTGGTTGAGCGTGCCTGATGCCGTAAAAGTTGTATTTTCAGGTGCGGTGTACGGCTGCGCAGTTTTGGATGTGAGCGAGGTGCTGCGGTTCCCTCTGAAATAGAATAAGAAACCGTTCCCGGCAGGAATGTTAAACGTTCCGGTTTCGTTGTCCAGTTGATAACCGGGCGAAGCGGTTATGTTGTTGATGCCCCTGAAGTTACCCGTGGTAAAGGTGCTGCCGGGGGCTAAATTCTCCCGGTATAAATACAAGGTAGGGTTGCCGGTTTTATCGAAGCCACCCGTTGTTCCTGTTGAACCGCTAATATATGCCGATGTTTTCAGGTAGTTGATGCTAAAGACATTATTGGGGGCTACGGTACTGGCATATACCGGGGATGACATAAGACGGTAGCCCCGGTAGGTCAGGCTGCCGCCCGTTAAATACCGTTGTACGTTCACTACCCCTGTTATGCTTGAAGTTCCGGATATTGCTGCTACCGTAGCGGAACTGGTGGCACTTGATTTAAGTGTAAGATAGCCTGTAGCAGCACTACCCGCAACCAGTTTGGCCGGACTTACCATGGTAAGCACGCCGGTGGCGGCAACGGAAAAATTGCCTACGCCTGCGCCGATGGTCGCAGTACCGGATCCATTGAAGGTTACATTGTTGAATGTAGTGCCTGCAGCACTATTGTCCTGCAGAGTTTGCGATGTGCCACCGAAGTAGATGGTTCCGCTTCCCGCGGTAAACGTGCCGCTATTGGTATAACCACCGTTGAAAGTGATGCTGCCCGAGCCGCCGGTGAAAGTGGCAGCGTTATTCTGGAAAACGCCGGTCACGGTTATAGCGCCTGTGCCTCCGGTTACCGTGCCTGTATTGAGCTGCATCACGCCAGTCACGCTAAGAGTTCCCGAACCAAGTGCGACGGTACCGGAATTGTTTTGAAAAACACCTCCTACGCTGATATTG
>JAFDZL010000136.1 GCA_018266935.1 Bacteroidota bacterium | reverse complement strand
TTGTAGCCGTTTCGGTTGATAAGACTGTCCCTGATGAAAGTATAGTTGCCATTATTAGGACGGCGCAGGTGTTCGGCAGACCTGCGCGCGCCGAGGATAGTTTTTGCGGAATCGACAGCCATGAAGGTATGCCCATAAAACGCCACACCCATAACGAGCTTATTGGCAGGTACACCTGCTGCTTCAAAATCTTTTACCGCAAAATCGCCCGAACAAAGCGTTTTATAAGCTTTCGAAGCGTAGAGATTGGTGTGATGCAGTACCATATGCAGGGTATCATCGGCCAGGTCGTAGGTCATTAGGCTTACAAAATCCAGGTATTTGGCCACCTCGCCCATTTCGGTAAGCTTAATGAAGCGGTTGAATCCGCCGACGGCGGCGGTAAGCTGCAATTTGCGGCCGATTTGCTTTTCGAGCGTATCCAGGTCCAGGCGCAACTGCTGGAACATGAGCGTATAGTTGTGTTTGTCCTCGGGCCTGAAAATATTGCCGGCGCCTATATCATTCGGGTATTCCCAGTCGATGTCAACGCCGTCAAGATTGTATTTTTTCACGATAGCCACCGCGCTTGCCGCGAAAGCCGCCCGTGCGGTATCAGTGAACACCGCATCGGAGAAATACCGGCTGCCGCCCCATCCGCCTATCGAGATCAGTACCTTCAGGCCGGGATTTATTTTTTTCAGTTTTAGCAGGTTGTGGAAATTAACGGTATCCGTCTTTTCGTGCTCCAGGTAGGCACGGTTATTTTTGATAACGACAAAGGCATAATTGATATGCGTCAACATTTTAGGGTGAACCATCGCGGTATCATATAAACCATGATACCCCCCTACGTAGCCAATGATGACGTGCTTTTTGAGCCTCCCCTGAGCGAAGACAAAAGCCGGCAGCACAAAAGTAAGGACAAGTATCAGGCGGAGTTTCTTTCTCATATCATGCGAATATATAAATAGCATTTTGTCATTAAGAATGACAAGGAGGTCATTGATCTTTAAAAACCTTATATATCCTTCCGATAAGCGGGTCATTAATGATAGCAGCCTTCAGCGAGTCGGCGTTCACTTGTCCCTCTTTGGCGTAGACGATCTTGCCGCCGGGCTCAACTAAAATGGTATAAGGCAACGCTCCCTGCCACTTCGGGTCGATGGCCTCGATCAGTTTGTATTTGCTGTCGCCGGAATAGATATAATTTAGGCTTGAAGATTCTTTTTTTTGCAAAAAAGCCAGCGCTTTGTCCTTGTCCTTCATCGCGTCCATGCTGATGGTTACCATTTTGAAATCGCGGTCGCGGTACATGCGGTTGGCGGTCACCAGGTCGGGGAATTCTTCCACACAAGGTACGCACCAGGTGGCCCACAGGTTGATCATGAGCAGCTTGTTGGTTTTGTTCTTTACTAAATCAGTCGCGCCGGCAGCGTCGATATTCTGTATGCTCACAGGCTCTTTGGCCCACTGAATTTCGGCCTTTTTGATCCAGTCCTTTTTTTCGATCCATTTCACCGAGCAGCCGAAGACTTTGGTGGCAGTCACCGGCACTTCTTTGCCGGCTAACACGGCGTCTATAGCATTGCGCGCGTCGTTACTCGTGGGAGTTTTGGCGGGGTCTTCCATATCGTCGAAACGCCCCTGGTAGCGCAGCTTCCTGTCCTGGTCGAATACGAAGACGTGCGGCGTGGCAACGGGGCCGTATTTGTTAGCGGCGTCTTCCTTATCGCCGTCGAAAAGGTAAGGGAAATTGAAACCGGCGTCTTTGGCGCGTATCTTCATTTCAGGGAACGAATCGCCTACATCGCTGTAACCCAGTTCATCCAGTCGCAGCGAAGAAGGATTGTTAGGATTGATACCCACCACCTGGACCCCTTTCGGGCCGTATTCCCGTTCGAGTTTGATGATCCTCGGTTCGTAAGCCTGCGAGGTAGGGCAGTGGTTGCACATGAAAATGATCACCAGCACTTTGGCGTTTTTGAATGACTCCAGCGTGTAGGTTTTGCCATCGACACCAGGCAGCCTGAAATCGGGCGCGGGCGATCCGATCGCCAGGGTTTTATGTTCGTCAAAAACAAAGCTCGACGATAGGAAGAGAGCCGCTACGGCGCACAATACCAGTGAAATACGCTTTCTCATGGTAAATGGATGAGTTTGTAAGGGGGTATGATCAAAATTAAGGAATTTGATCACAAAGTTTTGCTGAATTTTTAGTCGGCGTCTTCGGAAAGATCTGTTGGTGTGTTTTTTTTAGCCGGTAGAAAAAGAAGAATAAGCGCCACGATCTGCACCAGGTTTATGGATTGAGATATCACCGCGTAAACGCGGCCAAATTTGAGCAGTTCCCGCGCGCCCAGGACGGAAAATGTCAAATTGATAGTCAGCAGCGCCAGCAATATCCATTTGGCTGCCTCGTAGCCTTTGCGAACGAAATAGGCAAGCGCGATGGTGATAACCATACTGATAATCGCCCCGACCATCACGAACTCAAAATGTGTGTCCATCGGCGAGACGAAATAGGCTACTGCGATCAGCACGGCCGACAAGCGCAGCAGGTTTGACGCCCATAACTGGTTTGTGGTTATGCTGTCCATAATATGCAATATACTCAAAATCAGTTACACAACCCGTCACGGTTTGGCAGCGATATGCAACAATTCCAAATTTTATTTGTTGTTAATGCAGTCTTTAGTTTGTAAATTTATTGTTACCAATTATAACAAACTAACAGGTCTCTCTTATGAGAACCTTGTCCACATTGGTCCTTGCCCGTTTTCCTACCGCTTATTTTGCTGATGGGTAACCATCTCTTTTTGTGCATAAGCCTTATCTGGTCTTTTATTCACCTTAATATTATTGCCATGAGAAAACTTTTAATGTTCACAGCTTTTATCGCCTTTATCCTGTGCGGGTGCGGCAAGGCGAAAAAGGGGCCGTCTCAAACCGGCGTATTTAAATTGGACAAGCTAACGGTAAGCAGCAGGGGAAAAGATTCAGTTTATGCCCGGACACAGATGAAAATTTACACCGATAAGTATTTTGCGTACGCCAGCCTCGCGCCCGATTCGTCGGTAGGTTTTGGCGTGGGCAGCTATAAAGCCGATACAGGAAAAAGTATTACCGAGACCAGCATTTATAGTTCGCTGGCGCTTGATTCGCCGAAAACCTTTCACTTGGCCGTCAGCAGGAAAGACTCGACCTTTACACAGGTTATTCCGATGACTGCCGGTAATGGCGTGAAGTATAGTCTGACGGAGGTTTACACTCAATTACCAACAACGGATACATCAAAGATGGATGGAGTATGGAAGCTCGACCAAGCGTATTATGTAAAGGGGAAAGACACCACCAAATCAAACGAAGTGCAGTACAAAGCGTTTTGGGGAGGGCATTTTATGTTCGTTCATCGTTACCCGGTTGATAATACCGGCACGAAGTTTAAGAACGGCTTCGGTTATGGCGATTTCAGCCTGAAGAACGATACGTTGAGCGAGAACGAGCAGCTTACCAGTCATTCTACGCTGATGGGACGATCATTTGCCATCAGGATCACCTTCAACGGCCCGGACGAATATTCGCAGGTAATCACAGACAAGGGTACGGGCGAACAATCTGTTGAGGTCTATCGGCGACTCAAATGATCAAATGGATAGTGCTTGTGAAGCCTCCGCGAAAACGGGGGCTTTTATTTGGGGTTTTGGGATCGCCGCTCAGGCAATGATTGACGATATCACACCGAAAATTTCTTAGAGACGCCGTAAACAATTTACTGCCAGCATTGTACTATATAACAAGCACATCTGCACTGCTTATGAACGAAATTATATGACCACTAACCCCTCCTAACCAATGATCGCTATTGACGCCGTTAAAAGAACTTCGATCCTGGTAAAGAGGTTCGGGGTTTACGTTTTTATCCCATTGTTCCTGCTTGTCGCTTACGGCTACACCAGTTCCATACACAAACAATACCGGCTTACCGCGAAAATTCAGCTGAAGGACGTTTCCGTCCCGCAGGCGTTGACCGATCTCCATTCCGAATACCTTGTGAAGCAAACACTTGATAACCTGCCATTCGGCGCAAGTTTTTATGCCAGCGAATCACCCGAAACGGAACTGTACGGCACTGAAGTGCCCATCCGGCTGGAATTCGAATCCCCGCGCGGCATGGATGCAAGCGAAGCCCTGCTGCGGCTCGATGTGCTGCAAGGTAAGTATGCGGTTCTTGACCGGGATACAGTTGCGTATTATGACTATGACCAGGTAGTACATGAGCCGTACGGCGATTTCAAAGTGCTGCGCCGCACGTCAAAGAATTTTAAATCAGGCGCCTTCCTGGTACGGTTCGAGGACCCGTCAAAACAACTTGATGAGTATTACAACAACCTGAAGGTCGCCGCCGCCGATGATGACAAAACCGTGGCCCTGAGCATTACGACGGGCAATGCAAAAAAAAGCGCCGCATTCCTGTACAAATTACTCAAGCAATATGGCGGCACGGCGGTTGACCGCCATGGTGATATGATCAATTCCAAATTTATGCTGACCGAGAAGCCCGAGGATAATATTGAAATGGCGTCTGTTAGCCCGATATGGTTTTATTTTATCGCGCTGGCAGGCGGTATGGGCATCCCCTTTGGCCGTTCTTACCTGCGAAAAAAACGCAGGGGCAGGCTGTCACGCCGGCTTATTGCCATTCCTAAATTGGTCGATCACGCTATCCAGAACGGGTTTGTCTTTAAACATGCAGATTGACTAAACGTAAAAAGCCCCTTTCGGGGCTTCGATGTTTAATTCTTTGTGAGCGCCGGGCTTTGGAAGCGGAGCTTTTTTAGTCCCCGCTGTATTTCGGGGCAGCTCATGAACAAGTTCCAAAGCAGGCCGCTGCGGTAATTTTCGATCATCACTACAATAGGACCTTCATCGATCGCCAGGTACGATTTGGCATACCAGTTATGGCTTTCGCTAAAGGCGTCGGTGAAGCCGTAAGGCCCCCAAATTTTATCGCCCAGGTTGTAATAAAAATGGCGCAGCGCCTTCATCGAGTATTCTGGTGTGTATGGGAAGGCAGACAGGGCCGCCGTCGGCGAGATGACGCCCAGGTCGTTGGTCGGCGAGTGCGCGTTATAACCTTCAAAATTGTCGCTGGCGGTAAGCCCCCAGCAGTTTTCGCCGTAGCCTTTGAAATGCTTCGGATTGTCCACGCAATAGTCATGGTTGATAAGCGTGTGGTTCACATTCTGTTCCCAGTAATCTGCATACATATCTTTAAGGCCCTTTGGGTTCAGTCCCATAAATGAATACTGCGAAAAGAACAGCGGTCCTCCATAATCGAACCCAAGCGCCAGCTTATGACCATAAAACGTTTTTCCGTTTTTGAAGAAATCGCTTTGCGCCCAGCCATTGAAATACACGCTGGCGGGCACGGGGTACCGTTCGCCGCTTTCAGCCAGGATGTAAGTGATCATACACTCGTTGAAACCGCGGATCGCAAAATTCATCGCCCAGCCGTTGTTGGGCGACCAATGCCAGTACAGGTTATCGCGCCCGTCACGGGTGAACCAGTCCCATTCCACATCGTTCCACAGGCCGTTGATACGGTCGCGTATCTCGGCTTCTTTTTGGTTATTCCCGGTAAAATACTGGCGTGCGCATAGCAGGCCTTCCATCATATAAGAAGTTTCCACCAGGTCGGCGCCGTCGTCTTTTCGCCCGAAGGGAATCGTTTTGCCGGTAGCTCCGTTCATCCAATGCGGGAATACGCCGTGATATGAATCAGCTTTATCCAAGAAGCGCACGATCTTCAGCATACGGTCAACGGCTTGTTCATGACTGATCCACTTGCGGTGGTCGGCCACGATAAGCGCCATGATACCGAAGCCGGAACCACCTGTGGTCACTACCTCGGTACCGTAGTCATAGGCTACATTGCTGCGCTCACGCGCCAGACCGCTCACCGGGTGAGCGAAATCCCAGAAATAACGAAAAGTTTGCCGCTGCACCACGTCGAGCAGGGCGCTGTCGGACAGCCCTTTGATAATACCGACGGGTTTGATGCTGTCGATAGCTGCTTTTTGTGCATAGCCTGACATAGAAAGCAGGCCCGCGAATAATATGGTAAGAATGAATTTCATTGTCTGTCTAATAATGCGTTATAGGTTCGGGCTTTGAAAGCCCAGGTTTTTCATGCCGGTTTTTACCTCGGGGCAACTCATGAATAAATTCCAAAGCAGGCCGCTGCGGTAGTTTTCGATCATATCGATGATCGGCCCTTCGTCAATCGCAATGTCGGATGATGCGAACCAGGGGCTATCCAGGTCGAAAGCGTCATAAAAGCCATATTGTCCCCAAAGCTTATCGCCGAGTTTGTAGTAAAAGAAATGAAGCGCCGCTAAAGATTGTGTGGGCGTATAGGGCAACGACGCTATGGCCGCTGTAGGCGCAATTACGCCCACATCATTGGTGGGCGAGCTGGCGTTGTAGCCGTTTGGCACGTCGCTGGCCGTCAGGCCCCAGCATTGGTTGCTATAGCCGTAATAATTTTGCGGATTTGCTGAACAATAATCGTAATTGATCATCACATGTGCTTTGTTCTGCACATCGTAACTGGCGTAAGCGTCAGATAAACCATTAGGATTAATGCCCAGAAACGAATAATGCGCGAAGAACAACGGGCCGCCTTCAACAGGTCCCAGCGGAAGCGGAATGCCATAGTAGCTGCTGCCGTTTTTCATCTGCCCGTTGCGTGCCCAGCCGTTATCGTAAACCGCTTTGGGTATCGAATGTGTGGTGGATGATGCCGCCATTACATAAGTGATCAGCGCTTCGTCCCAGCCGTTTACCTGCACATTGGTTGACCAGCCATAATTTGGACTCCAGTGCCAGTACAGCACATTTTGGCCGTTCTGCCTGAACCAGTCCCATTCAACACCGTTCCATAGCGTATTAATGTCATTGCGCAGGTTGGTTTCGGCTGTCCCCGGATCATTAAAATACTGGCGCGCTGTCAGCAACCCTTCCATCAGGTAGGCCGTCTCGACCAGGTCGGCGCCGTCATCCTGCGTACTGAAAGGCACGACGGCGCCGGTAACGCCGTTCATCCAATGCGGGAAAGCGCCATGAAACTTCTGCGCAGTGTTTGACAAAAAGCCAACGATCGTTTGCATCCTGGCAAGTCCCTGGGCGCGGGTGATAAAACCCCGGTTAACGCCCACTACAATAGCCATAATGCCAAAACCCGAGCCGCCCATGGTCACCACATCGCCTGAGGTGTTGCGCTCACGGGCAAGACCGCTTACGGGGTGCCCGAAATCCCAGAAATATTTGAACGTTTGCTGCTGCACCAGGGTGAGCAGGGCATCATCAGTGATCTGCG
>JAFDZL010000135.1 GCA_018266935.1 Bacteroidota bacterium | reverse complement strand
TACCAGCACAGAAAGCGTGCGAATAAATGGGTCTTTATACAGCAGGTAAACACAGCCTATGTTGATCAGATAGAACAATACTCCGAAGTACAGTTGGATCTTTAAGAATTTACTTACCAGGTCCTTTTTGTTATTGGTTACAGCAATTTCCCTGATAAACCATTGGCTGAGCCCCATGGCAGAGAATGCGGTAATAAGTTGATACAGGACGGTTGCAATAATATATTTGGAAAACTCGGCTGTGGAGTATTTTCGGGCCAAAATGACGAAAAACAGGCTTAGGAGAACCGTCTGCGAAACCTGGGATATAATTCCCCAACTGCTATTTTTAAATAGCACACTTTTTAAAAACAGTGGTAGCTTCTTCGAAATCTTATCGGTAACTAACATTTTCAATTTCGATTTTTTTAACGGAGGTGATCAGCAGGCATATTAAGGATGCCAACAAAACCTGGGTTCGCTTGTCACTTAATGTATATAAGGTGCTAAATGCCGTAAACCAGCACACGATAGCAGCAATTAGATAGAAAATATTATTGTTGTTTATTTTTTTAATGCGCGCTTTAATGGCATTTATAACAGGCAAAACGATGAAAAGGAATGTCAATACGAACCCCAGGACGCCGGATTCGGCCAAAATTTTCAGGTACCCGCTTTCTGTTCCGTAATAGACAATTTCATCGTTAATTACATAATAGCCGCCCAGGGAATGCTGTTGTGTATAGCTAAGATAATTTCCTGTTCCTATCCCGAGCGAGGGGTTGTTGGCAAAAACAGTGTACGCCTCTTTCCATATCTGGTGACGCACAGCGTAGGCTTCATCATAGCCCTCCTGCCTGCTGAAGAGGCTAAAATGACCGGGTAAATATATCGCGACTAAATATCCGATCAGTGCGCATGCGGCAATAGCAAACCGGAGCTTGTTTTCGCCGACAATGAACACAATGGACAGTCCAATACATAAGCCCAAAAATCCCGAACGGCCTCCGGTTAGAAAAATGGCAAAAACCAGTATGACAAATAGTATATAATTCAGGTATTGCCTTTTTGGACTAGTATCGTCTGCCTTGATCAAAAATAAAAATGAACTCATCGCCAGGAATTGCGAATACATTTGCGGGTCCTGGAAGAAACTCGGATAGCGTACGATACTGGAATCCAGTATATTCTGATTCAAATACGGGTAAAAAGACAACAATTCCAACCCGAGGATCATTTGTATTACGAGAAAGACGACAGAGGCTAAGGCCGTGAATTTTAGACCCCGGACCACCGAGCGTACAACCGTCGGATCCTCATAGTACTCAGCTATCAGTAAATTTGCATATATAAATATTGGCGCAATCTTTATGATATTAATTAAGGAGTTTACTATGAATTCGGATCGTAATGCGCCAATTAACAAGATCGCGAGAAACACCCAGAACAAAAAACAGTAAGCTTTAATACGCCTGGGACTAAAAGCAAAATCTTGTATCAGAAAAAATAAACTGCAATACGAGATGGTATCAAACACCGTGAAACTTCCCAATTTCTCGGTGGTAACCGTCAGGTCCATGAAAGGCAAAAAGTATAAGACAAATAAAAGATATGCCCGTCGTTTTCGCCTGTTTTTAATGAAATAGGCAAAAAAAAGTAAGACAGTTAATAAACTAAACAGGTGTCTTGCCTCCATACGTAGTCAACTTAATTGTAATATTTAGTGTCGTATTTATAGCCGTAGCCATACCTGGCGCGTTGAATGCCGTTGAAGATTATGTTCATTTTAGGTAGCTTCTCACCTTTAGCCAGGGTATTGATGAAGGCTAGCTCGGCTTTGCGGGTATGTCCCTGCCTTATCACATACAGGGTAACATCGGCAAATTTCGAGAGAATCATGGCGTCGGTTACCAGATGCAATGGTGGACTGTCGATAACAATATCGTCATAAGTCGTTCGCAGGTATTTGATCAGTTCAGCCAAATTCTTTTTTTCGAATAGCTCTGAAGCGATAGTGTCGTTAATGGACCCGCAGCTTAAAATATCCAGGTTGTCAACCACGCCTGATGGCTGTATTATGCTTGGTTTAGACGCATCGCCCGTAAGAAAATCCGTTAAACCCGGGTGGCGCTTTGACAAACCGAATGCTTCAGAAATTTTTGGTTTCCGCAGATCCATTTCCAGGATGATTGTTTTTTTGCCCGACAATGCCAGCGAAATGCCCAGGTTTATGCTTACAAAACTTTTGCCTTCTCCGGCAACGCTGGAAGTTATGAGTGAAACCCGCCCGCTTTCTTTATCTACCAGCAGCCTGAGCAGGTTGGTCCTTAACATCCTGATTTGCTCCGTGATGGCAAATTGTTTCCTGTCGGATATGACGATAGGGTTTCTGGTTTTTGTAAACGAAAGCTCAGCTAAGACGGGTATTTCGGTTGCATTTTCAATATCTCTGAGAGATGTTATTTGGTTTTGAACAATTCTTTTACCATAAATAAAACCAGCGGGCAGGGTAAATCCCAAAAGAAAGGCAACAGCATAGACAATGGATTTGTGCGGCCATTTAATAGGACCGGTATAAGCCTGATCTACAATGCGGGCATCGGCAAGGGTGGTGGCGTAGCTTAGCGATACCTCTTCGCGTTTTTGAAGGAGGTAAACATATAGGTTCTCTTTAACGCTCTGCTGCCGCTTTAAATCGATGTATTCCCGCTCCTGCCCCGGCATATCTTTTATAGAGGATTGAAATCTCGAATTGAAAGATTCCAGCTGATTTTTAGTGTCAAGCAAAGAGGCCTTTATGCTTGCTATCTTTTCTTTGATCGAAGTCTTGACCTGAGCTATTTGCTTATTGATTGGATTGAAGGCCGGGTTTCCCTCAGGGACAGTCGCCAAAAGTTGCGAATGCTGCAATTGGAGGGTGGATAGTTTTTCGATCAGGCTGCTTAGCGCAGGATCTTCAATACCGATGACCGATGGAGGATCGTCAGTGTTCTGCGGTAAATCAAGATATCTTTCGATGCCGCTAATGGTGCTTAGTTTAATATTTACCTGGTTTAGCAGGTTATCATTAGCTTGTACATTTTGTAGATAAACCTGCGACTGGGACGATATGTCAGTTAAACCGCGGCTGCTTCTGAAATTTTCCACTTGGTTTTCAGCGCCGCTAACCTCGCCGGTTAGCGATGCGAGCCTTTGATCTATAAAGGCCATAGTATTTTTTGTGGTACGGTTTTTTTCTATCAGTTGTGCCTGGTTGTAAACCTTCATAAGGTCATTGAGTACATCTTCGCCTCTTTCCGGTACGTTGTCATTGACGCTTAGCTCGACCGATGCGGCCTTTTTGTCAAGCAGGGCTATGCCGATAGCTTTTTGATATTGATCGGAAACCTTATCGGGATCGGACAATTTAATGTTGATCACCGATCCTGTATAACTCTGCAAGTTGGTGTCCGGGACCAGTTGCCAGGTACCCACGTCGTCGGTGATGGTATCTTTAAAATGATGAGTTTTGAATGCGCCATCAGGTGTTTTTAAATAAAATAATTCCTGGTTCTTTATTTTTATCGCTATGTTCTTTTTGTCCAGACTGCCTGGCCGTCTGGCGTTTAACAATTTGAATTTTATCGGGCTTGAACGATACAGGTCCTGATTTGACAGACCCTTTTTTGTGGTATATCCGGCCCACAGCTGCAAATCGTTGACAACCTGGCTGATCAGGGTTCTGGACTGCAGAATGCCGATTTCATTTTCGGCGCTTTTATGAGAATCGGGCAGATCCAATTCATAAAGAGCAGGCTTATCATTAGTTTTTTTTTCATCGTCCTTTACCATCAATGCGGCTTTGATCTCATATATGGGATTTGTTATTTGCAGATAGATAAAAGCTGCCGATAAAGCGAGTACCAATCCTATGATAAAAAAATACCAGTGGTGGATATATCTGATAGCTATTTGTTGAAAATCAAACGGATTTGAAGCCGGAGTTTGCTTTGTGTTTATGAACATGACCTTCAGGATTAAGTCATTAGGAAATTTTTATAAAGTAAAAGCATTTCGTCAGCATCATCTTTGATAGTAGTCAGGAATTAAAGTGATGGTAGTCACTCAGGTAACAGCGTCGGCGAGCCGTTCTCATGGGGGCAATTGTTATCGCCTCAGCCCAACTTGGGATCTGCATCAGGAAGGTTTCGAAGCTCCTTATGAAAATGAGATCGAGTGTGCGGGTTATTATTAACCCGTCATTTGTCGCGTTAAGTTTTTTATGCCGGCGCAACCAATTTTTGATGGAGTATTTTGATCGTATATTGCAAGCGATAACCAAAGAGTCTGAACCGGAAACATGAAAGAACGCATTCATTCTATCGACATTATTCGCGGCCTGATCATGGTTATTATGGCGCTGGACCATACGCGCGACTTTTTGCATTACCCGGGGCCCTCGCCGCTGAACATGCAGACGACGACTGTAATCCTGTTTTTTACCCGGTGGATCACGCATTTCTGCGCGCCGACATTCGTCTTTCTTGGCGGGGTGTCGGCATTCCTCGCAGGGCAGCGCCGGACAAAAGCGGAACTCAGGGGCTTCCTGTTGAAAAGAGGGGCGTGGCTTATCCTTTCGGATGTGTTGATCATCAGCTTATTGTTCAGCTTCGACCTGGAATACCACATGCTGGTACTGGAAGTGCTGTGGGCCATTGGATTTGGGATGATCATCCTGGCGCTTCTGATCAATGCGCCCCGTGCGGTAATCGCTGCGATAGCTTTACTTATTTTATTTGGCCATGATGCGGTGCGGCTTTCCGGGAACGGAATAGCAGGAACATTGAGCACTATTTTCCTCACCGCCGCGGGGTCGGTGATGCCGCTGAGCGCTAACCGCACTATTGCCGAGTTGTATTCGGTTCTGCCATGGGCTTCCGTACTGTTGCTTGGGTACGTTTTTGGCAGACTATATCAAACCGGGGCCGACCCAAAGAAAAGGCAGAAAATATTGCTGATTTGCGGTTTTTCGGCCATTGGCCTGTTTATTGTGCTGCGGCTGATCAATCATTACGGCGATCCAAACCCCTGGTCGGCACAGCGGAACCCGGCACATACTTTCCTGTCTTTTCTCAATACCACAAAACAACCGCCTTCACTGCTATTTTTATCTATGACATTAGGCCCGGTCATGCTGCTGCTGGCACTCGCGGAAAAGCTCAGCAATCGGTTAACCGCCTTTTTTGAAGTATATGGAAATGTACCCTATTTCTATTTTCTCGGGCATTTGTGCCTGCTTAGGGTCATGAATGTCTTATTGATCACATTGAAAGGCCTGCCGTTCAAATCCGATGGAAATCCGTTCGTTTGGCAGGCGCAGGGCTTTGGATTTCCTTTATGGGCTGTCTATCTTTTCTGGTTATT
>JAFDZL010000134.1 GCA_018266935.1 Bacteroidota bacterium | reverse complement strand
CGGCAATGTAGCGGCTTTCCCTGCCTGGATAGTTCCTTTCAGCACCTTTATAGGATTGAAAGACGACAGGTAAAATGCCTGCCTGCTTCCGGCGGCCAGGCCGGTAAGCAACACGAATGCTATCATGATGCCCCAGAAGGCGATATTGTCATAAGGAAGACGAATATAGGAACCAGTTAAAGCGTTGAAGGATGGCAGGGCCAGCAAGACAAAAAGCAAACCCAGCAAAAAGGATATAAAAGTAACCAGTACGGATTCGAGCAAGAACTGGTAAACCAGGTCCATACGTGCCGAGCCGATGGCTTTGCGAACGCCCACTTCCCTGGCACGTTTTTCGGACCGCGCCGTTGAAAGGTTCATGAAATTGATACAGGCTATCGCCAAAACCAATATGCCGATGATGCTAAACAGGCGCACATAGTCGATAAAGCCCCCGGCCACCTTTCCGTTCTTGAAATCATTGTATAAATGCCAGTCCTTCAAGGAGTGCAAGATGATCTCAGGCTTAAGCGACCGCATTTCCGGACTTCTTTTATTCACAATATCTTTGATCTTTGGGGCAATTTGCGCATAGGTTACCCCCGGTGCCAGCTCTGCGTAGGCAGAGAATGAATTGTAGGTCCACTTGGTACGTCCGTCTTTGATCCAGCTCTGGGTCGCCTCTGAGTAGGCAAAAGGCGTAAGGTAGCTGAATTGCAAGGTGGCATTTTTAGGGATATCCTTAATAACGCCGGTAACTTTCATGTTCTGCGAATTATCAAAACGCACCACTTTTCCCATCGGGTCGGCATTGCCGAATAACGCTTTGGCCGTCGATTCGGTCAGAACAATGGAATAGATGTCCTTTAAAGCCGAACTGCTATTGCCTTTGACGAACGGATATTGGAATATTTTAAAGAAGTCAGTTCCGGCGGCTCCTCCCTTCAGGTAAAGCTTTTTATCGCCCACCAGCAGGTCATGACTAATATTGCCGATATTATAACCCTCAGCCACATACTTTACGCCGGGTATTTCTTCCCGCAAAACTTTAACCAGCGGAAGCGCGATGGATGTTTGTGTTTTTGTGCCGTCATGCTGCGAGGTCAGGTTCATTTCCACCTGGTACGACTGTTTATAATCGGGTAAGAAACGGTCATAGGAATACTGATAAGTTACCCATAAACCGATCAGCAGCGCCACCGCCATGCCAGCAGCCAGGCCGGTAATGTTGAGCACGCTGTAAACTTTGTTGTGTAAGAGATTGCGCCAGGCGATCTTTAAATAATTACGAAACATACGATTGCGATTTAATTTTTCACAAGACCATTCCGGTATGGCATTGTGACGCCAAATTATGTCTGCAGGCCTGTAAACAGGTTCCAAATCATGATTCGGTCTCTCTTTTTGCAAATCGCTCTTATATTCCGCAGGGCTTTTCCCTGTAAATTGTTTGAAGGCCCTGTGAAAAGTGGTTTTGGAGTTGAAGCCGCAATCGTAAGCAATGCCCAAAAGCGTGAGACGATCATACGCCGGGTCCTTCATTTTCCGGGTAACATGCTGTATGCGGAATTCATTCACAAAGTCGTTGAAGTTTTTCCGGAGGCCGGTATTGATGATCCTGGACAATTCGTGAATAGAAATGCCGAGTTTTTTGGCTAATGCGTTTAAGGTCAGATCGGCATCCAGGTAAAATTTATTCACCTTCATTTGATGGCGCAGCCAATAACCGCGTTGTATCAGCTTTTCGGGGGATAAAGGATTTGGCCCTTTTTTCCGTATTTCGCGTTTCCATTTTCTGGACTTTAAAAATGCTTTCAGCCAGACCTCCAAGATCATGGCTACACAGAGGATGTACAGGATATAAGTTGCATGGACACCTCGCGCTTTTTGATAATAGTGATCGATCGCGGAACATACCGGCCATAGTATCCATAATAAGCCAAAGGTTATCAGTAAACGCTTCAACTTTTTCAATCCACCGCGGTACTGCTCACCGGGTTGCTGATACGAGCTTTGTATCAGCCTGTAAGTGCGATACAATACAAAGGCCGTCCCTGCACACAGGAGTGCGAGGAAAGCCACGTCAAAGCCGGTAAGGGTGAAAATCAGGGCGTTCAAATGTTATTTCTCGAAGTGATACATGTCGAATATCGTTCCAATTTAGTAAATGACTAGTATCCAAGTTATTGTGATTAATAAAGCGAAACTATTTGTAATAAAAGCGGACACGCGTTGTTCGATTTTAACTCGCCGAATACTCACTTCCTCGCCACATACTCATAGGTGATTGTGCTGCCGTCGCTCACTTTCGCGCTGATTGGATATCCATATTGATTGTATTTATAGGTATAGGTTTTGGTAATGCCGCCGGTAGTAATAGTGAGCGGAT
>JAFDZL010000133.1 GCA_018266935.1 Bacteroidota bacterium | reverse complement strand
GATCTGTTCTTCAGCGTCAAAATCGGGTAGCGCTTTTCTGTCGATCTTATTGTTCGATGTCAGCGGCAGCTCATCCAGTTCCATCCAAAGCGTCGGCACCATGTAGTCTGGCAGCTTGGCCTTCAAAAAATCTATTACTTTTTCGCGACTGTAATCGCCCTGACCCACCACATAACTCACCAGGCGTTTTTTCTTGTCTTTGTCGTCCTTTGCCAAAACAACCGCTTGTCTCACCACATCGCATTGGCTCAAAACGCTTTCGATCTCGCCCAGTTCTATCCGATAACCCCTGATCTTCACCTGGTTGTCCTTTCGGCCGACGAATTCCATGTTCAGGTTCGGCAGCATGCGCCCAAGGTCGCCTGTTCGGTACATCCTGCCGCCAGCCTTGTCGCTAAACGGGTCTTTTACAAAAGAGTAATTGGTTTTGTCCTCGTCATTAGCATAACCATGTGCTACGCCGACGCCGCCGATATATAATTCGCCTGGTATGCCTATCGGCTGGGGTTGCAGTTGCTCGTTCAGAATATAGAAGAAGTTGTTCGCTAAGGGACGACCGTACGGAATACTAGTCCAATCTGCGGGAACTTTGTCCTTCACCGGGAAATAGTTCGACCACACCGTACCCTCCGTAGCGCCGCCAAGGCTGATCACCTGCGTCTTCGGGAAAAACTTCTTGATGCGGTCGGGCAGGTTCACAGGGATCCAGTCGCCGCTCATGAACACTACTTTCAGTGTTTCCTGGAGATAATCCTGGTCGCGGCTTTCCAGCTCACGGATCAGGTAGTCCATTGTCGTCGGCACGGAATCCCAAAACGTGATGCCATAATTCAGCATCATGTCCTTCAGTTTGGGTACATCCATTAGTTCATGCTGCTCAACGATGATAACGGAACCACCCGCAGCAAGCATACCGAAAATGTCGTACACTGAAAGGTCGAAACACATCGAAGTGATGAACAGCAGCCTGTCCTCCGGCCCTATGCTATACTCTTTGTTCACCCACAGGCACAGGTTCACAGCCGAATGGTGTTCGATCATCACGCCCTTTGGCCTCCCGGTTGAGCCGGAAGTGTATATGGTATAAGCTAATTGCTTACTGTCGATCTTAACGCCGGGGTTTTCCTTGCTATATCCGCCCAGGTCGAGCTCTGGTAATTTGACGAATTTATCAGCGGGCAGCAGGTCGCGCAGCGGATAATCACCATCCGCGATGACCTTGATAGCTTTAGAATTCTCCAGTATATACTCCTGCCTGTCAATCGGATATTCCGGGTCGATAGGCACATAGGCCCCGCCTGCTTTCATGATGCCATACATGCTGATCATCATATCAAAACTTCTGGCGGTAATAAGCCCGATGTTATCAGCAGGCTTCGCACCTTCACTGATCAGGTAGTTTGCAAGCTGGTTTGATCTTTCATTGAGTTCCGCAAACGTCATGGTTTGATCGTGCCGGCGAAGCGCCACAGCATCAGGGGTTCTGGCTACCTGTTCCTCGAAAATATCTACCAGGGTCTTTTCAGCCGGGTAATAGGTCAGCGTATCATTGAACTTTACCAGGATGTCTTGCTCTTCAGCAGGCGTAAGCATCTGCAATGCGCCCACCCTTTTTGTTGGATCATTTATCAGTGAGCGCAACAATTGGCGGTAATGCCCCGCCATACGCTCAATAGTACTTTTTTGATATAAGGAGCTGTCAAAAGCTATCTCGCCCTGAAACTCCGTTTCTTTTTCAGTTAAAATAAAGGAAAGTTCATTTTGAGCCTCACTGACATCCCGGCGATTTAATACAAAGAATATCCTAAAGAACGGATTGCCTTTTTTGTGATTGTTATCATTTTCGGCAATTATTTTTTCAAAAGAGATATTTCTGTTTTTATGCGCTTCGAGTG
>JAFDZL010000132.1 GCA_018266935.1 Bacteroidota bacterium | reverse complement strand
GAGCCAGTCGCAGTTAATGGGTGTACAAAAGACCGGTGATTTCCTCGAAAAGGGAACCTGGATACTGGCGATCGCACTAATGGTAATATCGCTGGCCATCAATGTATCGGTAAAGGGCACCGGGCCAACTAAGAGTACCATCGACCCGGCCACGCAAAAGGCCATTGACAGGGGCGCCAAGCAAACACCGGCGAATAATGCGCCGGCGACACCGATCAATATTCCGCCTGCAAATAAAGGCAAATAAATGAGCTGCCTGGCAGCTAAGAGAAAGGCCTTGGATGTGTTCCAGGGCCTTTTTTGACTACAGCCTCGCACACACGGGCTGACACGATGGCATTTTACATATTAAGCCATCGTTAAAAATCGTGACATCCCTTTACCTTAAAATGACAATTGAACAGTCGGCTATGTCAATTTGAGCCAAATGGCCCGCTTGGCATAATTGATGTAGCAATGTGCACACAAACCGTAATTTAAAAAATAAAGTAAGTATAACTATGGCACTAAGCATTAAACCTATCGGAGACAGGGTAGTAGTGGAAGCTGCTCCGGCCGAAGAGAAGACCGCATCCGGCATCATCATTCCGGACACTGCAAAAGAGAAGCCCCAGCGCGGGACCGTTGTTGCCGTTGGCGACGGAAAGAAAGACGAACCTTTAACTGTGAAAGCAGGCGACCAGGTTTTATATGGCAAATATGCCGGTACCGAAATCACCTATGACGGTAAAGAGTACTTAATTATGCGTGAATCGGATATTTACGCCGTTCTGTAAACCAATTATCGAATTATTGAATGACTGAATTACCGAATAAGGTTTTTCAATCAATAATTCAATAAATCAATAACTCAACAATTAAAAGACATGGCAAAACAAGTAAGATATAATGTGGAAGCGCGCGACGCTTTGAAGCGCGGCGTGGACACTTTGGCTAACGCGGTTAGAGTAACCCTGGGCCCAAAAGGTCGTAACGTAATTATCGACAAGAAATTCGGTTCTCCTGCTATCACCAAGGACGGTGTTACCGTAGCTAAAGAGATCGAACTGAAAGATTCGCTCGAAAACATGGGCGCACAGATGGTGAAGGAAGTAGCTTCAAAAACTGCTGACATCGCCGGTGATGGTACTACCACCGCTACCGTTTTAGCACAGGCTATCGTAGCTGCCGGCGTTAAGAACGTTGCCGCAGGCGCTAACCCCATGGATCTGAAACGCGGTATCGACAAGGCCGTTATCGCTGTAGTGAAAAGCCTGCAGAGCCAGTCGCAGACCGTTGGCGAGGACAACAACAAGATCAAACAAGTTGCGTCTGTATCGGCTAATAACGACGAGGTGATCGGCGCGCTGATCGCTGAAGCAATGGGCAAAGTTGGTAAAGACGGTGTGATCACTGTTGAAGAAGCTAAAGGCACCGAGACCGAAGTGAAGACCGTAGAAGGTATGCAGTTCGACCGTGGTTACCTTTCTCCATACTTCGTGACCAACGCCGACAAAATGGAAGTGGAACTGGATAATCCTTTTATCCTGATCTACGACAAGAAAATATCATCCATGAAGGAATTGCTTCCTATCCTGGAAAAACAAGTACAAACCGGCAAACCGTTGCTGATCATTGCCGAAGACCTTGACGGCGAAGCGCTGGCTACTTTGGTAGTTAACAAGATCCGCGGTTCGCTGAAAGTGGCCGCTGTTAAAGCTCCCGGCTTTGGCGACCGCCGTAAAGCAATGCTGGAAGATATCGCTATCCTGACCGGTGGTACGCTGATCTCGGAAGAAAGAGGCTTCAAGCTGGAAAATGCTGACCTTTCTTACCTCGGTACCGCTGAAAAAGTAGTTGTTGACAAAGACAACACCACCATCATCAACGGATCGGGCGATTCTGCTGAGATCAAAGGCCGCGTGGCCCAGATCAAATCGCAGATCGAATCAACTACTTCGGATTATGACCGCGAAAAACTGCAGGAGCGTTTGGCTAAATTGTCGGGCGGTGTAGCGGTGTTGTACGTAGGCGCAGCTACTGAAGTGGAAATGAAAGAAAAGAAGGACCGTGTTGACGACGCTTTGCACGCAACCCGCGCTGCCGTTGAAGAAGGTATCGTAGCAGGCGGCGGTGTAGCTTTCATCCGCGCTGTTGAAGCTTTGGCTGACCTGAAGGGCGAGAACGAAGACGAAAATACCGGTATCCAGATCATCCGCCGCGCTATCGAAGAGCCGTTGCGCCAGATCTGCGAAAACGCAGGTATCGAAGGTTCTATCGTAGTGCAGAAAGTGAAAGAAGGTAAAGCTGACTTTGGTTACAACGCACGCACCGATAAATACGAGAACCTGATCAAGGCCGGTGTTATCGACCCGACCAAGGTTGCCCGCGTAGCGCTGGAAAATGCAGCTTCTATCGCGTCAATGCTGTTGACCACCGAGTGTATCCTTGCCGACGAGCCTGAAGATGAAAAAGCAGGCGCAGGCGCACCTCCGATGGGCGGCATGGGCGGCATGATGTAATAAAGCCTAAAGCTGAAAGCGCAAAGCCGAAAGCATAACAACTCAAGGCTTTAGCTGGCAGCCTGAAACTTAATACTGACAAAAAGCTCTGTATGTTTTTTCATACAGGGCTTTCTTTTTTTCTGAACCATGGTTTTGTCATGGAGTCGTAAACCCAGCGTCATCAGTTAATCAAATGATTAATTTTTGCGACTAAAGCGCGCCATTGAGCTTAAATTTGTTAAAGATTGTTAAACGCCCGGTTTGGGGCACAACAATTGAACAACCAAGGTCATGAAAGCGATTAACGACAGGGCGAAACAATTAAAGACACATCTGCTTGAATGGGTACTCGTCAAGGGTCCCGAATTATTTGTCGCCATCTACGGTAAATAATTAAATCTGCTTACTTTTGGCTCAGTATATGAAGCCGGAAGAATTCTACCATCAGTTCCATCTATGGCTCGTTGAGAACGGCCAGAATTACGTCTTCGGAATAATAGTTTTCATTATCGGTTACCTGATCATCAGGTTCGTCAAGATGCGCCTGCGCGCCAGGATGGCCCGTAACAGCGTGCATTCCGCATTACGCCCGTTCTTCCAGAGCCTCACGATTATCGGCATGTATGTCTTGCTGATACTAACCGTGTTCAGGATCATCAACTTTGAGTTGACTTTTCTGAGTGTCATAGTCGGATCATTCGGCGTGGCGGCGGGCCTGGCGCTTTCGGGTACATTTCAGAATTTCGCAGGCGGCGTGCTGATCCTGATGTTGAAGCCTTTCAATATAGGTGATGATATCGTTGCGCAAGGACAGGAAGGCGAAGTAAAATCCATCCAGCTTTTTTATACCGTTGTGATGACTTACGACAACCGCCAGGTGATCATCCCCAATGGCAAGCTTTTCAACGAGGTGATCGTCAATATCAACCGTGAGCAGAAGCGGCGCATTGATTTCGAATTGAAACTGGGTTACATTGTCGAGGTCGACCAGGTTAAAGAGATCATCGAGAAAGGTATCAAAACATTTCCGGCGATCATTCATAAGCCTGCGCCGCTTGTAGGCGTCATCGCTTTAGAACTGGACGGTATCCGGTTCACCGTCCGTGTGTGGGTTAACACCAAAGATTACCTGAACACCAAGATCAAGCTGCAGGAAAAGATAGTGAAGGACCTGCGCGAAGCGGATGTGAAACTACCCACGCATCACCTGATGTTGCCGGGTACGTGACGTAAGCAATTTCATTTTTTTTATATGTTAACCAGTTCGCAGATGTGCCGTTAGGCACATTTCGTCGGTAG
>JAFDZL010000131.1 GCA_018266935.1 Bacteroidota bacterium | reverse complement strand
CTTCGCAATAACACAGGTAGTAGTTCCATTTCCGGATGAAAGCATCGTCGAAGCCGAGCGATTTTACGGCCGGCAGGTTAGCGTTGAACTGTTCGAACCAAAGCCTGAGCGTTTTCGCGTAATGCAAACCGATGTCTTTCAGGTCAACCATGGTCAGATCGCCGGTCCGATTTATGGCGCCGTTAATAGCAGCCACCGAGGGTAATAAAGAACCCGGGAAAATATGTTTTTGTATCCAATCAACCCCTTTGCGCAGGCTGTCGTACCGGGAGTCGGGCGAAGTGATCACCTGCAAAGCCAGGATGCCATTTTTCTTTAACAGTTCATGACATTTCCTAAAGTAAACATCCAGGTATTTGTGGCCCACCGCCTCCAGCATTTCTACCGAAACGATCTTATCGAATTGCCCTTCCATCTGCCGGTAGTCCAGCAGTTGGATGTTCACCCGGCCGCTCAGACCCGCCTCCGCTACCCGTTCCTGTGCTAATTTCACCTGCTCAGCCGAAATGGTTAACGAGGTTACCCGGCAGCCGTAATTCTTTGCCATATAAATGGCGTTAGCACCCCAGCCGCTCCCGATCTCCAGTACATGATCCGTCGGTTTCAAATGCAGTTGTTTGCAAAGGCGGTCGTATTTGGCCACTTGCGCTTCCTCAAGATTTAAGCCATCTTTATAGAAATAGGCGCTGGAATAGGTCATGGTAGGGTCGAGGAAACTCGCGAAAAAATCGTTGTTCAGGTCGTAATGTTCCGATATATTCTTCCTCGAACCGCTCAGCGAATTGGCCCGTTTGAAATGTGAGATCTTATTGCACCATTTCAGAAGGTTTAGCGCCAGGGCCTGGGTCTTGTTGCCCGAAACAGCCGGATTGTTATCCACGTTCAGCAAAAACCATTTGATGACGTTGGTGATATTGTCAGTTTCCCACAAGCCGGCAACATAAGCTTCGCCGAAGCCGATATCTCCGTACAAGATCACCTGCCTGTAGAACTCATCGCTTCGGATGGTTACATTAGCCGAAACATTGCCCTCGCCGTTTCCCAATGCCAGGTTTCGGCCGTCGGGAAGGGTAAGGTGCATGCTGCCCATGTCCATTTTTGACATGATCCTTAACACGATATCCTGGTAAAGACCGCGTTTTTTGGTGAGGGCAAGGGTTTGAGGCATGATCGGCTTTTTTTGCTCTACATACGAATATAACTTATTGCGTGGTTTTATCCGCAACGAAATTTCCTTTATAAGGCCGGTAAACTTCGCGCTGAAGCTCGCGGTTCGCGTCTTTTTTATGATAAGGCAATTTCCTCAGCCACAACTTTAAAGCCTGCCAGTGTATCAGCGTGATCACTTTTAAAGTAATGAGCGGAAAGCTGAAGAAATAACCTAAGAGGCGGCCGTCTGTCAATTCTTTGCGGCTGCCGCTTAGTGTGCTGATGAAAAATCGTTTTCCTTCCTTATCAAAATCATCGATCCTGATCTGCAGCTTTTCGCCGGGCATCTGCAGGTCGAAATCGAAGTTCGTATCCATTTCGATGAAGGGCGATACGTAAAAATATTTGGTCGTGTTCAGTTTATAGTGATCGCCGTTCCTGGTGTCGTCGCCCAGGAAGAAGGGTTTCATTTCCAGGAAGGTGTTGCATATTTCCACTACGCAGCAAATGGGTTTTTCCCGCTCATCGTAACAGAAATAAAATGACACCGGGTTAAATTGATAGCCGAGTGTACATAAATTGGTAAGGATCATGATCCGCCCGCTGCCGATGGTGACACCATTTGCCTGCAAATAATCGGTCAGGTGCTGACGGACGTTTTTGGAGCGATCCGGATTTTCTTTGGGCAACTGTAAATGATCTTTATCGCGGAAGTTGAACAGGTTAAACCGGTTCCTGCTCATGAATTTCAATCGCTTATGGAGCATGTCGATCTCGTCCAGGTCGAGATAAAACATAAACACATCGTAGTGGAACCGGTTGGGCTTCGGCGCCAAACGATTGTGCATTACCCGGGCTTTGTAGAGACAAGAATTCATGGCCATGTGAATATACGATATAATCAACCAAACGGATCAAATGGTAAATACCGATGCTTATCGCAACGGATTGAAATCCGTTGCTACAACGCCGGCCGAGCCGATGGCCCTTTTAAAAAGGCGTAGCCTCGCTTCATATTGTAACGACGGATTTCAATCCGTCGAAAAAACCGGCTTACCCAACAATTGTGAACATAAATCCACCGCGCTGGCAAAAGCATCTTCATGGAATCCGTATTTGAAATAACTACCGCAGAAATAGACAGGTCCGGCCAGGTTTAAGGTATGCAGTTGCTCCTGTGCATTTATAGCGGGAACATCGAATAATGGGTGCTCATAGTCGATCTCCATCAATATTTTTTTTTCGTCCAGGTCGTCGTGCGGGTTGACGGATACGAAATAGTTCTTTTTATCGGATACACCCTGCAGGCTGTTCATCCAATAAATGGTGCTTGGGGTTAATGCGCCATTTTGCATTTTGATGCGGTAGTTCCAGCTGCTCCAAGCCAGTTTGGTTTTGGGCATAATGCTTTCATCGGTATGCAAAACAGCCTTGTTGTATTGGTATTTGAAATTTGAAAGCAGTCTCCTTTCCTCATCTGTCGGACTATTAAGCATCCGTAAAGCCTGGTCGCCATGCGCGGCGATGATCACCCGGTCAAACATTTCTTCACTGCCATCCGACGCTTTGACGATGGCCTTTCCGTCTTTCCTCGCGACGCTTGTCGCTTTCCGGTTAATAAAGATGTGATCTTTAAAAGGCCTGATCAGCAATTCCCGGTAACTCTGGCTGCCATTTTCCAGGGTATGCCATTGATGCTGCGTGTTGAGCCCCAAAAAGCCATGGTTTTGAAAAAACCTGATCAGCGTTACCGCCGGGAAATCCAGCATCTGCTCCATTGGCGTGGACCATACGGCCGAACTCATCGGGACCAGGTATTTCCAGAGCATATCACCGCCGTAGCCAAATTCTTTGATATACCTGCCAAGCGAATAATCGGCAAATTTTGGATTGTCCAGGATCTTGACGCTTTCTTTGTTGAACCGCCCGATCTGCATCAGCATTTTGATAAAGCGCGGATTGAAAATATTCTTTCGCTGCGCGAACAAATGGTTCAGGCTTGAGCCGCTATATTCCAGTCTGCTTGGCAGGTGCTGCACGCTGAATGACATATCCGTTTTCTTCACCGGCGCGTTCAGTTCGGCAAAAAGGCGGCAAAGATTTGGATAGGTGACCTGGTTGAAAACCATAAACCCGGTATCGATGTAAATGGGTGTGCCGTCTTCATCGACGGTTACCGTGTTGGTATGACCGCCGACGTAATCATTCTGCTCATAGACGGTCAGTTCGTCATTCGGGTGCAGGAAATGCGCGCAGCCCATTCCGGCAATGCCTGTGCCTATGATCGCGGTTTTCAGCATGTTTTACGCAATAAATAATGACTGACGATCCATTCGTTTCCGCCATTGTAGTTCCACAGTTCGGCGCAGGCCATAAAGAATATGCGCCAGTAAACCCACCATTTCAGCGACTGGTCCCTGCCATAGGTTTTTTCAAATAAAGGGATGATCTCAGTTTTGTGAGCGTCCATATTCTTCAGCCACGCTTCGGAAGTTTTAGCATAATGACTACCGCTTACATGCCAGTGTTTTTCAACCTTAAGATGATCGTTGAAATAAAAGAGCAGATGGTCGCTCGGCATAATACCGCCGGTGAAAAAGTACTTGCTCATCCCGTCTGTCTCGTCCTTCACTTCGAACAGGTAGGCATATTCTTTATGGGCGAAAATGTGAATGAAAACT
>JAFDZL010000130.1 GCA_018266935.1 Bacteroidota bacterium | reverse complement strand
TGGGCTTTAATGTTTACGACAGAGGCCCGAGCTATCCTTATTTCGAAAGCTTAAACACCACCAAGTACACCTATAATCCGCTTAATTCAAGCGGCTCACTTGCTTCGGGTGTGAAATTATTAGGCGGCCATGCCGTGCCTGTTGTTGGATATATTAACGATAGTTCGCAGCCGGGCGGGGGTGTATTTATCTGCCAAAACTCCTGGGGTACGCCCTGGGGTTACCACGGCTATTTTTACCTTCCCTATTCGGTTGTTCAAAATACAAAGGTTGTTCCCGCAGGAAATTTGTACATCATGATACTTTAAGTTTTTCGGGCTTACATAGCAAGGCCTCCGTGTTGTACACCGGAGGCCTTTTATTCTATCGCTATACCCCTCCCGTTTTGTCGCATATGTACCTCCTATGTTTAATTCTGCAGCCTTATCTTTGAAATACTTCCACAAGTGATACACTATGTCATTTCAAGCATACCTGGACAATATTAAAGCAAAGACCGGTAAAGGGCCCAGCGATTTCAGACAATTGGCTGAACAAAAAGGGTTTTTGGAAAACGGTCAACTCAAGTCATCCGTTAAAGCGGGTGACATCGTTCAATGGCTTAAGACCGATTTCCAGTTGGGTCATGGTCATGCTATGGCTATATATGCGTTGTTTAAAGGTGTGAAAAAGGAAGGAGACTGACGATGAGCGCACTTAAAACGCCGCGGACCTGCCCCAATGGGCACCGGTATTACAAAACCACCGACTGCCCGGCATGTCCCATTTGCGAAAACGAGCGCGGTAAAAAAAACAATCCTTTTGTTGGTCTCAGTGCACCGGCGCGCCGGGCACTGGAGCACGCGGGCATCAGCAGCCTGGAGCAGTTGGCCCTATCGTGTGAAAAGGGCATTCTCAAATTACATGGCATGGGACCCGGTTCTATGCCAAAACTCCGTGGATTGCTGGCGGCGCAAGGGTTATTCTTTAAAAAGGATTAATCATGAACCTTGAAAAGGAATTCACCGCGATGCTCCAAAAAAGTGCTGCGAAAGGCGGTTGGACCTACTTAGTTTGGCCCGGATCAGTAGAGTTTTTCTGTACCCCGGAGCCTGGTAAAAATACACGGAACCATTGACGGGCACCCTTTCCAAAGCTCATTTATGGCATTAGGTAACGGAACTCGCAAACTGCCCATAAAGGCCGAACTGTGCAAGGAACTTGGAAAAGAAGCCGGTGACACGGTCATCGTTCAGCTTCTGGAACGGCTTTAGGCGGCCCGCCGTTAGCAGATTTTCAGGAATTTTTTTGCATTTTTTTCGCCAAAAAATATTTTTGTAAAAAATTCACTGCATCAGTGATTACCCCTGGAAATAACCACGTACTGAACAAGGTCACAATTCTGTTTATTTCAGCCTTTATACTTATAAAGGTTAGCCCGCTTTATTACCAGTGTCAATACATGCTTTTCACCGGACTTGGTGAGAACGGAGCGATAGTTAAAATGCATACCCAGGCGCGGAATACCGACATACTGGTAAGGGCTCAAAAATCAATTATTGACGGCCAGTCCGATGTGCGGTTGGTCCCAATGATCAAATTTACAGGCATCCTCTTTAATTTATTTTTTACCGGGCTTTGTTTTATTCCCGCTAAACTCACATACGATTTAACAGATTACCCATCTTCGGCACGCGAGGTATGCATTTCCCAATGCATCCTGCGATTATGACGTGCATTGCACTTGCTACTACCTATCTATGATGCTGCGGGGTGTTCAATCTCCTCGTAACGGCTATGCCGTAGTCAGATATTTTACAAACATTAAACACAAAATGAAAACTTCAAGAATTTCGATATATATCGCTATTGCAACTTTTGCAATGCTGGCAATGGAATCATGTCATTCCAAAAAATTGGTTACTAAAGCTCCTGCACCCGTGGATAATCCCACGCCGACGGTAGCTAAGGCGACTCCACCTACCCCGTCGCCACCCGCGCCCAAGCCTGCACCTGCACCAAAACCGGATTACGGATTCACCAATATCCAGTTCGATTTCAATTCGGCGGTGTTGCGTACGGACGCGATACAATACCTCGACCATGTAGCGACCGAGATAAAGCTCGACCAATCTAAAAAATTCATGTTGAACGGGTACGCATCCGCAGAAGGTACTGCGGCGCATAACCTGCAATTGTCAAAGGACAGGGCCAATTCGGTAAAACAATACCTGGTAAATGCCGGTATCAGCGATTCCGAACTCTCAACCAGGGGTTGGGGAACCAAACATCCGATTGCTTCCAATAAAACCGAGAGCGGAAGAGAGCAAAACCGCCGCGTAGAAGTGAAACTATCCATGTAAACGGCCCTACATCTATTTATGACAACACCTGCCGGGTAAGCCGGCAGGTGTTTTTATTTATGTTAAGTGCTAACCTATTTAAATCTACATAGTTAACATAAATATAATATTGGATTTATATTTACGTAACTTAGATTTGACTCAAACTCCGTTATGAAAAAAGACAAACCACAGCAGCCAGATAAAACAGCAAAAAAGCGTGTAAAAGAAGCTGTTCAAAAAAAAATAGCCGAAGCACTAAGAAAGATCACCAATAGTCTGAATGGCTCGATCGATATCGATGTCGAAAAGGAATCAAAAAAACTGGCTAAGAAGATCGCCAAACACTTTACCGTGAGTGCAGAGCCTGCTAAACAGGCCTCTCCTGCAGCGAATAGAACCGACGAGACCAGAACAGAAGCCAAACCTGCTGCAAAGCCGGCTAAAGCAGTTGCGCCAAAGGCTGCTAAGCCCGCCGCTGCAAAACCGGCAAAGCCCCAGGCACCCAAAAAGGCTGAAGCTAAACCTGTAAGCAGGCCCGCCGCAGCGGTGAAAACCGCGACAAAAAATGGCGCAGTGAAAGTCGCACCGGCTAAAACGGCTAAGAAGTAAAAGGCATCGTTTAGCTGAGATACGTCTATTGATCAACCGCTTCTGCTACGCGGATGTAGTAGCCGTTTATATCTATGAATGCGAATTCGCGCAGGCCGTAAACGTGGGTGCGCAGCGTATCGGCAAATTCAATTCCTTTTGCCCGGAATTCTGCATATATGGCGTCGATATCCTCCACAAACCATATCAGGGGTAACCGGCTTTTTTTGTAACTGCTTAGTACGTCAACAAAATCAGGATCTTCGCCAAACAATAGCCGCATCTCATCCCTGCGTACACCACCATCCGTAACCTTACCCTCACTGTCCGCCATTGCCCATTCGTCCGCAAAGCCCAGTTTTTCCCGGTAATAATCCAGCGTTTGTTGCAGGCCGCGTACCGGCAGGTGCGGATTGCAGCGAATAAATTTTTTTGTTTTCATATCAATGATAAACTAATATGTCAAACACTTTCCAAAGACTAAAGTTAGTGATTGTATATTGAGATCATCCCGCTGCCTCATTTACACCCCGCGATTGTCGCGATCAGCACATACGGAGGGCGAATTGCGCCACGTATCTTTGACTTAACAGGATCAATTGAAAAACTAAAAAAGAAAGACATGCAAAAGATCACACCATTCCTTTGGTTCGACAATCAGGCTGAGGAAGCAATGAATTTTTATATTTCCATATTCAAAGACTCCAAAGTAAACCGGGTAAGCCGTTACGGCGAGGCCGGTCCGGGTACACCGGGAACGGTAATGTCGGTGGAATTCTCGCTCAGCGGCACAAACTTTTATGCACTCAACGGCGGTCCGCTATTTCAATTCTCGCCGGCAACTTCCTTCTTTATCCATTGTGAAACGCAGGAAGAAGTTGACCATTACTGGAATAAACTGGGCGAAGGCGGCAAACCGAACCAATGCGGCTGGCTCGACGATAAGTTCGGCGTTACCTGGCAGGTAGTCCCCAACGCCCTGGGAAGGTACCTGAACGACCCTGACAGGAAAAAAGCGAAAAATGTAATGCAGGCTATGATGAAAATGACCAAATTAGATATAGGCAAATTGCAGGAAGCGTATGAGCAGGCATAACGAAAGCGAACCGCACACTATAGATGAATATATCGCTATGCAGCCGGAGGTCTTTCGGCCAACGCTGGATGAACTTCGCTCGATCATCAGGTCGGCAGCGCCGCAGGCTATTGAACAAATCAGCTACGGGGTACCTGCTTTCAAATGGCATTACATGCTGGTTGGATTTGGGGTAAACAAGAAATATTGCAGCTTATATCCCATGAGCAGCTCATTGACTAAAAAAATGGCAGATGAGTTGAATGGGATCAGGATATCGGGCACTACATTACATTTTACTCCGGGTCAGCAACTGCCGAAAGCTCTTATTGAAAAAATAGTGATAACCCGCCTGCAGGAAAACGAGTTAAAGGCAATATCGAAGAAAAAATAATTGCCTATTTCCTCATCTTGTGCCCTACTGTTGCGTAATACAGGATAAACAGGTAAATGATCAGCAAAATACCATAAGCACTTTGCGGCGAAAACAGGTCGGCCAGGCGGCCATAAAGCAAGGGTATCACCGACCCGCCCGCAATGCCCATGATGAGCAATGACGATCCCTGTTTGGTGAATTTCCCCAGGCCGTTCAGCGCAAGCGGCCAAAGCGCTGGCCACATGAGCGAATTAGCAAGACCAAGCAGCGCGATGCAAAAAACCGAAACATAACCCTGTGTTACGAGCGCAGCAATACTGAATACAAGTCCGAGCACAGCACAAACCACAAGCGCTTTTTGCTGACTAAAGTAACGGGGTATGCAAATAACGCCCACCCCGTACCCGATCACCATACAACCTAAAGTGCAGGCGGCAAAAAATTTGGCAGTTGACAACAGGATATGCTGCGACGAAGCATAGCTGATGATCGAGTCGCCCGATAGCACCTCGGCTCCTACATACAAAAACAACGTGACCACGCCCAGCAACAGGTGCGGAAATTGAAAAATGCTTGTTTTTCCCGTATTCGCCAGCGCCGTGGTTTCATCTTCATGCTCTGTATCGATCTCGGGCAACGTCGAAAAATAGATCAGCACCACAAGGATCACTAACGATATCATGATGCAGATATAAGGTACGATAACCCTTGATGCCAGCTCATTTAGTAAGGGGAGCTTCTGCGCCTGGGTAAGTGTAACGAGTTTGGCTTTAAGCTCATCCGCATTATTTAGCACAACGGAACCCAGAACTAATGGCGCTATGGTCCCGGCCACTTTATTGCAGATCCCCATAATGCTAATACGTTTTGCGGCGCTTTCCATCGGTCCCAGCACTACCACATAAGGGTTAGAAGCTGTCTGCAGGATGGCCAGGCCGGTTCCCTGCACAAAAAGCCCCAAAAGAAAAATCAGGTAAGTTCTTGTGAGCGCCGCGGGAATAAAGATCAACGCTCCGATTGCAATAATCGCCAAACCAATGGCCATGCCGTTCTTGAAACCAAATCGTTTCAGCGTCCATGCTGATGGCGCAGCCATCACCAAATAAGCAATGTAGAAGGCCGATGCGACGAAATAAGACTCAAGATTATTTAACTGGCAGGCTAGCTTCAGGTACGGTACCAGGACTGAATTGAGCCAGGTAATGAAACCAAAAATAAAAAACAAGGCGCCGATGACAGCAATGGGGCTGATGACCGAAGGCCTTTGAGTTGTTGTAACGGTTTGAGTGGTTTCCTGCATAAATCCGCTAAATAAAAAATGACTTGTGATACCTGCAAAAAGCCCTTGCGGGGCTTTCCGCAAGGGCTTAAATTAAATATAATTTCTTAAACTCTTATTTCAGTCGATTAGGTTCTATGCCAAAGTCCCTTTCTTCAATTCGCTCACGGCATAGTCGGCTGCACGGGCAGTCAAAGCCATATAGGTTAATGACGGGTTTTGACAGGCTGACGATACCATACATGCCCCATCGGTCACGAACACGTTCTTCGCATCCCAAACCTGGTTCCATTCGTTCAGCACCGAAGTTTTCGGATCGCGGCCCATCCGCGCGGTACCCATTTCATGGATACCACGACCAAGCACACCTTCCATAGTGCGGGTCTTCACATTTTTCACACCACAAGCTTCGAGCATTTCCTTAGCGTCATTCGCCATATCCACGCGCATTTTTAATTCATTATCGCGAATGATGGCATTGATCTCCGGAACGGGCAAACCCCATTTATCCTTTTTATCTTTCGAAAGTTTCACTGTGTTCTCATGGTATGGAAGCGTCTCGCCAAAACCGCCAATGTTCATGGTCCAGTCGCCGGGTTCGCCCAGGGCATCTTTAAATTCCGCTCCAATGCTGTACTCTGGTATGTTCCGGTGGAAGGTCTCTCTCGATGCACGACCCTGGTAACCAAAACCGCGGATATAATCGCGTTTTTCGCCGTTCAGATTACGATAACGCGGTATATATATACCGTTAGCACGGCGGCCGAAATAGTATTTATCTTCATAGCCTTCGACGTGCCCGCTTGCGCCTACGCCCAGGTGATGGTCCATCAGGTTGTGGCCCAGCTCGCCGCTGCTGCTGCCCAAACCGTCGGGCCACACATCGGTAGCGGAGTTCATCAGCACCCAGGCCGAATTGATGGTCGAGGCATTCAGGAAAATGACCTTCGCGTAAAATTCATAGGTTTTATTCGTTTCTGCGTCGAGTACCTCCACCCCTGTCGCTTTCTTTTTATCTTTATCATAAAGAATTTTAGTCACGATCGACCAGGGCCTTACCGTCAGATTGCCGGTTGCCATAGCTGCCGGTAATGTTGAAGATTGCGTACTGAAATAAGCTCCGAACGGGCAACCCAGCCAGCATTTATTGCGGTACTGGCAATTGGTGCGGCCCGGCAGCGGCTCTGTAATATTGGCTGTGCGGCCGATGATGAAATGCCGGTCCTTGTCTTTGTAATAGGCGTTGAATCGGGCGGCCACGTCCTTTT
>JAFDZL010000012.1 GCA_018266935.1 Bacteroidota bacterium | reverse complement strand
GTTCACCAGGCGGCCCTCAGCCAGCACGATCAGGTCCTTGCCGTTGATGGTATATTTATCCACCTGCGGTTTGATCTCGATCTTGGTGTCGCCGTAGTTGGCGTTCAGCCAGGCCATGTCGATCTCGTTATCGAAGTGGCCGATGTTACAAACGATAGCTTTATCCTTCAATGCGCGGAAATGCTGCTCGCGGATAATGTCGCAGTTACCGGTAGCAGTTACTACGATGTCAGCTTCTGAGATAGCAGTTGACAATTTCTTCACTTCATAGCCTTCCATCGCAGCCTGCAGAGCGCAGATCGGGTCGATCTCGGTTACGATCACGCGAACGCCGGCGCTGCTCAGGGAGTCGGCGGAACCTTTGCCCACGTCGCCAAAGCCGCAAACAATAGCCACTTTACCGGCCAGCATTACGTCAGTAGCGCGGCGGATAGCATCCACCAGCGACTCGCGGCAGCCGTATTTATTGTCGAATTTCGACTTGGTAACCGAGTCGTTCACATTGATGGCAGGCAGCGGCAGGGTCCCTGCTTTCATCCTGTCGTACAAACGGTGAACACCGGTGGTAGTTTCTTCAGATAAGCCTTTGATGCCGGCGATCAGTTCAGGATATTTATCCAGCACCATGTTGGTCAGGTCGCCGCCGTCGTCCAATATCATGTTCAAAGGCTTGCGGTCCTCGCCGAAAAATAGCGTCTGCTCGATGCACCAGTCGAACTCCTCGGCATTCATACCTTTCCAGGCATAAACTGAAGTTCCGGCAGCGGCGATAGCGGCAGCGGCATGGTCCTGGGTCGAGAAAATGTTGCATGACGACCAGGTAACTTCGGCGCCCAATGCCTGCAGCGTCTCGATCAATACAGCGGTTTGGATAGTCATGTGCAGGCAGCCCGCAATGCGCGCGCCTTTCAACGGCTGAGACGGACCGTATTCGGCGCGAAGCGCCATCAGGCCGGGCATTTCAGCTTCGGCAAGACCAATTTCTTTGCGGCCCCACTCGGCTAAGGCAATATCTTTTACTTTAAATTTTACGTAGGTGGTGTCTATCGATGATGACATATTTTTCTGGTTTTGATGTGCAAAATTAAGAAACAGGATTGTGGAAATCAAACTAAGCAGTAACAGCCTCAGCTTTTATTTGTTTGGTACTGTGGCTGTTTGCGGTATTTGCCGACATGGAAAGCTTGCCGTTGTGCATGCCGCCGGTCTCCACCTGCAATACCTGGGTCTTGATATCGCCGGTAATGCGGCCGGTAGCTTTGATCTCTAAAGAATGGGTACTGATGTTACCGTTCACGGCGCCGTAAACGATAATTTCTTTGGTTACTATGTTTCCCGTGATCGTGCCTTTCTCGCCCAGTATCAGCCCTTCATCGACGGTAACATCGCCATTGATCTGTCCTTCTATACGCACAAAAGCCGGAGCTTTTATACTTCCATCGAACACACAACCCTCACTGATGAAAGTAGCGATAGCCTGCTGATCCAGCTCAATTTTATTCTTCTTTGAAAACATGTTTTATAAAAACTCTAAACTCTAAATTCTATTGCTGGTGATTTGTTAATTTGTTAACCAGTTAAAAGAGAGAACCTCCGACTAACCAATCACAAGTTAACCAGTTAACAAGCCACTAATTATTCAACGTCAAAAACTTCACCGGGTTTATCGGTTTGCCATTTTTTCGTACTTCGTAATGCAGATGCGGGCCCGTAGTGCGGCCGGTCGAACCTACTTTTCCTATCACGTCGCCGGTTTTTACCTGCTGGCCGTCTTCAACGCTGATACGCGATAAGT
>JAFDZL010000129.1 GCA_018266935.1 Bacteroidota bacterium | reverse complement strand
TACCGCTGTTAACGTTCTTCACAAAATTCAGATTTGTTAACAAAGAAAAAGAAGCAAAAAGAAAGCTTCAACAACCATAACAATCTCTGATAATTGCTGAAGCTAACCTAAAGGAAATGACATGATCTTATATTGAGTAACTAAAATCTAAACAGTCTCCCTGCAGGGAAACGTTTAACGTAAAACATGCAGCGTTCAACTCCTTCGGTAATACCTATCTGCGAAAATAACAATTGGTGCGCCTAGCGTAATACACAAAACACCGGCCCCAATGAGCATACTTGAAATAGACTCGGGAGAGGTTCGCCTGGGAATATCGGTGAACGGCAGCACCAGGAATTCCATGATCGCCCATATCAAAACTCCGATAACAATGGCTATGACAAATTTATTGCCAATAAAACGCCTGAAGGCGGGATACAAGCAGAAAAACAATATGCTGTAAAAGGATGCGATGAAATAGTGGAATACAATCCCCCAAATGACCATCATAGCGCCGCCTTTGAACGCTGCCGGGCCAAACCAGCCGCTGGCAATGTATTGGAAAACACTGGCGACCGGGTATTTCAAAGACATCAGGATAGCGGCAACGGCATCCAGCGTACCGGCGATGAGGCATAGTAACAACAAAGGCGGATTTTTCTTGTGGCCAGGCATAACAACCGGTAAAAAATTTGAATAAAAGTGCAACTGATTGAACAAATATGGCGACTAATTCATGTCGGTGGTGAAAATTTAATGTGTGAAAATCAACATTTTACAAATTAATTTACATAGTTTATAGAACTATGTATTGCATGGTACAATATTAAACATATATCTTTGTGATATTAAGACAAATCAACATGAGAAAAATTGTAATCACATTGGTACTGCTGGCGGCCGGCAGTACGATAAGCTTAGCGCAATGCGATAAGAAAATTAAAATGACGTCGTCGCAAACCCAGTACCTGGACGCAAACGGCAACGTTGAACGTACCGTGGACGAGAACGATACGTTTGAGATAAGCCCGTCAAACGTGAAAATCGTTGTTAACGGCAACGATGCCATGAGCGGAACAATTAGTTCTAATACCTGCGACTGGAAGGTGCCATTTAAAGAAGGTAAAACGATAATCAACACCAGGCTTGAAGATCAGAGCGGCGATGTTAAAGAGGCTGTTTTGACCATTGAAGGAAAGGATGGCAAAGTGACCCTGCTGGCACAGCTGGTGAGCATGCCTGACAAAAAGATCCGGATAGCCATCGAAAAGTTTGAAGAATTAACAGAGAATACATCAAAATAACCGATATATGAAAACGTTTTTAACCACATTATTACTGCTGGCAGCCGGCAGTACGATAAGCCTGGCGCAATGCGATAAAAAAGTGTCGCTCACATCGTCTAAAACGCAGCACCTGGACGAAAAAGGACAGTTGAAACATGCCGATGACGAGAAAGTGGTTGTTGAATTCAATAAAACAGATATATCCGTGTCGATCAATAATGATGGCGGTGAACGCAAGCTGACCGGCAAGGTAAATTCGGATACCTGTAATTGGAAAGTACCCTTTAAAGAAGGTAGCTCGAAACTTCACGTAACGTTGCAAAACGATAATGGCGAGTCAAGAGATTATACCATAACCGTTACCGGTAAAGATGGCAAAGTTACCTTTATGGCGACCAGCCCGGATGAGCCGGATGAAGTTATTAAGCTGGATATCGAAAAATTTGAAGAGAAAAGTTAAGTGTTTTGCTTTTGGTTTAGTTTGAAGGCACCCTGCAACTGCGGGGTGCCTTATTAGTGTACCATCCACACTGTAACATATAATTTACATACCTGCCCGTTTCATTTTGAAACAAATGTTTTTTATTTTTCACAAACTATTCCCGGTTGCCCCGGTTGTTCATATATTGCCGCGATTTTCACGGCAATATTTGTTATAGAGAATCGTTTTGAAAAACTATAGAGAAACCAAACTAATTAATTGACCACATGAAAAAACCAATTTTTGTTGTTACCGCTTTATTAGCGTTTTGTTTATCTGCTAATTCTTTGTTCGCACAAACCGCGCCTGCCGCGGCCCCCGCCGGTTCCGGCGATGTTGTAGCAGCTATGACGTCGTCTGATACCTACAATGCGTTTTCACTGGCAGTGAGGGCCGCCGGATTGAGTAAGCAATTGGAAGGAGCAGGCCCGTTCACGGTGTTTGCGCCGATGAACGACGCGTATGCCAAAACATCCTCAGGACACCTGGACTCTTTATTTAGCGATCCTGCGGCTTTCGCAACACATATGAAGACCTACATTGTTAATGGAAAGTTTACCAAAGCCGATATTTTGGCCGGCTTACAAAAAGGCCCCATTAAATATACCACGATAGATAACAAGACGCTTACGCTGTCACCGGTGACTGTTAACGGCCACACCCGTTTACAAGTAGCAGACGACGAGGGCTTTAAAGCGCAGGTTGGTGCATTTGACCTGATGGGCAGCAATGGCGTTGTCCATGGGCTCACCGGTATTCTTGCGAAATAAAGAAAACTAAACTAACGGAAAAGCCCGGCAATAGCACTGCCGGGCTTTCGTTTTGCACAGGTTTTTGGTTCAGTTTTAATAATGTGGAAAATTTTCGGTTAAAATAATTTTTATATTAAATAACTGGCAATTAACGTTATATAATCAAAGATTAGCAGATGCAAACCGGAATGAAAATTTGTTTTAACAATTAGGAAATAGTTATGAACAACTCTTGATTTTTCACCGGCGTTTTGCATAAATTTAAATTACCAATATGACCTACCCCCAGAGCATTGTTGAGATACCCGGAATGATCCAGGCGCGTACCTGCAAGAGCGTTATTTTTGCCGGGGACGGGTTAACTATCGAGCAGCCGTTTAAGGTAAATTCAAAGATATTTGTCCCGAACGGTGACATTGCGGCTTTTCGGTTCGGGATCAAGGAATTACGGCTCTTCAAGTTTGTTCTTGGCCGTGAATATTATATCGAGATCAAGGATTTCAAATGCGCAATTTCGCGGATAAAGTTATACAGCCTCTACGGGGCACGACGCAAAGAGTATTATAAGATATGGGCCGATCTGCTGCAGAACCTTTGGGATTTCTATTTTGATAGCCAGCTAAGCTATTATACCGAACTCTACAATATTCAGCAGTGCTTTGAACTTGCCGGTGTTACTTTCCTTACCGACGGCATTAGCTGGAATAAGATGGACAGAATATCCTGGGACAAGATCGGGATCAAAAGCTACCAGAATTATTTTCTGATTCATCACGCTGATGATCCGCGTCAGTATAAATGCTGCATATTCTCGATCGATTGGAACGGAGTGATATTACAGTCGTTGCTGAAGGACATCATCCGTGAGCACCAGAAGGTTCATCGCACCATCCGCAGAGACCGTCAATAATAAAAACCCTAACTATTTCATGTATTGCTTCAGGTAGTAGAATATCCGCTGCCTGATGTTTTCTGCATCGAACATGACGCCGTAATGCGGTGCGCCCGGCACGATGATCACTTCGCTTTTTACGCCGGCCGACTGCAGACGTGTATTCAGCGAGGTGGCTTGATCGGGATTTACCGACTCGTCTTTTTCACCCTGCACGATGAGGAAAGGCGGATCGTGCTTATCGATGTAAGCGATCGGACTGGCCTCCTTAGCCAGTTCGGGCTTATCGGCTACTGTCCCGCCGAGCAATAAATTGATGGGATTTTGCGGGTCCTTACTATCGTTGCCTTTGAGTGTGAAAAAATTCGACGGTCCGTAAAAGTCAAATACCACCCTGATCTTGAAATCGGGTTTAATGCCGTCCGCATAAAAATCTTTTACCGTGTTGTTGTTTGAAAGGCCCACCAGGTTTGCCAGGTGGCCGCCGGCAGAAAAACCAATAAGCGCGAATCTTTTCTTATCGAGCCTGTACCATTGCGCGTTCTTATTGAGGAATTCGATAGCCTGGTTGCAGTCCTGTACCTGGGCGGGAAAAATAGCCATGGTGCTCCAGCGGTAATCGATGGAAGCCACCGCGTACCCGCTGTCGATAAAAGCCTTCAGCGTTTGCTTCATATAGCTCATATCGGCATACTTATCATTCGACATCCAGGCGCCGCCGTGTATCCAGATCACTACAGGGTAACTGTCTTTGGTTTCGGCAGGCTCATAAATGTCCAGTTCGTGCTTTTTCAATGTATCGTTAGCATAGGCAATGTTGCCGTATAATTTGGTCCCTTTGGGGAAGATATCCAGAACTCGGTTGGTTTCCTGGGCGAAGGATTTTGCCAGCGGCAGTGTAAGACAGAAAAAAAAGACGATGATATTTTTTATGCTTTGGTTCATAGTCAAATGTAATGAATAGCATTAAATATTTTGGTGACAATGTTTTGTCAAACGGTCTCATCCGGCTATAGGTTTACACGCTTTGAAACAAAGTTCCTCAAGACTGGAAGTACACTAAGCCCCGTTTCGGGCGCCGAAATTTATGCCCTGCGCCAAAAAGGTGCTGAAAAGTGGTTGAAAATGGTTTGTAGTGGTTATTTACCAATTTTGCAGCCCTTTGTTCTTTAAGAACAAATGAACATGACCGCACTGTAAATCAGCTTCTTGCGTTTTTTGTGTTCACGAAATCGGGTAAAGTTTATGTAAAATCGAGACTTAGTGTAAATGGCAAAATGTTAAAGATCAGGCTGTTTTATGGCAGGAAATGGTCGGGAAGCGTATAAACGTGAACGTTTGGCGTCAGCCTTTGATAAGCTGCTCTTTTTCGATCTTTTTCTGCAATTCGAGTATGGCGCCTATCAATGCTTCAGGGCGCGGAGGGCAACC
>JAFDZL010000128.1 GCA_018266935.1 Bacteroidota bacterium | reverse complement strand
TATGACGTATGGCTTTACACTTCAAGCACGGCGCCCATCGGCATTATCCGGAATGAGGAATTGATCCTGATTTACGCCGAAGCCAACATTCAATTGGGCAACCTGGTACAGGCTGTGACGGCGATCAATATCATCCGGAACGGTCACGGGCTGGCCAACTATGCAGGCGCGGTCACTCATGATGCGCTCATCACGGAAATGCTGAACCAGAGAAGGTACTCGCTGGCTTTCGAAGGGCATCGCTGGATCGATCTGCGCAGGTATAATTTATTGAATACCTTGCCAATAGACAGGGCAGGCGACCAGGTATGGTCTGAATTTCCATTACCAGTAACGGAACACTAAAAGAAAACGATGAAACGGATCAACAAAACCTTATTGTTATTCTCTGCGTCCATGGCCTGCCTGCAGGCCATGGGCCAGAAATTTACGGCAAGCTTTACACCGGCCGGGGCGGGTAACTTTTCGGGCAAAGTGCTCTTATACCTTTCAAAAGAGTCTAAATCGCCAAAGGATAATATGCCGGGAGTGTTTAGTTTTCCGTGCTTCTCCATCGGCGTCAAAAATGTAAAACCCGGCCAGAAAGTCGTTTTTGACGATGCTGCTGTATCATATCCGACTCCATTGTCTGATATTGAACGCGGAACCTATTACGCCCAGGTGGTTTGGGACCGGAACGAAGGCGGCAGGGCGATAGGCGAAAGCCCGGGTAATATTTATAATAAGGCAATTGTTGTTAATATTACTAAAGACAGGTCAAAATCGTTCGACATTGTTTGCGGTGAAGTGATCACGGAGCCATCATTCACAGAAACCCGGTTCGTAAAAGAGCTTAAATCTCCTTCCGCTTTATTAACTGCTTTTTACAAACGGCCGACTTCGGTAAATGCCGCTGTAATATTACCCAAAGAATATTTCAGTCAGCCCAACCGAAAATTCCCGGTGCTGTACTGGATATCCGGTTATGGCGGCGACTATCACAATTATTCGGGGCGGGATATGACCAGCGACCCGATCGATACTACAGCCTGCATCCGGGTCTTTCTCGACGGTAACTGCCCCGGCGGCCATAGTGTTTATGCCAACAGCGACAACAACGGCCCCTGGGGCGATGCGCTGACAAAAGAACTCATACCGCTGGTCGAAAAAAACTATCGAACCAATGCAGCACGTTTGCTCACCGGGCATAGCAGCGGCGGCTGGACTGTTTTATGGTTGCAAACGCACTACCCAACAGTATTCACCGCGTGCTGGTCCAGCTCACCCGATCCGGTTGATTTCAGGAGCTTTCAACAAATCGACCTATACAGCGAGAAGAATATGTATTATGCCAAAGACAGCACAATGCACCTGGCGGCCACCATTGCCGGCCGTTATCCATGGATAACTATGAAAACCATGTGCGCAATGGAACATGTCATATCGCGTGGCGAGCAGATGCATTCGTTTAATTTTGTCTTCAGCGCCAGGAACGCTGATGGCACGCCCCGCAGCCTGTGGAACGATGCAACAGGGGACATTGACCCTGTAACATTTGAACATTGGAAAAACTACGATATCTCACTTTACCTGCGCGGCAACTGGCAGCAAATTAAACCTGACTTACAAGGTAAGATTCGTGTTTCCGTTGGTAACCAGGACAATTTTCTGCTGAACTATGCGGTGCGCTTGCTTGACGGCGAAATGAAAAAGCTGGATGCGGGTTTTGTATTTGAGTATTATCCAGGCGATCATTTCACCGTGTCAACACCGGAATATAAGGCTGCGGGCTATCGCTTTCTGGAACAGAAGTATAATGAACTCGTAACTAAGAATTAAAAACAGACACTATGCCACATATCGAATTGGAGCCGCATCTGCCGGGTATTACGGGACTGCTGGAATACCGGAAAGACACCGGTCAGCCTATACGCGAACTTACACAAATATTGATGCGCGGCCCGTCAACGCTGACGGAGGCCGAACGCGAATTGATAGCCACTATCGTATCGCACGGAAACCAATGCCGTTTTTGTACCACCGCGCATACCGCCGCCGCAGATATGCTTTTAGGCGAAAAATCAACTTCCCAGGCGATGAAGGATGATATTGAGTCGGCGCCCGTGAGCGAGAAAATGAAAGCCCTGCTTACTATAGCGAAGGCGACAGGTAAAAACGGCAGGCTGGTTACAACGGAAATGGTGGGAAGGGCCAGGGCTGCCGGCGCAACCGACGCGGAGCTGCATGATACGGTACTTATTGCGGCATTATTCAGTCTCTATAACCGTTATGTCGATGGTATGGCGACCGCAATGCCTGATAACGAGGCTTATTTCGATACACTGGCCGACCGGATCGTACACCACGGTTATACGCGTTTGCCGCAAGGCTGTGATCATTTGAAG
>JAFDZL010000127.1 GCA_018266935.1 Bacteroidota bacterium | reverse complement strand
CCCAAGAGCATCCACATTCTCTATCTCGTTGCCGTAGGGCGTGTACTTGTTCACCTGGTGTACTGTTTTCCACGGATTATTCACAGCGGAAGCACTTACCGCAGGATTATACATGAACGGGCTCCATAAATGCGTTGCAACAAAATCAGTAGTAAATGGCATAGCGTGCCAGTAAGGTGTCGCAATGGCAAATGTTCCGTCCAGGCGGTCATGAGCGCTGGTGTAGTCGCGGGTCGCAAGATAGGTCGCCTCAGTGGACAGCCGCGGATTTCCCAGATAGCCATACACGTAATAGTTAGTGTCCATTGTTACCGGGTAGATCTCCAGCGGGTTGCCACTATGCCAAGGGAGGAACTGAGTGCTGTCCACATAGGTCCTGACCGTTGCGCTCAATACCTTTTGCGGATCGAAATGCAGAATATTAGTGGCATCTACGGGATTATCCAGCGATACGGTCATTTGCATGGTTTGGTCCACCATGTTTCTAAAACCCGACCGGATGACTTTCACATGCTGTATGGTGATACTGTCAGCGCTTAACGGCAACGGAGAACCGGAGGGCATATAAGTGGAATACCATCTATCCGGGTACCTGCTCTTTAGAATTGCAATCGGGAACTTTCCAAAAAAACGAAATCCAAGTACCCAGGCTTTTATATAGTGGAGGCCGCCTGCATAGTCCTTGTAGGAAATCGCCACTTCGTCCCCGACCTCCAATCCGGTTATGATGGTACCGGAGGTAAGATCGAGGTAAAAGTCCTGCGCCACATGTGGTGCCGGTATCGGGCCGGCATTATAGTCAAATTCATACCCAATGTTCCGGTAGGCGGGCGACATCGTCCTGTGACCCCAGTAAGCCGGGTAGTTCATATGGTATTCCGGATCTTTGAACTCATTGTTGGTTTTGGTCAACAGCACATCACCTGTTTCCGGGTTATAGGCCACATTCTCAGCATAGAACTTGGCCCCCTCCTTGGTCGTTTCCACTCCTTTCAGGATGCCGTATTGCTGCACGATCTTGGTGGATACCAGCGAACGGAAGCTGCGGTCGTGATGGGAGGGCGGCAGGATGGTTGTAACGATCGGCACCGGTATCAGCCAAACAACGAAAGTGTTGGTATTGACCTGGGTATTGCTGATATCAGTATGCTCTTCTTTATCCCTGCTGTCTACAGTTACATCGATATCCTCTCCTAATACGCCCTGGCGTTGCTGGAAACTGTTTGACCAGGAGTTATAAGCCAATACATTTACATTATTATCCAGTTGGTTGCCGACAGTATTATACAAATAAGTTTTGCTGGCCACCAGCTCAGTCAGCGTATCAGACCGCAGCACATAGTTCTGCACTGATTTGGGCTTGCCATGCATATCGTTCATGATAATGGAATAGGCCTGTGTGCCGGTAAAGGTGGACGAGCTTTTCAGTATGCCCCGCGATTCATTTTCATCCACATCCGCTGCGGTGGCCTCCACCCGTATCGGAAAATCTTTTGCTGTGTAGTACTGGTACACATCCTGCGTCTGCGCAGACCGCGCCTTATCGATGTGAATACTTCGCACGGTTACCTGGCTGTAACCCACCGATGCCGACGGGTATAGCGATTCGCCGATAGGTTCTTCCTGGTAGAGTTCAACGGGATCATTAGGCGGGAAGCTCGTCGCATTGGTAGCAATATAATTGGCCGGCATCCGGAAAGGGTTTTCGTCGCCACCAATGAGTGGTTCATAGCTGGCCACGCCACTGCTGATCGTGCCATAAACCGGGTCGTTAATAGTATAATCATAGGTGTTGCCAAATTGCCCGGTAGCATTGTTACCTCCCGCCATGTTATTCCATGAGTCGTTAATAACGATCTGCTTCACACGGGAACCGCCGCCTTTCTTTCTCAGGTTAGGAGTGCAGAGGCGGACAAAGCTGCGGTTGATGTTGTAATTCTTAGCTTTATTCTCTTTCACGTATTCGTCCAGCGGGTTCCGTAAAATATGGATGAGCGTTTTGACGCCGTCCACCAGGCCATCGACTATATTCTGCAGATCTGATTCGTCAGGGTCGGAGCCGGGATAGAAGAGCTGCGGCAGGTAGTAGCGGGCCATATTCAACCCGGTATAGGTGATCGGGCTTAGGTAGGCACTGGAACCTACGGGCGTCTTTCCCTGTATTTTAATATACCCATAATTAGCATTGTCCGGGCACACGCCTACGTCCAAAATCTGGGCATACCCGCGCACCGCTTCGGATGTATTTTTTCCCGCAATGTCAACACCAAAATTGTAATAGAGCACGCTCTGGCCTTCAAGGTAATTACTCCGCATGTCGCTGGAGAACTCGCTACCTGTTTTACGCTTAAAATAAATGTAGTTATGTGGGCTGGTTCGATTATTATACAATGTAAATGAATCCGGCTGGAAATTGGGCGCTGTTCCTACGCCAGCCACCTTAAACATTTCCATCGCCCGCTTATTCTGTACGTAGGAATAATCGTCACTTTCATAATTGATATTGATGTTCCCGCCGGAGGGCAAATTGATGCCGGTCAATAACCAGGCCGATGCATCGGTGTCATTGTTCGGGTTGTTCTGATCAACATACGGATACTCATGGTTGCGGGCATTGGGATCATTGGTCTCTTTATAGTTGCCCCACCTGTCCTTCAGTGCCATGTTATAGGCAGGGTTGTTGGTACTATAGGTGAACTTATAGGGGCTTAGCAGATTTTTATCGGAATTACCATACTGGATATATATTTTCTCCAGTGTGAGCTTACCGCCGGTAGTGGCGCCAAATACGCCGACCGAGTTAGGCGTGTTCGGGCAAAGCCGGTAGCTATACTGGAAATAGACAGTCTTGATCGGTACCGCATTGCCCTGGTTGATGAAACGGTCGTGCTTATTGTACAGTTTGATGGAATCAAGCTTGTATTCAGAGGACCGGCCCGCCGTGGTAATGTTGTTGTTATAGGCCATTGCAGCGTAAGCGCCCTGGCTGTACATACTGTTGCCGGGAAGGACCTTGCCTGTCGCGCCCTTACCGTCATCTCGTTTAGAGGTATAAAACTCTGCGACAAAGTTTTTGGTCTCGATAGAGTGCAGGTACCATTCTTCTTTTGAACCTGAAATATAGCTGGCCTTGTTGTCGTCATGGTCGCAATAAAAACCAGGCGTGTACATGGCCACTCCGTTGGCATAAGGCACACGCCACCTGTAATCGCTATCCCTCAGGGAGTAATTAAATTTTACATAGGTGCCCAGGTCGTCATCACTCGGACCATTACCGGTGACGTCCACATAATCGGCTGAAAGCACATTGGTAAGCATAAAACTGTGCGCATAGGCCGGCGTAACCGTCATCGAGTAAAAGTGTTCTTTGCCTACATTATTGGCAATGCTGTCGTCATTCGCCTGGTAGGTAATGGTGCCATTGGTATCATTGACAACAGAGGGGCTGAACTGGCTGACACCAAAGGTCACTTCCTTCTGTATATTATTGACAGCAGGCAAACCGTACACATACCGGCTGCCATCTTTATTTTCCTGTATGATCTCAGATATCCTGTCCTTCGGCCTTGTCGTAGCGTTAACGCGCGGGATATTCACTTTAGCGGTCGATGGCCCATTCTTTAAACCGGTACTGTCGGTATAATTCTGAAGGTAATAGGTGGAAAAAGCAAACTCTGAATCTTCCGCCACTTCACCTCCGGTCATGTAGTACACCAGGCTGCCCCTTGGATCCCGAAACTGATTGGGGTCGGAATAAGTCTTGATAGCCGGCAGTGCGGAAAGATTGGATGGCGTGATGGATAGCGGATGGGTTGTTTTGATGGCGTTGTAATAGCCATTATCCAGCTCTGTTAATTCCCCGGCCTGTTTGAAATATACATTCTCAAATAAGGATCCGTTTGGCTTCTTTTGAAATCTCCGGCTGGCAGAACTCCATTTACCGGAACTCATCTTCGTGTTGAATACGGATACATCCGCACCCACTTCCAAAACGTCTCCTATACCTCCCTCAACAGCATTACTGGTATTCCTTGAGCTGGATACCGTATAGGGGTCTGAAATAAAACCATTGTCATTGCGGAAAGGACGGAATATGCCCCCGGTTCCCTGCGCACAAACAGAATAGACATCGTAAGTATTATTGGCAGCAGGTAAATACTTCATGGTCTTGTTGAACATACCGTCCTTGTCACGGGTAAAGTCCATGATATCGTTATCGCCGGCGTTCTGCAGATACAGGTATCCATAGGCATTCCTGCTGCCATTGGAATTATAAGTGAGCTTGCTCATGGCCAGGTTAACATTAGCATAACCGAATGCACCAAATCCTTCTACACCGCCCGCAATGGATACACTGAAGCCTTGGAGGGTGCTGCTGTTGGTGATGACGGGTACATAGTTCTGCAAACCGATGGGTATGGTTTCCGATACTACGCCGGCACTGGCTTCTGATTTTTTATTGGCAAACTCGTCTTTGAACTTTACTGATACGTTCAGGTTAAGGTCCTTGACGCCATTTCTGGTATTGTATCCACCACCCGCATTCAGCCCGATACCACCGGCGTATTCACGTGACAGGCTACCGGAGGTGTAATAGGTGACTGATGCGCCATAATCTATGTCGACGCCATTCTGCGAGCTGATACCCATGTTGACACCGGCTGATGCAAAGCCGAACGCGCTGACATTCACCCCGCCGCCTACACCTGCGCTTAGCCCTTTGTAGTTGTTGGAATTAACATAGATGTTGGCATTGAAACTCTGGGTCTTGCCGAGTAACTCGCCGCCCAGACCGGCCCCGATTTTCAGGTTCTTCTCCGGGTTAATATTTAACTGCCGTTCTACGACATCGCCATTAAAATCATCCGGCAGACCGCGTATGCCCCGGTTGATCACACCGGGGTTGATGTTCCAGCCCAGGCCAACCCAGCTGGCTTCCTGCTCCATGTTAATGCCGCTATGATAGGAGATGTTGATGGGATAGCCTTCTACATCCAGCAGCGGGATATTGTAGACGAAATCGCCTGAAAAGAGGTCCACCATGTCCGTTGTGCCGACAGGCTCGAAGCTTTGCACTTCAGGCTGCGATGGCCCCGACGTAAGTGCCATAACGACGTTGGGGAAAATAAACTGGTATGCCAGGCATAGGATCATAACCCTTGCCACCGCCCGCACTGCTTTCCGGTTTCCCATAGTGTGATACTTATTCATTAAAATCAATTTGAGGTTCGTTTTGAATTTTTTTCAGGTCAAAGGCAAAACGCACAAAGCCGGTCTGCAACAGTTCGTCGTCATAGACGAGCATCATTTGCCGGGCACTTTTCAAATCGCTTTTTTTCAGATGGAAGCCGACTACAAAAACATCTTCGGGTGACAGGTTGTAATTATTTTCATAGTTGTAAATAACCGGGTATAACGTATCCTTACCGGTGTACAAAATGAAATTGCTGCTGTTGGTTGAGAGATAGTAACTCAATGCAGTATTGTACCGGGCCAGGTTGTTACTGATCAATCTAATGGGCGCTGCGGTGTGGATGGTGTCATGCTGTACATACACATTAAAAAAGCACCAGTCAGCCAGCTGCGCTTTGCGCTGGTTGTAATCAGCCTGGCTCAAACCCGCACCTTTTCGTTCCTGCAGGTAGATATAGCCTGCGGGTTTGTACTGCACTTTATATTGCCACTGGCCGGCGACTGAACTTTTTTTAAAACCATTGCCTTTGTCTTCGAGATAATGGATATAGGCGACCGGCGATAACCTGCCCTTGTCACAGGCAGTCAATAAGGACATTACTGCACAACAGAAAAATAGGATAGACTTTTTGTTTTGCATTAGTATTTACTGTTTACATATTTGAGCATATCTTCCGTGTAGTCCCGTGTGTCACTGCCATACAGGACGGTCCCCATTCCATTGGCGCCGACCAATAATTCTATACGGTGCGCTTTTGAAAATTCATGGATAGCCGGATTGAGCCGTGTCCACACTTTTTCGTTGATCTCCTGGTTGGAACGCTGGTATTCCTGCTGGAAAACTGATGATAACCTGTCGACCTGGGCCATCACGCTATTCATCCGGCCTGTGTCCGGGTGGGCTGACCTGGCCATCACGCTGTACAATGTTTTAAAACTATCTGCTGCTTGCTTAATGGCATTCAGCCGCTTCTCTTCCTGTGCTTCCAGGTCTTCCTTGAATTTGTACCCGTTGACCAATCGGATCGTATCTACAAATCCTATCTTCCTGGCCTGGTAGTACAGGCAAAAACTGATGAACAGGTTGATAACGCATAGCACTGCTCCGGCAATAATGACTGATCGCATTAATTTACTGATCGGCATGATTAGACTTATTGAATGAAAAGGGGGTTAACGTATTTGAAATTGATCTTGTAAGCTGTACCGGAACTGGTCTGAACGAAAAGCCGGTAATCTTTGCGGTGCTTAAGGTTCACCACGCCATCAAATTGCAGTACCATGCGGTTATCACCCCGGATGACTGCCCAGGTACTGTCCCGAAGCTTAATACGTTCGCCTGTGCTATTGGTGAGCGACAGATGTAATGTATCTACACTATAATCTTTTTCTGTGTATTTCAGTTTAAGTTGGCCAACCGCATAAAGGGCCGACTGATTTTTTTCCAGGTTCACATCAACATAAGATTGCTCTTTGGACACACCTTTCAGCAGGCTATCTTCTACAATAGTAAACTTCCAGAATTCGGCACCTCCGAGCAGGATGCCTCTGAAGTAAGCATCTACTGTCCAGGCATAAGGCTGATTGACCTGTAATGGTTTTGCATATGCCGGATAAGTGATCGTATTGCCTACTACTCCGCTCTCATCATATACCGGGTTGTTCCTGGTTACGGCATTCTGCGGGTTCTGCCCCTGCTTGATCTCTGCCACACGCACCCTGTAGGTCAATGCGCTGGCAAAGGGATAGTTCACTATCCATGCCAGCACCGGGTTATACTCATGTATCTTGGCATTGTTCTCCGGGTCGGCCAGGTTGATCAAAAACAGGTCTTCCGATTTATGGTAGAGGCATTGATCATCGGATGCGCCTGTCAATGCTTCGCCGTTTAGTTTGTTGGTAGGGGTTACCGTTACACAGTATTCATAGGTCCCTTCCGGTAGCTTCTTGTAATCGAGGAACAGTTCCTGTAATGCAGAGGACGAAAACTGCCAGT
>JAFDZL010000126.1 GCA_018266935.1 Bacteroidota bacterium | reverse complement strand
TCGTTCAGGATATCACCAAACAGGTTAGCGGTAAGCACCACATCGAATTTCTTCGGGTTCTTTACCAATTGCATGGCAGCGTTATCGATGAACATGTGCTCGGTCTCTACATCAGGATATTCTTTAGCGATCTCCTGCACCACGGAGCGCCACAGGCGAGAAGTTTCAAGCACATTGGCTTTATCAACAGAACAAAGCCGTTTGGTTCTTGCCCTTGCTGCTTCATACGCTTTGCGGGCTATACGCTCCACTTCATAGCGGTGATAGATCATCAGGTCGGAAGAGAAATCCTCACCTTTGGTCTTTTCGCCGAAGTAAACATCCCCGGTCAGTTCGCGGAAGAACAGGATGTCTGTTCCTTTCAGTATCTCAGGCTTCAGGCTCGATGCATCCAGCAACTCATCAAATAACATGATGGGACGCAGGTTGGCATACAGGCCTAATTCCTTGCGAATTTTCAATAGACCTTGTTCCGGGCGAACTTTAGCGCTTGGATCATTATCATATTTGATATGGCCAACCGCACCGAAAAGGATCGCGTCGCTGGCTTTGGCTTTGGCTAAGGTTTCATCGGGCAGGGCACTGCCGGTGGCTTCGATGGAAGCATGACCCATCAAAGCATGGTCAAAAGTGAATTCATGACCATAGATTGAACCGATCTTTTCCAGAACGGCCTTGCCTTGTTCGGTCACTTCCGGACCGATACCATCGCCGGGTATTACTAATATGTGTTTTTTTATTCCCACTTTTTTAGAGCTGAAAGCTGAAGGCATAAAGCCTAAAGCTTCTATTTTTTTAACCTATTTCTTTAATCAATTTCAAAGCTTTCCGCTTTAGACTTTTTGCTTTCGGCTCAAAACAGCTTTCAGCTTTGGTCTTTCAGCTTTCTGCTTATCGGCTCGCTTCGTATTCCTCAATCGCTGCTTTATGGCTCAAAATATAATCGATATCGTCGTAGCCGTTAATAAGGCAAGCCTTTTTGTAAGGATTGATCTCGAAGCTTTCTTTTTCCCCGGTCGATGATATTTTGATGAACTGGTTTTCCAGGTCAACTTCTACTTCGGCGTGCGGATCGGCATAAACGGCGTCGAATATTTTTTTCAGGAAGGCATCGCTTACCTGTACAGGCAGCAGGCCGTTGTTCAGCGCATTTCCTTTGAAAATATCGGCAAAGAAGCTGCTTACTACCACGTCGAAACCATAATCGACAATGGCCCAGGCGGCATGCTCCCTACTGCTTCCGCAGCCGAAGTTTTTGCCGGCAACCAATATTTTGCCCGAATAGGTCGGGTGGTTCAGCACGAAATCTTTTGGATTGTCCTCGCCGTCGAAACGCCAGTCGCGGAACAGGTTGTTACCGAAGCCCTCACGGGTGGTGGCCTTTAAAAAGCGCGCTG
>JAFDZL010000125.1 GCA_018266935.1 Bacteroidota bacterium | reverse complement strand
TGTAAACGATTAAAATTTCCATCGCCCGACTCGATATCACCGCTCAGTATGACATTTACCGACTCCGGCTGCAACTGTAATTCGTTTGCGGCCACCATCACAAAATAAGCCAGTTCATCTTCGTTCATGAAATTGAAACTGTTATAAAAACGCAGCTTTCCTTCCCTGAAGTTTAATATTTCGATGGTATTGACGGTGACATTCAGATACATGTCCTGGCTTGAAGGCCCGTCTCCTCCGGCAGCCAGAATCCACCCTTTCGGTGCAAAGACGATATCATTCAGACTAAACCTGCCCGAAACCTTGCCGAGCAATTCGCCGCAAATTTTAAATATCACCTGGTTGTCGTGATCCAGCGGTTGCGAAAACACCTTTTCTTCAGCTTTGACATCCAGGAATCGGGCAAAGTCAGCAACCTTTTCAGGGTTGAACAGGCTGACAGGTATGAAAGTGAAACCACTGCAGGGCAGGCCGATAATTCGCCGCCCGTAATTGATGAAAAGCAGGCTGTTGTTTTCAGGATCGTCGAAAATATCCCAGCCAAGATGGTTCGACAATACAAGCAGCTTGTTTTTTTCCGTTACCGCAAAGGAAAAACGTGAACTATCGCCCTGCAAAAGCAAGGTATATTTTGCGGCTTTGTCAGGGCTGAAGCTGGAGTCGAGGTATTGATAGCTGAGGTTGTCCATGCGGCTATCGCAAAAGTAATATTTTTTGCGTTAGTTGGAATTGTTATAAAGGTTGCAGCGGTGTCAAAGGTTGAAATCTTCGGCTTTCTCGGCCTTTTTAACTTTTTTAACTTTTCTAACCTTTTTCGATTACCTTTAGCGAAAATCTTTTATATCTATGGTAACATTATTTGTCGGGGGATTTCCGCTCGGCATGGATGAAATGGAGTTGGTGAAGCTGGTAATGCCCTACGGGCAAGTAAATACGATTAAGATCGTTAAGGACAAGAAAACACGTAAATCCAAAGGTTATGGCTTTCTCGAAATGCTTGACATGGAGGCTGCCCAAGGTGTGATCGACAACCTTAACGGTACACCCATTGGCGATCGCGTGTTTACTATCAAGGTAAGCGAAGAAAAGCCCAAACCCGCGCCGAAGCCCTGGGGCGCCAAACCGCAATTTGCGCCAAGGATGAGCAATTATGTTAAAGTTGACCGGGCACCAGATCCTTTCAAAAAGAAACGGCCCCGGAGATCAAACGACTGAAAGGGCCATACCGGTTTATCCCACCGCTTCTTTATTGTACCTGCCCCGGTATTCCAAAGGCGACATACCCGTAATTTTCCGGAATACATCACGAAATGCTTTTACGTCGGAATAACCAACGTCGTACATCACTTCGTTGATGGTTTTGCGGCTGGTTTCAAGTTCCCTTTTTGCCGATTCGATCTTTACCCTTTGTAAATATTCGAGCGGCGTATTTCCGGTTGCGCGGATAAACCGCCTGTCGAAATGCCTGCGACCGATCGCAAACCTGGCCGATAGGTTCTCGACGGATATTTTTTCGCGGATATTGTTTTCAATATAAGATTGGGCTTCTATTACCATCTCATCGCCATGTTGTTTCTGCCCCTTGAATATGATAAAGGCCGACTGGCTTTGCCTGTCCATTTCGACCTGGAAAAATTTGGAGCAGTAAATAGCCGTTTGCCTGTCGAAATACTTTTCGACCAGGTAGATCAGCAGGTTCAGAAAGGAATACGCGCCGCCATTAGTATAAATGCCGTGCTCGTCGGTGATCAGCTTATCGGTTTGCAGATGCACCTTCGGAAACATTTCCCGGAAACTATCGGTGACGATCCAGTGTGTCGAGCAACTTTTACCATCCAGTAAGCCCGTGGATGCCAGCAGGAAAGCGCCGGTACAAAGGCTGGCTACTTCTGCGCCGTTTTTATATTGTTCAGTTACCCAGTCTATTAGCGTGCCGTTACATTTCACGGCTTTCTTGTAATTACCGCTCCGCGCAGCTATGATCACCAGGTCGGTCTTGGCGATGGCTGCGATGTTCGTATGCGGCTTTAGGGTAACCAGGCCGTCATGGCATTCCACATGTTCTGAACTGCCCGCCACTACTATTTTGAATACTTCCTTTCTCCCGTTCGCCTTCCAATATTCGTTAGCTCCATTCAGTATCTTGTATGAGCCCAGGATGCTGCTCACATTGGCCGATCCGTCAGGTACCACTATCGTAATGTGTTTCATACTGGATTTTTTGATAAAGTTAATAATTTTTATAAGTCCAAATCAACCCGCTATAAAGTCCTTTTTACACCCCAGTAGTTGCGGATAAAGACTTTAACTTTGATCATCAATTTATTAAAAACTAAACAAACCCATGGAAAATCAAGATTTCAACACAACCATCCTGATAGATAAAACCCCGCAGGAGGCCTATAATGCCATCAATAATGTTCGCGGCTGGTGGTCGGAAGAGATAGAAGGTTTCACCGACATGCTGAACAGCGTTTACTATTATCATTATAAAGATGTTCACTGCTGCACGATAAAATTAGTGGAACTTGTTCCGGGTAAACGGGTGGTTTGGCAGGTGCTGGATAACCACTTCAACTTCATAGCGGACAAAACCGAGTGGATAGGCAACATCATCGTTTTTGATATTGCTCAAAAGGATGACCGGACAGAAGTTAAGTTCATCCATCATGGCCTGGTTGCAGAATACGAGTGCTTCAACGTTTGCTTTGAGGCGTGGACCAATTACATACAGCACAGTCTGCGCAATCTCATTGAAACAGGTAAAGGCGAACCAAACCCGAAAGAGGGCGCTGGCTACAATGCGCAGCTGGCAGAGAAATGGAATTTGAACGAACAGACAGCATCACATAACTAAGAAGAACATGGAAACACAAGATTTTACGACCGCCTTTGTGGTGGATCAGTCCCCGATGGAAGCATTCGACGCGATAAACAATGTCAGCGATTGGTGGACGGGTGAAATTGAAGGCGACAGCCATAAAGCAGGCGACGAGTTTGCTTACCGGTACAAAGACGCGCACTACAGCAAGCAAAAGGTCACCGGGTTCATTCCGGGTAAAATGGTAGAGTGGCTTGTCACCGACTCCAACCTGAATTTTATTGACGACAAATCAGAGTGGACGGGCACCAGGATCGTTTTCTTTATCACCGAAAAAGGCGGCAAAACGGAAGTGAGGTTCACGCATTACGGGCTGGTGCCTCAAGGCGAATGTTATGACGCCTGCTCAAATGCCTGGGCCGGTTTGGTTAATCATAGCCTGCGCCAGCTGATCACTACCGGGAAACCGCAAGTGTATGTTTTATAATCAAGGGCGAACGGGGCCCTTTGCGGATAATGAAAAATTAAATAACAGCACGGGATGTGCATTAAAAATCTTCAGGCATCACCCGTGCTGTTTAACTTTATAGAGAGGCCGACCTTTCCTTCATCAGTTTCATCAGGCCCCATAAACCGAGGAGGCCAACGATAACCACGGTGCCCCATGCGGCGCTTTTAAGAACATGGGTAGAAACTATGCTATAAATATCATGTGCGGCTAAGACCAGGCCAGAGATGGTGATCTGGATCACGTATCCGCGCCGTGCTGCTGACGGCGCTGAACTGCTGGCAGCGAATACGCCGACGGCAATAGCAATGAGCACAATTCCGTAACCGGTTGCCAGGTTCTGGTTGTTGGCGCTCATGGTGGGATCGGTGAGTACCATCCTGGCCAGGGTTTCCTGGAAAAAAGTGAGCATAATACCGAAAAACAAGGTAACGATTCCGGTGGCGATGAACAGGTTTTTTACTGACATAATTTTAGGGTTTAAAATTGGTGATATAATGAATTAGGGTGAATGGAATGCGGGTCTGCTATTTTTTTTGCGCCTGCTGGGGGAAACGCCTTATCTTTTCATCGTACTCCACTATCTTCCCGTTGTTCAACTGAACGTCGTCGACGTAATACAACGAATC
>JAFDZL010000124.1 GCA_018266935.1 Bacteroidota bacterium | reverse complement strand
TAATATAAAGCTTTTCGGTATAACCAATCAAATGTTAGAGTTGGAGTTAGATCGCATTGAAAAAAAATTTGAAATCGACTTAGGCAGAAAAAAGCCGAAAATTCAAAAAGACAATGACTATTATCCTCAATTTGATCTCAATGTGAGAAATGAAGCAAAACGAATGTCGAGAAATTATGAGGTATTTTATTGTCTTGAAAAGTCAATTAGGAATCTAATCAATACAATGATGGAATCAACCAAAGGTGAGGATTGGTGGAATTCTGAGCACGCAGTTCCTGATGCGGTAAAGATCGAAGTCAAAAAAAGAATAAGCAATGAAATAGATTCAGCTGTGACCCTTCGTTCAACCGATCCTATTGATTTTACTACTTTTGGTGAGCTTGCACAAATCATCCAATCGAATTGGGCAGTATTTACTTCTATTTTTAAAAGCATCAAAGCTGTCCAGGGCGTGATGTCCAAGCTGAACACGTTGCGAGCTCCGATAGCACATTGTACCCAACTCGCAGAAGATGAAGAGTTAAGATTGCAGTTAAGTGTGAGAGATTGGTTTAGATTAATGGAATAGCTTTCAGATTTAGTTATTTGTAAATTTACAGGAATGGCGTTCTTATTATACCGAAAAGAGTATAGAAACAATGAGCTTTTTTATATTAATACCGGCGAGGGCTATAAATTGGCCGGGAGTGGATTAATTTACAAAGCTTGGATAAAAAGAGGGAAACCGATTAATAAAGGTTGGTCTATCGTCGCAGAAGATCTATTAAGCAATTATAGAGATGATTTTGACGCTGCCAATCATATACTGTTGGTTGATTTTCATCCCGACTCAAAACAAAGGATAGGAATCATAGAAATCGAAAAGATACATATTTACAATTATGGTGATGAATCAAACGGTTCAGTACATTGGTCACCAATAATGTTAGAAATGTGTGATGTATTCTATAGAGAATATTATGACAATCCTCTTTCTGACGAAAAGGAGGGTATAATTTCTGAAATAATGATGCATTTAGTTGAAAAAAAGAAAAGTGTTGAATTTCTCTATTTGCTTGACAACTGGAATTGGGGCCGGAATGGTAGCACTAACGCGGCGTTTATTCAGCCTGGAGCCCGAGAGTATTTTCGAAATTTTTTCTAGATAATTTAAGCCTCCGGGGCTTCCTGTTGATTTTAAGGGTTGTTCCAATTTGTTGCCTGAGCGGCAAGTTCTCTGCTTAGGCCATCAAGTAACAAGTCTTTTAATATCTTAAAATTACTTGCATCAGATGCTTGTGGTATATATGCTAGTAGGGCGGATCTAGCGGCTAAGGAAAAGGGTGCAGAGGGGACAATCATTTTGAATATCTTAGCAATGTATTTGTCTCTAAGAGTGATACCGGCAACGTTCATCAAATCTAGTAAATCATCTATATCATTTGTAGTTTGCTCAAATATTTCTCGCCGTGCTTTGATTAAGACATTGTTATCTAACCGATAAAGAATTATACTAATAACTGCTCGCAAATAATTAAAACCATCAGAGCGCCAGTTCGCGACATAATTGTTAAATTCCACTAAAGTTAGAGGCGTTTTCGGAGCCCTGGGCTCGATGTCACCGTTCGGTAATACGACCAACAAGTTTGCATCATGATCATTTGTGGGGTCGAGCAACAAGTTATATTCCGTGGTTACCCAAGGTTCAGCAATCGCGGTTAATCGGTTGCTACCAAATGCCACCGGGAAATATAGATGCTTTCCGCCTCCTCTATTCGGAAGGGCTGAAGTAAGCCGATAATTTCTATAATTGAACTCTAGCCAACTATAAGCGGTATTGGTTACATTTTGATAAAATTTTGCGCCTGTAAGCGCTTCAACTTTTCCAACTTGTACCTTATTCAGAGGTTCCGCGGCGCTTTTGGGTCGAAAGTGTTCTACATCCAACGCATAATTATCTCCTTGGGGTAGTTCGGTATACCAACACTTGGGAATAGGATGCCAGCCTAGTTTCACGCGAGGCTGTTCTGCCAAAAATTCCTTTAACTCAGTCCAATCGCCTTCGGCAAAATTTTGTTTTAATCTCCAGGCAGCCAATTCGTGGTGCTGATCAAGGTCAGTTCGCGGAAAATTAATCTTTACCATTCTATTCGTTCAGAAGTTTATTAATTACTGAACTTACTGAATTCTTAAGGTCCTCAGGACTAATGGAATTTAATTCGGTCGTTTTTGTCTTTTCTTTCAATTCGTTTTTTACAAGATCTGTTAATGGATCGCTTTCTTTGATTTCAATGTTTGGGTCTAGCCTTACCGAAGATAATCTCGTACTTAAATTCTTGAAATCTTCAATTTCTTGTTCATTTAAACCTTCGATATTTTTCTTCGAAAGCAGTTGCTTATATTTTTCATTTTGTTCTAGAGAGATTTTGTCAAGTGATGTGGCAAGACCAAACATGGCCCTCAATATGCCTTCTGCACCTAGGCCTATAGCATCCTCGTCTGGGAAAGTTGAGTATCTATGACCTTCAGTAGTCTCGTTAATGATATGGAGCTGTTCTCGTTTCAAGCCATTGATTAGCAATGGCGAATGGGTCGTTACGATAAACTGGACTTGCGGAAACAATGACGCGAGTCTGCTTAAAGTGTCCGACTGAAGTTTTGGATGAAGATGAATCCCAAATTCATCAATTAGAACCACCCCAGTTAACTGTTGAAGAAGATCTCTTTCAACATGTTTATTTAGTAGCGTTGCTCTAGTTACCAATTCTCCGATTAGCAAGACCAAGTATCGATAACCGTCACTAAGCATCTCATAAGTTCTGACTCCTTCGTCTTGAATTCGAAAAACAAGGAAATATTTCGTCGTTTTGCGAGAGGTATCCCTTACCCAATCAACATCGGTAATTTCAGGGATTATTGATTTGACTGCTAATTTGAATGTGGCGATTGAGTTTGACGCAAAGCTGTCATAATATTCACGCGCTAATTCGCTTCTTTGTTGTTCTATTGTTGTGGCATATAGCTGTTCAAACCAGTCAAATACATAAGCTTCCATGCTTTTGTCATCCAGACAATACCAATACCCTTGTTTAATCGATCCATCCTTAGTTAATGTGTCTGTGACAGGCTTTGGCTGGTGAATGTATTCCGTTCCAACAAATAGAAAGATTGGTACGATACCTGTTTTATTTTCAATAGCATCGTTAAACATTGTATTGATATCCTTGCCAATATCTCCATATTCATTTACAGTCTTAGTGTTTTTGCCTGAGTAATCTTCTTTGTATCGCGTCCATTTATACAATACCTTTTCTGTTTTTTCTCCTATGGTTTTCAAGTTCGACGCTTCTGTAGAAATCTTAACTTCTCGGGCAAGATCTGCAAAAGGGTTATTACCGGTAACCCTGTGTTCATAATGGCTAATATTTATAGAGCTGGGGTTAGCAATATTGGCTTTTAGCTTTTGAAGTGCTGTAGAAATTGATATTCTAATTGCTTTTAAGAGAGCACTTTTTCCAGTCATGTTGGGGGCAAGCAAAACATGCAGATTGATGCTTTGTAGGGAATTATCATTACATCGATAATATTCAGGGAAGATGATTTCAAAATCGTCAAAGCATCGAAAGTTCTTTATATTAACACGCCTTATTTTCATTTTACAGCTTAACTCTAAGAACAAATATAAATTATGTCTTGAATTGATTTATGATTTATCGTCATGTTTTCGCGGGCCGTTCATTCTGCGACCGGGATGGGAGCCGATACCTGCCCCCTAACACCTGTGCAGCACGCGCAGACGACCCGCCCGAGGCCAAATAAAAAATGAAAAAAATCAAAATATTTTTCACTGCGCAAATACACTGCGCACTTGCCACCCAGCTTTGTATCAACAAATAACAAAGATGGGAGGATCCCGATGAAATTTAATTTACTAAGCAAGGCAAAGACGAGGGTGACCAACTACGAAGGCGTGAAGGCGTTTGTGCTTCGCCCGGATATGGAGCTGTACACCGCAGTGGTTACCTGGAGCCTGAACGATTCGTTCTACGAAAAGGACGAGCAGCGTTTGAGCCGTTTACGCACGCTCATGGCCAAATGCGACCCACTATTTATAGGTAAGCTGGCCGTGTATGCGCGTAACAAAATGTATATGCGTTCGGTGCCGCTGGTACTGGTGACCGAATTGGCTAAGCTGCACTCGGGCGACAACCTGGTCGCCCGGGTTACTGACGGCGTTATCGGCCGTGCGGACGAGATCACCGAGTTGCTGGCGTGCTATGATCTGCTCAACGGTCGTAAGGGTCCGAAAAGGCTCAACGGTTTGTCGAAGCAGTTGCAGAAAGGTTTGCAGGCGGCTTTCAATAAGTTCGACGAATACCAGTTCGCTAAGTATAACCGCCCGGCTGAAGTGAAACTGCGCGATGCACTGTTCCTGGTTCACCCGAAGGCAAAGGACGCAGCACAGCAAGCCCTGTTCGATAAGATCGCGGGCAATACGCTGGAGACGCCGTACACCTGGGAAACCGAGCTTTCGGCGCTGGGCCAGCTGAACTTCGACAGTGAAGAAGCCAAAGCTGCGGCCTTCCGCGCCAAGTGGGAAGAACTGGTTGACAGCGGCAAGCTGGGCTATATGGCCATGCTGCGTAACCTGCGCAATATGCTGGAAGCGGGCATCAGCTATGCGCACCTGCAAAAGGTATGCGCTACGCTGGCGTCGGCCGAACAGGTGGCAAAGGCTAAACAGTTCCCGTTCCGTTACCTGGCGGCGTACCGCGAGTTGCTGAACCTCGACCAGGCGCAGTTGAGCGCCCTGAAAAAGCTGAAATTGAAGCTGACAGGCGCATCGACCGGCTATACCGGCGAAATGCTGGATGCTTTGGAAAAAGCGGTACAGGCAAGCGCGGCGAACATCAAAGGCTTTGACGCTAATACACGCGTACTGCTGGCCTGTGACGTGTCTGGTTCGATGCAGAAGCCGGTTTCGGCAAAGTCGAAAGTGCTTTTGTACGACATCGGCCTGATGCTGGCCATGCTGCTGCAGTCGCGCTGCAGGAACGTGCAGGTGGGCATGTTCGGTGATAGCTGGAAAACCATCACTGTGCCGCACAACTATGTCTTAGGCAACGTGCAGGAGTTTTACAAGCGCGAAGGTGAGGTCGGTTATTCTACCAACGGTTACCTCGTGATCAAAGACCTGCTGAACCGCAGGGTGAAGGTGGACAAAATAATGTTATTCACCGACCGCCAGCTGTGGAACAGCTCGTCAACCACGGGCGACCATATCCAGCCGCTGTGGCTGCGTTATAAAGCTGAAGTCGCGCCGGAGGCAAGGTTATACCTGTTCGACTTGCAGGGCTACGGGCAAAGCCCGCTGCAACTGCTGAGGAACGATGTGTACTTAGTTGCCGGCTGGAGCGACAAGATCTTCGAGGTGCTGGATGCGCTTGAAAAAGGCGGTTCGGCGCTGGACGAGATCAATAAAATAGCAATTTGATAGGTTGTACGTAATACGTTTTACGTTATACGTAAGCGTTTGCGTGCAGCCTTTTTTGAACATTAAATAGTTTATCAAGAAATCAAACGTATAACGTCACACGTACAACGTAAAACATTAAGGATGCCGTAGAAACGGGATACTTCGCTACCATTTAGGGGGAGGGCATTGTGGCTTAGGTCATGATGAGGGTTCGAGTCCCTAAGGCGACCCCCGACCCGCGTTCGCTTGTCGCTCTTTAAATATTTGTAAATTTGTTGCCAAAGAAGGTGTCGTAAATAAGTGTTACTTCGGGACGCTGGAGTCGCCGGTGCAAATCCGGCTCCGCAAGGATAGCTCAGGCAGAAGAGCACAGTGCATAGTCACTTATTGCCAATTACCCTTCTTTTTAAAAGAAATTAAAGTTTTAAGGTGCCGTAAATACGCGATACTTCGTGTCGCCGGTTCGAGTCCGGCTCCCGGACATCCGGGATAGCTCAGTTGGGTAGAGCAGTAAAATCCGCGTATTGACCCATTGCCCTTAAACTCATAAAGATGCCGTTAGTGAGCGTTACTTCGAAACTGTCAATTTCAACAAAAAGCCGCTTGCGCCTGTAGCTCTTTATCATAACCCAGGCCTAAACCTAAAGGTGCCGTAAATTGGTGATACTTCGGTTTGACGTTCCCGGTTCGCCGGGAAAGATGCGGGTTCAAATCCCGCCTGCAATATTGCAGTAGTCTAAAAAACCACCGGTTGCTTTTTGCCCTTTTTAAAATGAAAGATGCCGTAAGCGAGTGATACTTCGTTGGAGAAACCGTGTAAACGGGCAGGTTCGAGTCCTGAAAGACACTTGCTGATTGTTGCTCTTTTTATTTTTCCGTCCCGTAGGTCTCCGAACCTATTTCTGGACGCGACATTTCACGAAACGTTCCTATGGAACGTGGCTGGACATATTGTTTTCTCTACCGACCAGTCGTCCCTATGGGACGAAAAAGCAAAATAAGCGTCCTGTAGGGACGCCTGGTTTTCTCTACTACTACCAACCAGTCGTCCCTATGGGACGAAAAAGCAAAATAAGCGTCCTGTAGGGACGCCTGGTTTTCTCTACTACTACCAACCAGTCGTCCCTATGGGACGAAAAACACAAAATGAGCGTCCTGTAGGGACGCCTCGTTGGTAGAAAATAATTAAAAAATTATTTTCGTTCCATGGGAACGTCTGGTGACAGGCGACTAAATGCAGTTTAGCCTTTGGCCGGTGTTATAGCCGCACGACCCGGATAGGACAGAGTCCTGATGTCAGAAATCCGGCCTTTTTACACTCAGGCTCTAAAAAATAATTTTCCTTTTAAGAAACTAACATTTTAGTTGCGTTTTATCATTTTATTTTTTAGCTTCGATTGACGCAGGAAAATATTTTAGCCGATCGCCCTGACCCTGTTAAACTTACATTATGGAAATCAAGGAATTAACCCGGGCTGAAGAGCAGATCATGCAGGTGCTTTGGCAGCTGAAAAAGGCGTTTGTAAAAGACCTGATAGAGGCGCTGCCCGAACCTAAACCCGCTTATAATACAGTCTCAACTTTTGTCCGCATCCTGGAAAGCAAGGGCTTTGTAGATCATGAGGCTTTTGGCAAAAGTCACGAATATTTTCCTATCGTCAGCAAGGAGCAATACCAAAG
>JAFDZL010000123.1 GCA_018266935.1 Bacteroidota bacterium | reverse complement strand
GATCACCCGGAAAACGCCGGCGTCGATCAGTTCCTTTACCTTGTCGATGCTGCGTACGCCGCCGCCGTATTGCACCTTCATGTCCGTTTTGCGGATCACATCAAACAGGTATTGCTGGTTGCTGAAATCGTTGCGCGCGCCGTTCAGGTCGATCACGTGGATCATGTCGGTCCCGTGTGACTGGTACCTTTCGATCATTTCTTCCAGCGTAACATCATATTCGGTTACCTGCTCATAATCACCCTCTCGCAGCCTAACGACCTTTTTATTTAAAATATCTATCGCGGGAATAATGTACATGTCTGTTATATGTTTGAAAAATTAGTTAGGAGTTGTTCGCCGTATTTGCCCGACTTCTCGGGGTGAAATTGTACAGCGTAGAAGTTATCCTTCCAAATTGATGCCGAAAACTTTGTACTATAAACGGTTGAAGCCAAAGTATATGCGCTGTTGAACTCAATAAAGTATGAATGTACAAAGTAAAAATGTGAACCGGTAGGAATTTTTTTAAAAAGCGGACCGGCCATTTCCTGCTCCACGCTGTTCCAGCCGGTGTGCGGTACCTTGTATTCGGCGCTGTCGGCGAAGCGCTTGGTTTGTATCGGGAAGATATTGAGCATGTTAGCATCGCCCTCTTCCGAATGGGCTGTCATCAGTTGCATGCCCACACAAATACCAAGCGTAGGTTTTTGTAGCGACTTGATCTTTTCAACCATGCCGCTCTGTTCCAGTTTGCTCATCGCAGCCCCCGCGTGTCCTACTCCGGGGATAATAAAACGGTCAAACTGTTCAAAATCGCGCTCACCAAACACCATACCATATTCTATGCCCAACCGCTCCAATGCAGCGGTTAAGCTAAAAATATTCCCGGCGCCGTATCTTATTATCCCTATCATTATTTAGTTTGCAGTTATTAGTTTGCAGTTGGCAATGAACAGTTCGCTATTTTTCTGCCAACTGCCCACAGGCAACTGCCAACTCATAGGACCCCTTTCGTACTGGGCAGTATCATTTTATCCGCATCGCGCTTCACGGCCATCTTAATGGCTTTGGCGAATGCTTTGAATATTGCTTCTATCTTATGATGCTCGTTTTGTCCTTCGGCTTTAATGTTCAGGTTCGATTTCGACGCGTCTGAGAACGATTTGAAGAAATGGAAGAACATCTCCGTAGGCATCTCGCCGATCTTTTCGCGTTTGAAATCCGCTTCCCAAACGATCCAGTTCCTTCCGCCAAAATCGATGGCCACCTGTGCCAGGCAGTCGTCCATCGGCAGGCAAAAGCCGTAACGCTCGATACCACGCTTATCGCCCAGGGCTTTGGCAAATAATTCGCCTAAAGCGATGCCGGTATCCTCGATCGTATGGTGCTCGTCGATATGCAGGTCGCCTTTAGCTTGAATTTCCAGGTCGATGCTGCCATGTTTGGCGATCTGCTCCAGCATGTGATCGAAGAAATGCAGACCGGTTGAAATTTTCGCTTCACCTTTACCGTCCAGGTTTACTTTGATATAAATATCCGTTTCTTTGGTTGTGCGCCTGTGTTCGGCCACGCGTTCACCCAGTTTCAGAAACTCATAAACCTTTTGCCAGTCGGTGGTTTCCAGCGCGATCACCTCATGCAAGGCATCGTGCTGCTCTTGCGTAAACTCATGACCACCCAGGTTCGACCCATTGTTCAGCCAGATGGCTTTTGCACCCAGGTTTTTGGCTAATAGAATATCATTCTTGCGGTCGCCGATCACGAAAGAGTTTTTGAGATCGTATTTTCCAGCATCAAAATATTGTGTCAGCAGGCCTGTGCCCGGTTTGCGGGTAGGGGCATTGTCCTTTGCGAAGGTGCGGTCAACATGCGTATTCGCGAATTTTACACCCTCGTTTTCGAAGGTCTTGAGCACAAAGTTCTGGATTGCATTGAAGTGTTCCTCAGGATACACCGAAGTACCCAAACCATCCTGGTTGGTGACCATCGCCAGCTCAAAATCCAGTTCTTTGGCTATTCTTGGCAGCCAGGTCAAAGCGCCGGGGTAAAACTCCAGCTTAGCGAACGAATCGATCTGCTCGTCGGCGGTCTCCAATATCATGGTGCCATCGCGGTCGATGAAAAGTACTCTTTTGGGTGCGCTCATTGGAGATCTTTTAACGTTTGTAACAGGGTGGTATTTTCTTCCGGTGTACCTACGGTGATCCGCAGGCAACCTTCGCATAATTCCACTTTCGAGCGGTCGCGGACGATGATGCCTTTGCCCACCAAAAAGTTGTAAATGCCTTTCGGATCGGTCGTCTTTACTAAAATAAAATTAGCGTCGGAAGGGTAGATGTCAATCACAAATTCAAAGTCTTTCAGCTCCAGAACTAACCGGTCCCTTTGTGTCAAAACCTCCCGTATCCAATTGTTCACCTGATCGATATTCTCAAGTGCTTTAAGCGCCAATTGCTGCGATGCTTCGTTCACGTTGTAAGGCGGCTTCACCCTGTTCATCACTTCGATGATCTCCTCGCTCGCAAAAGCCATGCCTACGCGCAAACCAGCGAGGCCCCATGCTTTGGACAGCGTTTGCAGCACGACCAGGTTGGCGTATTCGGTCAGTTCCTGTATGAAAGTTTTCTGCCTGCTAAAGTTGATATAAGCCTCATCGATCACCACCAGCCCGTTGAAATTTGCCAGAACAGTTTCGACATCCTCGCGGTGCATCGAGTTCCCGGTTGGGTTGTTGGGCGAACAGATAAAGATCAGTTTGGTATGCTCGTCGATCGCCTCGGCAATGCCTTCCAGGTTTAGTTGATATTCTTCGGTCAGCGGTACGTGTTTGATAGCAATATCATTGATATTGGCCGACACCTCGTACATGCCGTAAGTAGGAGGTACCAGTATCACGTTATCCACGCCGGGATCGCAAAAGCTGCGAAACAGAATGTCGATGGCCTCGTCGCTTCCATTGCCCAAAAATATATTGCGCGGCGGCACACCCTTGATCTCGCTCAGGCGCAGCTTAACCTGTAATTGCAGCGGGTCAGGGTAGCGGTTATAATTCTGCTCCAACGGCGAACCGAAGGCATTCTCGTTCGCGTCGAGGTACACACTCGCCTCACCCTGGAACTCATCGCGTGCGGAAGAGTAGGGTTTGAGGTTTTTGATGTTCTCTCTTAGTATGTTGTTTATATCAAACATTGTTTCTTCTTTCTTTTTGTCCTGAACTGTGATTGTTATGATTTTTTGATGGGCTATGATTTCATAGTCTTCATTAAATCATTTAAATCACAGTTCAGACATCCTCACCGTCACCGCATTTCTATGCGCCCTCAATCCCTCCAACTCCGCCAGCGTTTCCACCGCCGGACCAATATTCCTGATCCCTTCCGGTGTAATATGCTGGAAAGTGATCTTCTTCACAAACGAATCGACCGAAACACCGGAATATGCCCGCGCATAGCCGCTGGTAGGCAGCGTGTGGTTTGTGCCCGAGGCATAATCACCCGCGCTTTCAGGCGTCAGGTTACCCAGGAACACCGAGCCTGCGTTGATGATGCCCGCAGTCAGCTGTTGCCAGCTGGCAGTTGCAAGTATCAGGTGTTCCGGCGCATATTGGTTGCTGAAATCCATGGCCTCGTTCAAATCGTTAACCAAAACGATGTATGAATTGTCGATCGCTTTTTGGGCGATGGCTTGCCGCGGCAATTCCCTGATCTGCTTTTGCAATTCGATCATCGTCTTTTCGGCGATGTCTTTAGAAGTGGTTATCAAAACCGACTGGCTATCCACACCATGTTCGGCCTGTGCCAGCAGGTCGGCAGCGACATAAGCAGGTACCGCGCTTTCGTCAGCTAATACCAAAACTTCTGACGGCCCCGCAGGCATATCGATAGCTGTATTGGTAGTCGATTGGATGACGGTTTTAGCCTTAGTTACATACTGGTTGCCCGGACCGAATATCTTATCTACTTTAGGTATGCTTTCAGTACCGTAGGCCATGGCTGCGATCGCCTGCGCGCCTCCCGTGAGATAAATCCTTTCGATGCCCAGTAGTTGCGCCACATAAGCAAGATAACCATTCACCTTGCCATCTTTTTGCGGCGGCGAACACACCACGATCTCGCGGCAGCCGGCTATCCTCGCCGGGATGCCCAGCATTAAAAAGGTGCTCGGTAAAACCGCCGTCCCGCCGGGAATATATAGACCGACTTTTTCGATTGCCCGTACTTCACGCCAGCAGGTAACGCCGGGCATGGTTTCAACCTTGTCCTCGGTTTTCAGCTGCGACTGGTGGAACTTGTAAATATTGTCGTAAGCCGTTTGCAGCGCCTGTTTTTGTTCAGCAGTGATGGTTGAGGCTAATTGAACCATCTCATCTTTTTCAATGAACAGGCTCTTCAGCACAACCTTATCGAACCTGGCGGCATATTCCAGCAAAGCCTCGTCGCCGTTGCTACGGACGTTCCGTATCACATCCTCAACAACCGCGCGTATCTCATCTGCAGGGTCAACATTGCGCTGAACCAGTTTCTGGATATCCGTTTTGCTTAAGTCTGAATAGTTGTACGTCTTCATTGCTCAGTTTGCAGTGGGCGGTTTGCAGTGTGCAGAAAGCTTATTGTGCCAACT
>JAFDZL010000122.1 GCA_018266935.1 Bacteroidota bacterium | reverse complement strand
TGGGCTTGCGGATGGGCATTTATTCGTCGCCCGGGCCCAAAACCTGCGGCGGTTACCTGGGCAGTTACCAGCATGAGGATCAGGACGCGCAGAGCTATGCCGATTGGGGAATCGATTACTTAAAGTATGACTGGTGCTCTTACGGCGAGATTGCGCCCAAAGAACCGAGCCTTGCCGAATACCAGAAACCTTACCAGGTGATGCGTGCGTCGCTGAACAAAGTGAACCGTGATATCCTCTTCAGCTTTTGCCAGTACGGTATGGGCGATGTATGGAAATGGGGAGCTGAAATTGGCGGAAATAGCTGGCGTACCACGGGAGACATAGAAGATACCTGGAGAAGCATGTCAACCATTGGTTTCAACCAGGACAAGGCAGCCCCTTATGCCCAGCCCGGCCATTACAACGACCCTGACATGTTGGTTGTCGGAAAAGTGGGCTGGGGAGATAGTCAACATAATACGCGCCTGACACCTGACGAACAATATACACATATCAGCTTGTGGAGCCTGCTGTCGTCGCCGCTGCTTATTGGCTGCGACATGGGCAAACTGGATAAATTCACCTTGAACCTGTTAACCAACGATGAGGTGATTTCTATCAACCAGGACGCATTGGGCAAGGAAGCAAGACAAAAGGTTAAAAATGAGAATTACCAGGTTTGGGTGAAGGAACTGGAAGGCGGCGGCCGGGCGATAGGGATATTTAATACGTCGGAAAAATATCAATCCGTTAGCCTGGACGTAGTGGCGGAAGCGATCAAAGGACATTCCAAAGCTATTGACGCCTGGACGCAAAAGCCGATCACAGGCTTCTCAGGTCAAACGACATTTAAGATACCGCCGCACGGCGTTAAATTGATAAAGGTTTATTAGATAATTAAATATTAAAGTTCCCCTTCACGAGGGGAGAGAGGGTTATATGAAATTTGAATGGAAAGGGGTATTCCCCGCGGTTACGACCAAGTTTACGGACAACGACGAGCTTGATTTTGCAGCGTTCGATCACAACATTAACGCGCAATTGGAGGCTGGCGTGGATGGCCTGATCCTCGGTGGCTCGCTTGGCGAAGCAAGTGTGTTGAGCGATGAAGAAAAGTTCACTTTGTTGAAGCACACGGTCGATTTCGTCGATGGTAAAGTGCCGGTCTTGCTTAACATCGCAGAACAAACCACCAAGGCGGCTGTAAATTGTGCGCAAAAAGCGTTGGATAATGGCGCCAGCGGCCTGATGATGCTGCCGCCTATGCGCTATAAAGCCGACGATGATGAGACTATGGCCTTCTTTGGCGCTGTCGCGAAAAGCACGCCTTTGCCTGTTATGATATACAACAACCCGGTTGATTACAAAATAGAAGTAACGCTGGATATGTTCGCGCGTTTGGCTGAATATGATAATGTACAGGCGGTAAAGGAATCCACACGGGATATATCTAATGTAACCCGAATGATCAATCGTTTTGGCGACCGTTTCGCGATCCTGACCGGCGTTGACCCGCTGGCGATGGAAAGCTTAGTAATGGGTGCTGATGGCTGGGTTGCCGGTTTGGTGGATGCGTTCCCGCGGGAAACAGTGGCAATTTACAGACTGGTGAAGGCTAACCGGATTTCGGAAGCGTTGGCTATTTACCGTTGGTTCCTGCCGGTGCTCGAACTGGATATTCACCCCAAGCTGGTGCAGTATATCAAGCTTGCAGAAGTAGCGACCGGTATTGGGACCGAAAATGTACGCGCCCCGCGCCTGAAAGTGCAGGGAGCCGAACGTGAACGGGTAATGAAGATCATCAACGACGCTTTGTCCGTTCGCCCCGTATTGCCTGAAGGAAGCTGGGGCCGGAAAAAAGAATTGCAAACGGCATAATTTGAACAATGCTATTAACTTCGTGTTCTCTGTGAAACGCCCGGTCCGGGCACAAAGAATCACAAGGAAATTTTATGAAAACACAAAACCTGTTAGGTTATAATTATACCGAAGGCAAAAAGGCATTCAGGGCAATCGACCCTTCATCGAATAAAGAGCTAAGCGGAGACTTTCATGTCGCGACCGGCTTCGATGTTGACGCAGCTATGATCCTGGCTGAAAAGGCATTTGCCATTTACCGAGGCATTGACAAAAAAACAAAAGCGACCTTCCTGAGGAATATCGCCGAAGAGATCAATAAAGTCGGTGACGAGCTCATCGAACGCGCCATTGCCGAAAGCGGCTTACCGCAGGCCAGGCTGCAGGGCGAACGGGGCCGCACTATGGGCCAATTGAATATGTTCGCGGACCTGGTGGAAGAAGGCTCCTGGGTTGAGGCGGTGATCGATAAAGCATTGCCTGACCGTCAGCCTGCACCACGACCCGATTTGCGCAAAATGTTGGTGCCGCTTGGCCCGGCGGTAGTTTTCGGCGCGAGCAATTTCCCTTTGGCATTCTCGGTAGCGGGAGGCGATACTGCGTCCGCTTTGGCGGCCGGTTGCCCGGTTATTGTGAAGGCGCACCCGGCGCATCCCGGCACGAGTGCCTTAGTGGCTGAAGCGATCATGAAAGCCGCAAAACGAAACAACCTGCCCGAAGGTGTTTTTTCGATGCTTTTTGATGATGGCTACGCCGTCGGCGAAGCATTGGTGAAACACCCGAAAACGAAGATCGTCACCTTTACCGGTTCGTTCAAAGGCGGGACGGCTTTGATGAAACTGGCGCAGCAACGCGAGATCCCAATCCCGGTTTTCGCAGAAATGGGCAGTATTAACCCGACCATCCTGCTGCCTGAAGCATTGGAAAATCGTTATCAGCAGATAGCGGAGCAATACGCTGCTTCCATTAGTTTGGGAGCTGGCCAGTTTTGCACTAATCCCGGTTTGCTGATCGGTATCAAGTCTGCATCATTGGATAAATTTAAAGAAGCGCTTGGGGAAGCGATCAGCAAGATCAATTCTGCAACTATGCTTACCCCTGGCATTTGCAAAAACTATTCGGCTTTGTCTGAAGATGTTTTGGGCGAACAGGGCGTCTCACTGATAGGTAAAGGCAACCTGGCTTCGGACAAAATGAACCAGGCGCAGCCGGTGCTGGCAGAGGTGAGCGCATCCTCGTTCCTCGTCAATCCAAAACTGAGCGAAGAGATATTCGGGCCGTATTCATTGCTTGTAGCCGCGGATTACGAAGTTCAGCTGAACCAGGTGATCGCTGCTTTGCATGGGCAGTTGACAGCGACCATAGTGGCTG
>JAFDZL010000121.1 GCA_018266935.1 Bacteroidota bacterium | reverse complement strand
TGGTCAGCACGGCTTCAACCGTCCCCATCGAAGGGCCTTCATAAATAAATTCCCCCGCGAAATACAGCTTGTTAGCAACTGGTTTTGATAGAACCTTCCGTGCAGCATGACTTTCCACCATATCATAAACATACGAACCCAGGGTAAACGGATCACTCGTCCAGTTAGCAACCTTCCAGGCGGCCAGATCATCTGCCAGTTCAGCTTCGGTTTTAGAGAAAATCGTCGCCAGCGATCTGAGGCCCTGTTGTACAAACTCTTTGTCTGTTAAATGCTTCTTTCTTTCCGCCGGAAGCCCGCCGAGCCAACCTGTCAGCACATTGGAATGTATGGGATATTGCGTCCACCAGGTAGGTATTTCTTCATCCGATATCACGAAGCTCATACGCGGGCGTTCATCATCCTCCCAAAAAGCGTCCTTAAACTCAAACAATATCTTGACGATGGCTCCAAAACCGATCTGCTGAAAGGCTTTGTTATAATGTCCCAGCGAAGGTTCAAAAGTTATGCCACCCGTCTGCAGAACGCCCAGCGGCAGCGCCAGTATCACTTTTTTTGCGCTGTAAACATTTCCATTACTTAGGATTACATCGACTTTGTCGCGCCTCCAGTCAATATGTTTTACAATAGAATTCAGATGAAATTCCGCACCATTTAACCGGCTTATGTCAGCCATGTGGCGTATCAGCCTGCCATAGCCGCCATCAACGCGGTATTGGGCATCATCGTCCTCGTTGCCCCATTCATCACGCAGAGCGAAAGCGCTGGCCTTCGCAGGGTTGGCTGTATCGTAACCTGAGGCAAAACGAACCACCCAGTTCTTCAAAGGTTCATAGTTCGCTCCGCTGAAATACCGGTCCAGGAAATCAGCGATGGTCATATCTTCATTTAGCTGATCGAGTTTTTTCATCAGTTCTTCCCAACCGGGCATATTCCACGAGTTCCGTGACAATTTACCTTCGTAATAGCGCCACATTTCACCTCCGGCGGCGATGTACTCCACCCCTGCTTCATGCATCAGCTGCCTGGTGACAGGCAAATTGCCATGAATAAATTCGGCCCCCAGCTCAACGTGTTTAAAAGGAAAATCGTTATCGAGCGTGTAAATACGGCCGCCTGTCCGGCCGCGGGCCTCGAGTATGGCCACTTTCCTGCCGCCCTTTGACAATGTGTAGGCAGCCGCCAGGCCAGCAGCCCCGGCGCCAATGATCAGGATATCCGGATTCGTCATATTCGGCAGGCAAGGTAGCCAGTAAATCGGCCTTACGCAAGTTTATAAAACACAAAAGCTCCGTTAGCCAGGGCTTCTGTTATAGAGTTGATTGATTGGATTGCTGATTACTTAACCAGCATCCTTGTGCTTTGTTTTTGTTCGATAACACAAATATTACCGGCCAGAAATCATTCCAAATAAGCTGCCATCCCCTCCGTCTATTTCTTAAAGTTATTTTGAAGTAGAATGAATGGCAAATGCGTATTCCAGAATGGCTTATACCCCCGCTGGAACATAAAGCCTGCGCCATAGTTCCCGAGGAGAATATCCGGTTTCCCATCGCCGTTCATATCGGCCACCTCCATACACATCCAGCGGCCATATTTGCTCACTGGCACCGCATGCGGCTTAAAACTCATTGGCCCATCCTGTTCAAAATAAATAAACTCTTCGGCTGGTTTGTTCTTCATATCCGCAAAGAACGCGATAGTAGCAATGTCCAGGTCGCCGTCGCCGTCAAAATCTGCCGCTATGGCTTTCGTGCAGCCGTTTATCGGGTAAAAATAAGTCTGTTTAAAGTTCCAGTCGCCTTCATTGGTAAAGATGTACAAGCCATGATAAGGCTTTAGTATGCGCGAGTCTTTATAGTTATAACCGCAGGTATAAACCAGGTCGGGTTTGCCATCGTGATTGATATCGGCCAGTTGAAAACTCGTTGACCCGTAAACCGGCGGAAAACGCAACAGATTTCTTGAAGTGAAACCGCCTTTTTTATCGTTCAGGTAAAGCCACAGCCCCTCGTCTCCGCCACCGTACAATATCATGAGATCGGGCCAGCCATCATTGTTGAAATCCGCGGTTATGGCCTGTGCAGCTCCGGGCTTGTCCGAGATATTGCTTTGCGTATAGCTGTGATCGGCATTTTGCTTCATCAGGTAAACTCCGCCTACATACCGCCCCTGGGCCAATACCACATAATCGGTCAATCCATCTTTATTAAAGTCGGCCTGAACCGTTTGCACCGGTCTCGCAAGATCTTCCTGTACCAATTGGGGCTTTTTGACCTCTTCTTTGGCGTTCAGATCTACTGCCATGATCCTCCCGTTCGGGAAGTCCATCGGTATGATCTGCCCGATACACGATAAGATCGCGCGGCGGTTTCCTTTTTCGTCATTGACAAAGGTTGCGCTTACTGCGGTGGAAGGTAAATCAGCGACCGGGTGCGGCCGGAACTGCTTGTCCCACTCAAAGAATTTAAGCGCTCCGATATCGGCAGTGTACATTTTTTGGGTAGCCGGATCTACCTGCAGCAAAGTAGTATAGTCGATATCTTTCGTCGTATCCGGTTTTTTCAGCGTGAAGCCTGCCCAATCATTTGACAATGGTACCGGCGTTTTGGCAGCTACCAGGGAGTCGGGAGCAACTTTATTGTAGTAGCCCGCTATGATCTCCCAGTTCGCCACAGAAATTCCGCCGGTGTCTTTAGCGTCTTTATAGTAATTGACAATGCTATAAGATGACAGCCCAAGGTAGTGCGACATGTCGGGCAGTATATGAAATTTCCATACATTCTTAGTAAGCAGGTCGGGTGGTACCAGCTTATGGCATGAGGCACAATATTGCTGAGTCAGCGCTTTGCCGTCGGCTATGGTGTCGCCGGTTGGCTTAAAGGCGTCGCCCGCTTTCTTTCCATTGCAGCTATTGAACAAGACGCCTCCCGACACCAGGAATACAAACAGCAATAAATAAGTCGTGAAAAGCCAGGTTTTGTTTAGTTTCATTCTGATCGAAGGTGTTATTTGGTTAGTTTCAATCGCTGCCAGATGAGCTCACCCACCTGGTGGCCCTGCTTAGCGCCGACAAGGGAACTGTTGAGAAAATGTATGCCCCCGTAGAACCTGCTCATCGCGGTCTCATCTGAGGCCTGCAGGAACGACTTAAAATCGCGCTGCAGTCCGATGTACTTCCTGTCGCTCGTATCGCGAAAAGCAAAGTTATCGCCGAATTCATGGGTTAATACAACAGCAGAAGCTGCGCTGATGGTACTATGTCCGGCGGTGTATTCAGGGAACGGCGGTGTTTGCAGCAAAGGCAGCCAGTTGTGATCTATTTTTTCGTTGATCACCGTTACCGGCCGCAGATACGCGTATTTGTATTTCACTTCCCAACAGGTAATAAACGATTCGAAAAGAGCTACCGAAGTTAACGCGTACGCCTGGGCGGTCTTAACAGCATCTGCATGCGTCTGCTTGCAGGCGATGGTGGTGATCCCGATCCAGTCCCCGCCGGGAGTGATCTTTTTATCCGCAAACATCATGTGCCCGTTGTGCACCACCACAAAAGGGTTATCATCCCAAAAGGTCGCAATCGTTTTTTGCTCGGGCGTCAGGTGTTTGTTCGTGTTATAGACCATTTTCACCTGTTTAAAGAAAGCGCTTGTAGTATCCTCGCTGTACGCGGGCGGCGGAGGCGGCATAAATATCGTTGAAGAATCTACCAGCAAAGTATGCATGTCGCCCCAGCAAAACTCCACACCATCCATATAATCCGGAGGGGTCGGCCGCCACTTACCTGGCGTGCTGCTGCCCAGATATTTAGGTTTACCGCGAGTTTGAGGATAATCATCGATGTTTGCTCTTTTCAGGACTGTATTACCAATCTTCTCGCCCAGTGTAATTGAATTGGCGTAGGTCGAATCGGGCAAAGCATTCTTAAACAGGCCATAGATATGGTCTTCGTACTTTTTCAGCGTATCGACAGAGAATGTTACCTTATGGGCCACGGTGAAGAACGCTTTGGTTGCAGCCAGGGTGAAATTATAGCTTTTCCCTTTTTCAGGCTCAGGCATTTTATCAAAGCCCCGCAGTTGCGCAGTGATCGAATTATACTTCGGATCCGCATATTTCATCGCCTCATAGCTGGCCAAGTTAGTATAACCATATATGCGCGCCGCCACCGGAGGGGTAAAAACGTCGTAAATGATCACGTTCGTCAATTGATCCTCATTTGCGTGCAATAGGTCGGCATCGGCCGGCAGGCTGCTGCTTTTATGACCGCAAGAGGCCAGCGCAGCGGCAAATAAAACTGCAATAACCAGGTTTATGTACTTCATCTTATTTATCAGTTAACTGCTATATTTCTTGTATGTCCAAAATTGTCTGTCACCGTCACC
>JAFDZL010000120.1 GCA_018266935.1 Bacteroidota bacterium | reverse complement strand
GGCTATCAGCTTACACAAGTCGATACGTAAAGAACGGAGGCTGCAACACCAGAAGAAGAACTTCCTGCTGTCGGTAACACACGAACTGAAATCGCCGCTGGCGTCCATTAAACTGTTGCTGCAAACCATCCAGAAACGCGACCTGGATAAACAACAGATACACGATTTCATTGGCAAGGCTCTGATGGACATCGAACGGTTGGACGATATGGTAGAAAATATGTTGCTGGCATCAAAGATCGATAACCAGTCATACACCTTTCCGAAAGCACATTTTAACCTTTCCGCATTGGTGGATAGCGTGGTGAACCGCCTGCAACTGAACAAATGCGATATTAACGAGCAACTGATCAATGCGGAAATAGAGCCGAAAATCGAAATTACCGGCGATAAGTTCGCGCTCACATCGGTTATAACCAACCTGATCGAGAATGCGATAAAATATTCCGGACCCTGCGAGGTGGTTGACGTGAAATTGTTTTCAAAAGATGATAAGATATTCTTCGAAGTGGCCGACCATGGCATTGGCATTGCGGACGCCGAGAAAGGAAAAATATTCGATCGTTTTTACCGTGTGGGCAGCGAAGAAACACGCAATACGAAGGGGACCGGTCTTGGACTATATATCGTCAAAGAGGTGCTGAATCGTCACGATGCAACGATCAGCGTAAAGGATAATGACCCTACGGGCAGCATATTTGAAGTCGTTTTTGCTTAGTTAGCCAAATAGGTAAAAACGTAAAACCTATAACGTAAAACGTACAACACAAACAAACGCACATGCAAACAAAAAAGAGAATATTACTGGCAGAGGACGAAGAACACCTGCTGGAAGCTATAAAACTCAACCTCGAGCTCGAGGGGTATAAAGTAACCACCGCCAATAATGGCAAAAAGGCGCTTCAAAAATTCAAGGAAGAACGCTTTAACCTGGTGATACTGGACGTGATGATGCCCGAAGTGGATGGCTTTGTGGTGGCTGAAACCATCAGGCTGGAGAATTCGGAAGTGCCGATCATGTTTCTGACAGCCAAGAACACAAACGAAGACAAAATATCCGGCTTGAAAAAAGGCGCCGATGATTATCTCACGAAACCTTTCAACCTGGAAGAATTGATCCTGCGTGTAAACAACTTAGTGAAACGCGGCCTGAAAGGCGAAGAACTGAAAGAGTTCAACAGCTACAAGATCGGCGATAAAACCATCCATTTCAACTCGTTTGAGCTGGTGAACGGCGATGGATCGATCACTCCTTTGACCAAAAAGGAAACCATGCTGCTGAAGCTTTTGATCGAACGCCGCAACGAGGCGGTATCGCGCGAGCAAATACTCGAAACCGTATGGAACTACGATGTGTACCCGTCAACCCGCACTATCGACAATTTTATCCTTACTTTCCGTAAGTATTTTGAACCTGATCCGAAGAACCCGGTTTATTTCCATTCTATCCGTGGCGTCGGCTATAAGTTTACAGACAACCAGCACTGATCCATGTTCACCAACAAGGCGAGGATTTTAGTGATAGTGGTTTTTGCGGCGATGATGGTATTCTTTGCCTGGAAGCAGGTGACCGAACTGGCGGCGTTCAGCGCGTTGATGATCGCGATGATCATTATCGAATATTTCAAGCAGGGAACGCTGGTACTGGCGGCCAAACATTATCATGATAAGGATTATGCCGGTGCTGAGGCTTTGCTGAAGCAGATCAAAAAACCTGAATGGCTGCTGGACAGGCGCCGGGGCATTTATGAGTATATGCTGGGTAATATTTGCCTGCATAAGCAGGATTATGAGCAAGCGGCCGTGCATTATGACCTGGCTTCAAAGTTTCCATTG
>JAFDZL010000011.1 GCA_018266935.1 Bacteroidota bacterium | reverse complement strand
TCATAGCATACATATCCATCGGCTGCAATTTGACAAGATGCACATTTCGCTTCAGTTCGTATATCTTCAAAGCTCCCCTGTTCTGACTGGCCGCCAGCAGGTAACCGCCTTTGGCCCCCATTACTTTCACCAGGGCCTTTCCATTGCCGGGTATATATATGCCGCTTTGCAATATGCTGAGCGGTTCAAAATTACCTTTTCCGTCGCCTTTCATCATCAGGCCGTTAAGAGCGTCGTACCGCCCGGTGGTTAATTCTGTGCCGTAGTCATTGCCATTGATCACTACGTCAAGATTCCCGTCTCCGTCAAAATCGTCCACGGCCATACCGCACAGCTCGGATATTTGGGCCTGCACGGGCAGCGGAACCATTTTGAATTTGCCGCCCCCCTCATTGTGCAGATAAACCGATTGCAGCATATTCGCTTTCAGGCGCAGGGCGCCTTTGCGCATATCGGCCGGGAGCACATCATCCATCGTGGCGGCAGCGAACGATTTGTAATTCTGGAACTTAACGCGCATGCCTATCATCTGTTTCACAATATCATCGCGTGTTTGCACCGGGAACTCCTTCATTTTGCCATCCTGGTCCTTCAGAAATACCGACGGGAAAGCATCATAGCTGCCGTTATTGTCAAAATCTTTCGCGGTGATATACGCCGGGTACTGGTCGCTTGCTTTAAAGAAGGTGTTCAGGCCTGTATTCCCAACAATATAGTCGGTTCGCCCGTTATGCTCAAAATCGCCTGCTACAATGGTGTTCCACCAGCCCAATGAATCAGCTATGCCTGTATTTGCAGTCACGTTTTTAAATACGCCATGATCATTCTTCAAGAATGTCACAGGCATCCATTCACCGGCCAGCACCAGGTCGGGCCAGCCATCACCGTCGAAATCGGTGAATAAAGCGTCGCATACCAGGCCTGCATTATCCAGGTCTTTGGCAACACTTGCCGTTACATCAGTGAATTTCACCTGCCCGTCCTTGCTATCATTACGCAGAATAAAGCTCGACACGGGTTTAGGATAATGCCACGGGTCAACCCTGCCCGATACAAAAAGATCAAGCTTACCGTCCTTATTGTAATCAACAGCGCGCACGCATAATTTGCTGGTGTGATTTACCGGCAGCGCTCCGACAGCTTCTTTGAAATTGCCTTTACCATCATTAATGTAAAGCCTGTCCTGGTAATATTTGGAACCGGGTTCTTTGGCATAGCCGCCGCTCGCTACATAAAGATCGGGCTTGCCGTCTCCGTTGGCATCAAACAGGATCAGCCCTTCGTCCTTAAAGTCGTCATTCACATTTTGCTGATCCGGCGGCAGAAGGCTTCGCTGTATAAACTTACCATCGGTCTGCTGCAGGAATACCTGCGACGGGTATTTTGATGTTCCGCCTACGATAATGTCATCATAGCCGTTGCCGTCAACATCACCGACAGCCAGACCGGGTGAATATTCAGATAATTTATGAGGCAAAAGCTTTTGAATGTTGAAATCGACGAAATCCACGTCTTCATTCGTATAGTTAACGCCCAGCATCCTCGTCACTTCCTTAAACACCGATTGCTTATCCAGTTCGGGTTGGCCAAAAGTGTAGGCTTCGGCAGCGTTCTTCATGTCCACTTTCAGCAACTGGTCGGCTTTAACATTTACCAGCGTTTGCTTTTTGAAATTCTGCCAGCGTATCACGACGGAGTCGATCATCGCGGTGCTGCCGATACCGAAGTGAGCGATATTTTGTATAGTGGATAAATAGCCCCTGTAAGGTGTATTCTCATACGCCTGGTGCTTGCCGTGGTCATAATAAATATCGGCCCAGGCGCCTATGCCATCGATATTATTCGGGCCGCCATGGAATCCGATATTCAGGTAGTGCGTATGATCGGGATCACGTTCGCGGCTCATATTTCTGTAGATCATGGCCTCGTCGTTGATATTGTTGATGATCACATCCATGTCGCCGTCGTTATCCAGGTCGGCATATACAGCGCCGTTGGAAAAAGTTGGCGTTGTGAAACCCCAGTTGTCCGTCACATCCTCAAATTGGAGATCACCCTTATTCCTGAAGGCAAAGTTGGCGATCTTGACCGTCGGTATCTGATCAAGCACCTGTTTCTTTGATGCTATAAAGTACGATTGCGCCCTGAAGTTCATAAAATCATGGTCTGTAACGTCGCGGGGATATCCATTGGTGATGATCAGATCGCGGTAGCCGTCATTATCAAAATCCGTTAGCAAAGGTCCCCAGCTCCAGTCGGTTTGCGACATGCCTGCAAGGAAAGACACCTCGCTGAATGCGGGGTCGCCTATCGTATCGTTCTGCCCTACCCTCGGACCCTGGTTAAGCTGCAGCGTGTTACGGGGATATTGATACTGATAATTGAACTTATCCATGTTCTGGAAAGCCTGATAATTGTTAGGCTGCATGAACATCTTTTTCCGGTAATTATCCGGCGGGTTCATATCCAGTTCGAGCACGTCAGCCAAACCATCGTTGTTGATGTCTTCAATATCCTGGCCCATCGAACTCAGCGACGTGTGTTTAAAATATTCCCTGGTCTTATCGGTAAAAGTGCCATCATGATTGTTGATATACAGGATATTATTAGGCAGAAAGTCATTCGTTACATAAATATCCTTCCAGCCGTCCCGGTTGATATCCACCGTGCTTGCCGCATGGCCAAATCCTTCGATCAGTATGCCGGCCTGTTTTGATACGTCATGAAATACCGGGTGTTTCAAAACCGGATCCCAATCGCTTCGGTAAAGATGCCCTGTGCTATGCCCGGATCCATCCGTTGCTATCGGCTTAAAAAGGCTTACGTTATCCGTACTTTCGGCATCATTGACGGTCAGGTACATATCCAGGTCGCCGTCATTATCATAGTCGAAGAACGACGCCATGGTTGAATACAACGTAAGATCCAGCCCGTATTCCCTGGCCATTTCCTTAAAGCGGGGAACGCCATTCTTATCCGGTCCCTGGTTAATGTAAAGGAGATTACGCCTTTTGGCCGAGTCGCCCAAAAGTGTGTTGCATACGTATATATCAGGCAGCCCGTCGTTGTTGATGTCTATAACCGCCACGCCACGTCCCCATCCGCCTTTACCACCCACGCCGGCCTCCTGCGTAACATCATCGAACTGCATGTTACCTTTATTGATATAAAGCCTGTTTGAGACCGCGTTCCCGACAAAAAAAATGTCCTGCAAACCGTCGCCGTTGAAGTCGCCTACGCCAACGCCGCCGCCGTTATAGATATTAAGCTTATCAAGCGGGTTGATACTGTCGTTCTCAACAATAAGATTGTTAAAATGTACCCCTGATTTCGATGAAGGTATTTGTTCGAATAGCGTTCTCTTCTTACATGAAAATATCAGCAGCGGGAACAGGATAATCCAATAATTGCGGGACTTCATTAATAGATTTATAATACGAACAGCTAATATATAAAAAAGGGGAAACAGATGTTATCCGTTCCCCTTTTTTTAATTTATATGGTAATTTATGGATAACCGGCATTTTGTTTCAGGGCGCCGTGTTCCTTATTGATCTCAACCGTAGGAATAGGAAATATCTCGTTCCGCCCCTCGGTGAAAGTAGCGTTGCGTAACACTTCGTTTGAAAAATAACCCGGCGGATAGCTGGTATTGAGCTTAATATAATTGTTCAGCAGGGTCGCCATATAACCTTTTGGTTCAGGCGCCCCGGAACCGGAACCGCCGTCCCAGCGCTGCAGGTCGAAGAAACGCTGGCCTTCCATCGCCAGTTCCAGCCTCCTTTCAAAAAAAACCGCCTGGCGCGCAAATTCTTTAGTGCCGTTCGTGATCTGGCCAGTATAAAGGCCAATCTGGTAGTTGGCGGCATTCTGCGTATTGTCAACGATAGGTTTGGTCGCGTCGCCGCCCGTATAACCTGTCAAACGACCCTTAACCCAGTTCTCCGGGTGTGCAGCCATACGATTACGTACCATATTTACATAAACTTCTGCCTGTGCCTGGGTGCCAACTTCCACTTCGCATTCCGCGGCCATCAAGAGTATGTCAGAATAGCGGATCATGTTGTAGTTCATGGCCGAGGCCTGGCCCGGAGCCCAACCGCCGTAGCTTTCACTTTGTGTAGCCGCCTCGCTGTGGCGGTAAACATTTTTCATGTTGATATAGGGCCCGGCATCCCCCTGCGCGCGCGCCCAGCTGGCTCCCGGCATAATACCGTAATCAAGAAACGGGATACCTCTTCTGCCGGCCGTCCAGTCCAAACGCGGGTCAACCGGTGTGGTCACATCGGGCATATAACTTGCGTCGTTAGCATCAACGCCCTGGTCCGATTTCAGGGTTGAAT
>JAFDZL010000119.1 GCA_018266935.1 Bacteroidota bacterium | reverse complement strand
GTCGCTCTTGAGCCAGGGCTTATCGGTGGTGGGTGTTAGTTTCGATACGGAAAAATCGCATAAGAAATTCATCAAAAAATATAATTTGCCGTTCCCGCTACTGGCCGATCCCGACCGGAAGATCATCGAAGATTATGGTATTTGGGCCGAAAAGACGCTATTCGGCCGAACCTATATGGGCACGCTGCGCACTACCTTCATCATCGATAAAAAGGGCGTTATCAGGCACATTATCGAAAAGGTGGACAGCGGCCACGCCTCGCAACAAGTGCTCGACCTGATAAAACAAAAATAATCGTATTTTCGTCCTAATACTGAACAACAAACAGATACATGCCCGTACAGGTAGAGGATGCAGAAATATTGCGAAAGTTCCAGGAGGAACGAACCCGGAACGAGGCATTCAGCCTATTACTTAAAAAATACCAGCAGAAGCTTTACTGGCACATCCGCCGCATGGTGATAGACCATGACGATGCAGACGATATCGTTCAGGATACTTTCGTGAAGGTGTGGAAGAACCTGCCGGGCTTCCGCAACGATGCCCAGCTATATACCTGGATGTACCGCATCGCCACCAATGAGTGCATCACTTTCCTGAACAAGAAGAAGCAGAAGAACAATGTCCCGTTGGACGATGTGGCTTACGAACTGGCCGATACACTGGCCGATTCGGTGCATTTCAACGGCGATAAAGCGCAAATGAAATTGCAGCAGGCTATACTGACGCTGCCCGAAAAGCAGCGGCTGGTGTTTAATATGAAATATTTTGATGATATGAAGTACGAGGAGATGTCGGATGTGCTGGGGACAAGCGTCGGAGCGCTAAAGGCGTCGTTCCACCTGGCGGTGAAAAAGATCGAGGCGTACCTGTTATCGAAAGATTAAAAAATTTGAAATTTGTTTTTAAACCATTTCATCGGATTTTCATCTATATACAGATATGAACAGGGATAGAGGAAACAGGGATTGGCTGAATGAATATATGTCACTTAAACAGGTTAACCCTAATAACCCGTTTACGGTGCCTGAAGGCTACTTTGATAGCCTTGATGAACAGATATTGTCCAAAATTAAGCTTGAAGAGTTAAAGACAAATACGACGGACAGCGGTTTTACCGTACCTGAAGGCTATTTTGATGAATTGACTGGTAATATCCGGTCCCGTATTGCGGTTGAGGAGGCCTTAGATAAGGAAGCTACCGGTTTTAGCGTACCGGATGGTTATTTTGAAAACCTTGAGCAACAAATACAAAGCCGCATTTTTGTCGAAGAGTCACTGGAAGCTCAACCCGCCGGGTTTGAAGTCCCTGAAGGTTATTTTGATAACCTTACTGCCAATATCCTGGCAAAAACAGCCATTGAACAAAAGCCTCAACGGAGCGCCGTTGTAAGGCAGTTGTTTCGGCCGGTGGTATTCAAATATGCGGCTGCGGCCTGTTTAGTGCTGGCCATCGGCGGTACCTGGTTCCTGAACCAGGGTGTAAATGATCCTGAACAGGCGCATAAAAATTCATTTTTACATAAATCACTTTCAGCTATACCTGTTGCCGATATACAGAATTATTTGGAATCGCACCTGGATTTAAGCGACACCAAAACATTGATGGATCAAAGCAAACCGGCTGACGCTGATAATTTAAGCCACGATTTGCAGAACGCATTAGACTCTACCGCCCAGTAATATGTATAAATTGGCCCGATATATTTTTGTGTTATTTCTGCTTACGGCCATTGCATACAAGAGCTCCGCGCAGTTGCGGCCCATTTTTCGCCGGCCGCCCGGTTTCGAGCAAAGAGCTATCCAGAGACAAAGCAGGATTGAACAGGTACGTGAATCGTACCTGAGCCGCCGGCTTGCGCTGACGCCTGCGGAGTCGGTAAGGTTCTGGCCGTTATACCGCCAATACCAGGATGCGCTAACTGCTATAAGGAACAAAATACGGATCAACAATTCAAGCAGGCAGCCGAATGGGGAACAACAGATCGAAAATAATCTTCAATACCAAACCGATCTGCTCAACGTCCGTAAATACTATACGAATGAATTCCTGAAGATAATGCCGCCTGAAAAGGTAAGTGAAATGACCAAAGCCGAAAGGGAGTTCGAGGACGAGCTGATCAAACAATTAAAAGAGCGCCAGCAGGCAGCTAAACTGCCTCCGCCGACCAATTAACGGATTTCGGAGTTCGAATGTTCAATTTCGAATTTAATTTATCAATTTCGAGGTTCCAAATCACACCTCATGCTTTCGCTCCGCCAGCTTTTCTTAGCCAACAACGCGCAAACAACCGATTTTCCGCTGCTGCTCGAGTTTGAGCATGCGCAGGGCATTTACATGTATGATAAGGAAGGCAGGCATTATATCGACCTGATCTCGGGCATCGGGGTGAGCAACCTCGGGCACGGCCATCCTTACGTTGTTAATGCTATCAAGGAACAACTGGAGAAATATATGCACCTGATGGTTTATGGCGAATATGTGCAATCGCCGCAGGTGCGTTTCGCCGAAAAGCTGGTTTCTTTGCTGCCGCCGGCGCTAACCTCCGTTTATTTTGTCAACTCAGGAGCGGAAGCCACAGAAGGAGCCTTGAAATTAGCCAAACGCTATACCGGCCGGAGCGAGATCGTAGCCTGTCACAATTCCTATCATGGCAGCACTCACGGCGCTCTGAGCGTAATGGGTAACGAAGAATACAAACAAGCCTACCGTCCCCTGCTCCCCGGCGTAAAGTTCGTTCGTTTTAATGAACCGGGAGACCTTGAACTGATCACGTCAGAAACCGCTTGTGTGATCATCGAGACCGTCCAGGGCGAAGCAGGTGTCCGCGTGCCTGAAAAAGCTTACATGCACGCGCTGAGAAACCGCTGCAATGAAACTGGAACCTTGCTCATTCTCGATGAAATTCAGTGCGCCATGGGCCGGACAGGTACACTGTTCGCCTTTGAACATTTTGATATCATACCCGACATTTTATTATTGGCGAAAGCTATGGGCGGGGGGATGCCATTGGGCGCGTTCATTACGTCGAACCAAATTATGGATGCGCTCAAGGAAAACCCGATCCTGGGCCATATCACCACTTTCGGTGGTCACCCGGTATGCTGTGCGGCGGGTTTAG
>JAFDZL010000118.1 GCA_018266935.1 Bacteroidota bacterium | reverse complement strand
ACCATATTAACCAGGATATTCGCAAAAAGATCGCATTGTTCTGTAACGTGAATATCAATGCGGTAGTCGAGTCGATTGACGCTTCTACCATATACGATGTTCCATTGTTAATGTTAAAGGAACAACTGGACAAAACTGTATTAACCAAACTAAAGCTGCCGCATAAAAGTGAACCCGACCTGGAAACCTGGAAAGACTTTTTAGGTCGTCTGAAAAACCCGACAGCCGAGGTTCGCATCGGCCTGGTAGGTAAATATGTCGAGCTGCCGGATGCTTATAAATCAATTAACGAAGCCTTTATCCACGCCGGCGCTAAAAATGAATGCAAGGTACGTGTGGAATATATTCCATCGGAACAGCTGACGCCCGAGAATGCTGTTGAACGCCTAAAAGGCCTCGATGGTATTTTGGTGGCTCCCGGTTTCGGCGAGCGCGGTTTTGAGGGTAAGATCGAAGCCATCCGCTATGTACGCGAGAACAATATTCCTTTCTTTGGCATATGCCTTGGCATGCAATGCGCCGTGGTTGAATTCGGCCGCAACGTGCTTGGCCTAAAGAATGCCAACAGCACCGAGATGAACGAGAAGACGCCTCACCCGGTTATCGCGATGATGGAAGAGCAGAAGAAGATCAAAAACAAGGGCGGCACCATGCGTTTGGGCGCTTATGCCTGCGATATCAAAAAGGGCACAAAGGCCGCTTCTATCTATGGCAAATCGCGCATCAGCGAACGCCATCGCCATCGCTATGAGTTTAATAACCAGTACCTTAAACAGTATGAGGAGGCGGGTTTTGTTCCTTCCGGGATCAATCCTGAAAACAACCTGGTGGAGATCATCGAACTCAAAAAACACCCGTTTTTTATCGGCGGACAGTTTCACCCCGAATTAAAATCAACAGTTGCTAATCCTCACCCACTTTTTGTTAACTTTGTCGCCGCTTCGCTGGACTATGCGCGCAGGAAGTGACAAAGTACAATAACAAACAATGGATAAGAATACATACACAGGTTTTTTCCTGATCGTTTTGATCATGATCGGGTCCTATTTCCTATTGAAGGGCCCGAGCGACCAGGCAAAACAACAAATAAAGCAGCGGGATTCAATAGCCGCAGCGCAAGCTGCAAAAAAAGCTGCGACGACCGCGCAGTCCGACACTTCAAAGAAATCGGCCGCCGCCCTTGATACCGCTGCGCTAAAAGCGACTCCGTTTGGCGCGGCAACCGTAGGTTCGGAAAGCTTTACAACGCTCGAGAACCAGGAGATGCTGATCAAATTGAGCAATAAGGGCGGCCGCGTTTATTCGGTAGAGCTTAAGAACTATAAAACATCCGATAAACAGCCGCTCATACTATTCGACGGGGATAAAAATGCCTTTGGGTTAACTTTCAGAGCCGCAGACAAAGGGATCAACACGAACGATCTTTACTTTAAGCCAAGTACACAAGACCTCACAGTAGCCGCAAAGGATTCGGGTTCGGTGACGATGCGCCTGAGCTACAGCCCTACGCAGTACATCGATTATATTTATACGCTCAAAGGCACCGGGTTTAAGCTCGGTTTAACCATTAAGCCGGTTGGCCTCGACCAGGTAATCACAAACAGTAACAGCCTGAACATCAACTGGCAGGCCAATATGCGGAAACAGGAAACCGACCTTGAACAGGAAAGGCGTTATACCACCGTTTATGATCTGAACACCGAAGATGACCTGGATTACCTCAGTCAGAACAAGGACGACCATGCGGAAGTAACCAACAAAAAATTGGTGTGGGTATCGTTCCAGGCGCACTTCTTTTCGGGCGTGATCATAGCCGACAAAGGTTTTAATAAATCCGATCTTAATGTAAGCACTGATCCCGCCGATACGCTGCATAGCAAGCAAATGAGTGCGAACCTGAACATCGACCGGAAGGTTGACGGTTCATGCCCCCTCACCTTTTACTTCGGTCCGAATAAATATGACGTCCTGAAAGCCCAGGGCCACGACCTGCAGAAGCAGATATACATGGGTTGGGCGATCTTCGCGTGGATCAACAAAGTAGCTGTGCTTCCCGTATTCAATTTATTGGTAAAATTTACTACCAACTACGGCCTGATCATTTTAGGCCTGACGCTGATATTAAAGATCGTTCTGTCGCCGCTTACCTACAAATCGTACCTATCAATGGCCAAAATGCGCGTGCTGAAGCCGGAGATGGACGAGATCAAGGCCAAGGTAGGCGAGGACAACCCTACCCTGCTGCAGCAGGAATACATGAAGCTGTATAAAAAGGCTGGGGTGAATCCGCTCGGTGGATGTTTGCCGCTGTTGATACAAATGCCGATCGTTTTCGCATTCTTCCGCTTTTTCCCAAGCTTGTTTGAGCTCAGGGGCCAAAGCTTTTTATGGATGCACGATCTGTCAACTTATGACAATGTGATCTCGTTCCATGCACATATTCCATT
>JAFDZL010000117.1 GCA_018266935.1 Bacteroidota bacterium | reverse complement strand
CGGCGATCTTGTTATGGATTTCGTGATGGTTCGCCGAAGCGTAATCACCCGCAAGGTTCATCGCCAGCCAGTATTCTTGTCCTTCTTCGGCGTTCAGGTCGAGCCAGGCCAGGTGCCTTGCCTCCTGTGGCAACTTGGTTTTGGTCATGGCTATTTTGGAATAATAGTCCGCAATGTTTCCGCCGAAACCCCTTGAGCCCGAATGCGACAACAAGGCCAGGTAAGCCCCGGCTGGAACGCCGTCCAGCGCGCCTGCCTTTACATCCAGTTCGCCCCATTCGACAAAGTGGTTGCCGGTACCCGAAGTACCCAGCTGCTTATAGGCCTTATCCTTCAGCGCCCGCACCTGTTTTACCTCGCCCCACTCACGTCGATCAAACAGCGAGGCGTCGAAATGCTTTTTGCTCTCGCTTCCGATGCCGAAATGCGTATTTTTCAGCAGCAGGTTCTTCAGGTCGTCCTGTTTGCTGTCGATGGTATCGGCAGGCAACTCGAAAATGCTCAGGCACATCCGGCAGGCAATGTCCACGCCAACGGCATAGGGGATAATGGTATCCGCTGTAGTGGCCAGCACGCCGCCTATAGGCAGACCGTATCCCTGGTGCGCGTCGGGCATCAGGGCGCCCCCAACGGTTATGGGCAATTGCATAGCCGTTTTCATCTGCGCTAGGGCGCCCGCCTCGATATTCTCGATGCCATAAACCGGGTAAATAGCCAGTTCGCTCTTCAGTTCATGTACGGTGCGCGGCTGTTTGATGAACTTGCCTTCCTTCCGCAAATCGAGCACGTGTTCGGCGATGTTCTTAAACTTGCCGCCCTTCTTCAGGGCATAAGGCATCGGATCGTCGATCAGCGCTTCCAGGTTTGCCAGTATTTGTTGCTTATCCATCACATTGTGTTTCAGCAAGCCATTGGCTACCCGGCTGAAAGCCACAAGCAGCTCCAGGTCGGTAACACCGAGGTTGCTGATTTCGCCGTTTGTTATTTTTTCCTTTTCCATAACTTCTCCTTTGCCTCACCTAAATCCTCTCCAAAGGAGAGGACTTCAATTTTGTCTTTCTATAATGATGCGATGACGATACAAAAAGAATACCCTACTGCGCAGTCTTTTTGCGCAGTAAAAAATATTTTTTAATTTTCTCAAAATTAAAGGGCAAAAGGCCTGCCCAACCGTAAACCATAAATTCGAAATTGAACATTCGAAATTCGAAATCAACCAGATGCCCGTAAACCGCAACGCCCTTATCCGCTACCGAACCATCGATAGCTGTCTGCAAAACCGCTACAAAAAATGGACGCTGGAGGCCTTAATTGACGCTTGCTCAGATGCGCTATACGAATACCAGGGCATTGATAAGGGCGTAAGCCGGCGCACCGTTCAGGCCGATATTGAAATGATGCGCAGCAATAAGCTGGGTTATGAAGCGCCTATCATTGTGGTGGATAAGAAGTACTATACGTATGCCGAGAAGAACTACAGTATTACCAATATCCCGCTGAACCAGCAGGACATGCAGGTGCTTACCGAGGTTTCGGACCTGTTGAGGCAGTTCAAAGGCTTCAGTCACTTTACCGACCTGAACGAAATGGTAAGCAAGCTGGAGGATAAGATATACACGCAAAAAACGCAAAGCGCGCCGGTGATTGATTTTGAGAAAAACGATAATCTGAAAGGACTGGAATGGATCGAGGCTATACGAAAAGCGATCGTCGCGAAAAAGACATTGTGTGTAACCTATCAATCGTTCAAGGCACGCGAGGCGAGCACTTTTTGCTTTAGCCCGTATTTGCTGAAAGAATATCGCAACAGGTGGTTTGTGCTTGGAAAATCACATCAACGACACTCGGCTTTGCTCAACCTTGCGCTCGACCGTATCCAGGCAATCGATGATCATGAGGATATCTACCGCGAAAACAGGGAGATAGACCTGGCAACCTATTACAGCAATGTGATCGGCGTTACCAAATCGCCCAACCAGCGCGATACGGAAGTGGTGTTTTGGATCGATAATACGCATGCGCCTTATATCATTACCAAGCCTATCCATCATACACAGAAGCTGCTAAAAACGGAACAAGATGGCATGATCTTCAGCATCCGGGTGGTCCTGAACTTTGAGTTGGAACGCGAGCTGCTTGGCTTCGGCTCGAAAATAAAAGTACTTGGCCCGCGCATTTTAGTAAAGCAAATTAAGGAGCAACTGCGAAAGACCCTGGAGAACTACCGGCTAATTGCAAGCGAAAATTCCGGCGAAGTCAAAATATCTGATTAAAGCATCGGCACTGATGCTGTCAGAACCCCGAAACTGGCGCGATTTACTGCCATAAAAAGCAAGCGCCCGGAACATGTTCCTCAAGACCGCACCTACACTAAGCCCGGTTTGGGCCGTGGGAAAAAGGCAATGCCGTCCGAAAATGGTAAAAAGTGGTTGAAAGTGGTCAAAACGCGAAAATCGGCTCCGAATTCCTGTTTTTTCCTGTAAATGTATTTGAACATCAATGCGCTTACTCTCAGCTGTTTAACATTTTTGCGTTCACGAAACGGGCGGAGTTTATGTAAAATCGGGGCTTAGTGTAAATTGCAAAAACCTAACCTTCAGCGCAATAAGTGGTCGGAAATGGCCGAAAGGCGCATGAATGTGAACGTTATTGGATCGGACATAAAAAAACCTCCCGTTTCGGGAGGTTTTTCGTTACGCTTAATTCGTACCCTGCGCCTTGGGCAGTTCCTGCCGGGGTATCATTTCTTCGCGCTGCGAGGTATTATAAACAAATGTTGCTATAATAGTAGCGGCCTGTTTCAGGTCGTCTTCGCTCAGGCGGTCGTACGTATCCTGGTTGCTGTGGTGCGTGCGTGTGCCATAATCCATCGGGTCCTGTATGAACTGGAAGCCCGGTATGCCAACCGCATCAAACGACAGGTGGTCGGTACCGCCGGTATTACTGATGGTGATAGTACTTGCGCCAAGGTCCTTGAAAGGCTCGAACCATTGCTTGAATATCGGCCGGGCCGCCGAATCGCCCTGCAGGTAAATACCGCGTATTTTGCCTGTACCGTTATCCAGGTTATAATAAGCCGATACCTTGGCCTGCTCAGGTTTCAGCTGCATGGTTTTGGGGTCGCCGAAATGGTTGAGCACATAAAACCGCGAGCCGAACAAGCCCTGCTCTTCCGAGCTCCACAGGCAAATGCGTAGGGTGCGCTTCGGTTTAAAGCCGGTTGCTTTTAAAATGCGCATTGCCTCGAGCATCACCGCGCTGCCCGCGCCATTATCCGTAGCGCCTGTTGCGGCATGCCACGAATCCAGGTGCCCGCCGATGATCACCAATTGATCTTTCAGTTTTTTATCGGTACCGGGTATTTCGCCCACTACATCGTAGCCGTTCAGATCGTCAGTATAGAACTCTGTTTTGATATCAGCTTCCATTTCAACCTTAATGCCGGCTTTTACTAAGCGCAGGATACGCAGGTAATCCTCGCCGCTGGTTTCCAGCTCCGGCGCAACGGCTTTGGCAGTATCTGCATAAGACGCCCCATTGGTGGTAAATACGGTAGCATCCGTTCCGCGGGCAAGGCTCAATACCAGGCCTACGTTTTCGTCCTTCAAAAAAGTATTCATCGCGTTGCGGAGCGCGCGCAGGCGTGCAAACCGCGCAAATTGCGGGTTCGGGCCGCGGCGTTGCGCTGCCGGCTGACGCGTCGCATTTTCCATTTTATCCAGTTCTTCATCCGTGTAGCGCGTCAGATCGGGTTTAGTTCCGCCGGCAAGTTTGGTGTCGGTATCGAATATGACGATCTTACCGGTCAGCTTGCCCTTATATTTATCGAAATCGGCAGTTGTATCTATCTTTACCAGTACCACATCGCCCTTGATCGCTCCATTGGTGCCAGGCGTCCAGGCCTTGGGGATAGCCACGATGGCATGATAATAGGGAACCGTGATAGCCGCATAGTTTTTCTGAACTTCCCAGCCCTTACCGAATTTGCCCCACGCTTCGCGCTGCGCATTCGCCATGCCCCAGCTTTTCAACTGGTTTACGGCCCAGTCCTGTGCGCGTTTTAAGCCCGGCGAACCGGCCAAACGGGGTCCGGCTACGTCTGTCAAATAAAAAGCGGTTTGCATGACCTGGGAATGGTTCATTCCCTCGTCGCGTATTTTCTGCAGCATCGCCGGGTCGCCTTCGCTCTGCGCGAATACCGAGCCCGCAAATGCGGCAATACATAAGCAGGAAAAAAGTAGTTTTCTTTTCATGATTTGATCAGTTAATGATTAAGAATAACAAACCTATCTATTTTATGCCTGATTTTTTCCAAGGGGCCGTTAACAAATTTGTTACAAGCGAACACTATATTTGGGAAAACAACACCTGCGCTATGCTCCGATCCGCCGTACCTATCCTGGCCTCGCTTGACGAGGATGAAACCGTAAAATTTTATACCGAAAAACTGGGCTTTACCTTTCATAACAGCTGGGATGGCTACCTGATCCTGAGCAGGGATGAAATTCAGCTGCACCTGTGGCCGACCAAAGACCCGGAGATACCCAAAAATACCGGCTGCTATATCAATGTCACCGAAGTTGAAAAATTATATGCCGAGTATGAGCCGCGCGGTGTCGTTCATCCCCACGGGAAGCTGGAAACAAAGCCCTGGCGGATGAAGCAGTTCAGTATTTTGGATAATAATGGGAACATTATCCATTTCGGCGAAAGTATGGGCGATTAATTGATCAGCAGCTTATACCCCCGGCCGTGCACGTTGATAATCTCGACGCTGGTATCGTCCTTCAAATATTTGCGGATCTTGCTCAGGAACACATCCATGCTGCGGCCGTTGAAATAATTGTCGTCGTGCCAGATGTTGAGCAAAGCTTCTTCACGTGTTAATACCTCGTTCTTGCGCAGGCAGAGCAGGCGCAGCAGTTCGGCTTCTTTGGTCGATAGCTTTTGCTGGTGATCGCCGATGGAGATCATCTGCGTCGTATAGTCAAAATCGTACCGGCCAATCTTAAAATGTGTTTGCTTTTCTTCCTCGGTCTTTTCGGCATTATTAACCCGCTTCAGCAAGGCGTTAATGCGGAGGAGTAATTCTTCTATTCTAAAAGGTTTGGTAATATAATCGTCGCCGCCGAGGTTGAAGGCCTGTGTTTTGTCCTCGAGCATCCCTTTGGCCGTAGCGAATATGATCGGCACTTTGCTGTTGATGCGCCTCACCTCTTTGCCCAGCGTAAAGCCGTCTTTTTTGGGCATCATCACATCCAGTATCAGCAGGTCGAATTGCTGTTTGGTGAACGCCCGCAGCCCCTCGTCGCCATCTTTGCATAAAACAACGTCGAATTTCCCTTTCAGCTGCAGGTAGTCCTGCAGCAGCAGCCCTAAGTTCGGATCATCTTCAACCAATAGAATTTTCTTCATGCTGCCTGCTTTATGCATTATGGAATTTCAGCTCGAACTCTGAGCCTTTCTCGCGTTCTGACCGGACGCTAATGGTCCCGTTAAGCCTTTTTACAATGGTGTTCACATAGCTCAGGCCAAGCCCGAAACCTTTCACGTCGTGAATATTCCCGGTAGGGATGCGGTAAAACTGCTCAAATATTTTACTCTGCTGGTCGCGGCTCATGCCTATGCCCTTGTCGCTAACGCGTATGACCACGTGATCGCCTTTATTCAGCGTCGATATGGTGATATCCGGCGCATCCGGACTGTACTTGATCGCATTGTCAACCAGGTTATAAAGTACGTTCGAAAAATGGAGTTCATCGGCTTCAATAACCGATTTCTGCGCATCCAGGTGCAAGTGAGCCGTCACGTTATATTTCTGTAGTTTGAGTGACATACTGTCGAGCACGGCTGTCACCATCTCGTTTACGTCGATCTCCTTGATATCGAGTTTAAAATCATTTTTTTCTATCCTGGCAATATTCAGTACCCTTTCGATATGACTGCCCAAACGCTGGTTCTCTTCAAATATGATATTGGCCAGCCGCTCGATCCTGCTCCTGTCATCGGTAATTTCTTTGTCCCTCAAAGCCTCGCTGGCGATCATGATGGTTGATACCGGGGTCTTAAACTCGTGGGTCATATTATTGATGAAATCCATTTTCATTTCCGAAACCTTTTTTTGCTTCAGGATAGAAAAAATGGTATAAACGAAGCAGAAAACCAGCACCAGCAACAGCGCGCCCGATATGGCCATCGTGGCTGTCATCTTGGTCAATATCAACGAGCTCTTTTGCGGGAACGTGATCCTGATCTTACCGGGGTCGTTGATCACCTCCTTGCTGAAAATAGGGACCTGGTAAGTGTTTGCAGCTATGAAATTAGGCTTAGTACCGGTATATGATATGCTCGAAAATATCAGCGAATCGCTGCTAAAAGTACTCACTACATAATTGAATGGCAGGAATATTCCCTTATTATGCAGCTCGAAACGCAGGAGCGAATCGATCCAGAACGGGCTCAGGCGCTTAGCCAGCGGCTCGTTCGATTTCTGGTATTCGGCCGCCAGGTTCTCAATTACAGTCGACCTTGGCCCAGCCTTAGTTTTTTCTATCGAATCGGCTTCGAGCATTTTTTTCACTTCTGCAAAACGGCGCTCATTCTTTATCCTTTCCTGCTCGCGCTGCCACAAGGGGTCAACCTGTACCACGGGTATCACTTGCTTGCCGAACTGTGGATCCATATAATTCACCAGTACGGTATCATATTTATGCAGCCGGGCGGGTTTTTTCATCACGATAGGATTGCCCGGCTGGCGAATAATTTTAGGGTCTATCATGCGCTGGTGCACCATGCCGTACTCGTCGGTATATTCCTCGTAGCGGACGTGCAGCATCAGCTGGCCCGACTGCGCCATATTGAAAAATTCTTCGTCAAGCTTGTTGCTCTGTATCACCTGGCGCAGGCTGTCGCGCAATGCATTCAACCGCCGCTCACGGGCGGTCATCTGTTTCGCGGGCAACTGTACTATGCGTATTGTCTTTTCAGCCGTAGCCCTGGCGCTATCATAACGGCGTTTTTCTATTTGCTGCGCTTTTTGATTCAGGAAATTATTGGCATCCTGCCTGGCAAGCTTCGAAACCACGTTATTTAACGCGTCATTCACGGATCGGTCGAACAGGTCGGATTGTGTCTGGTACGATTGCTGCAGGAAATACAATTGCATAGACAGCACGCCCAGCAACGCAAAGCTCATCAGCCCAATTATTAATGCGATACTCTTTTTCTTCATCCCTATGAACAAAAATACCTGAAACAGGCTCAATGACAGCCTGATTTAACAATTTTTAACACATCGACCGAAGAATATTGGACCGTTTTCGATTATACCAGTCCATCAATTTACGGAGAGGCTAAATTTAAAACGATCGTCTGATTTTCAGGATATATCTTAAAAACCTCATTCCCTCTTTGAAAAAAGCCTTTCAAAGCCTTCAGGGAATAATTCATCCCTTGAAAATTGCAGTCTATCTTTTCCGGGCCGATCTTTGTAAAGGGTAGTTTGGCTTGATCAGCTGCGACCATATCCAGTAACCATTTGCAGTTTTTTTTACCGTCAGTCCGTATGCTTATTGAGCGCTCATCCAGGTCCATGGTCAAGTTGCCATATCCAGCTTTTAACGGCCAAAGTATATGCAGCTTACCTATCGCCGGATTAGTAATTACCGGGCTTCCGCCTTCCAAAATGGTCTCATTTCCATCCACAATGGCCTGGAATATCAGACCGGCGGTTCGCTCTTTATCGCTCCACAGATAACCATCAACTATAGGTAAAGTAAAAAAAGAGCATTCGTTGGAGGTTGCCACCTTTTTCTCGTAAACCGATGGCAACTTCTCGTCGAACAGGTGAATATCTCTTATGCGCAATGTGCCTTTTTCCCAGAGAAGATTGATCCTGTAAAAGCGGCTGTTGAACCAGACCGTTTTCCGGTCGCTCCCATCTATATCGTTATTGACGGTGACAGATGTTGCGGGCGTTAGTTTATAATGATCTTTGAACCATTTGCCCGAAGCGGCTAAGGTTTCCACTCTTACCTTATGCTGATCTCTCAACTTAGCGATCAATGGCATTTGTATTTCAAATCCTTTCGCCATTGCAGCCCAGGTGAAGGAGTTTTCCTGGCCGGCCTGGGTGTAAGCAAAGGCCATTGGCTCGCCCTGCACAAATTCTTTAAAATACCAGCTGACCCAGGTTGAATCGCCGCCGCCGAATTTATAAACCGGCTCAAGCGTGACTACCCCCTGCCTGCCGGTACCCAAACCGTTATCGTATTGTCTTATCGGGTCGCTGCCGAGCATCCGGAATATGGGGACCGGTATTTCATTTGCCTCATGCTGTGCCGGCATGTACGAATTGACTTTGCTTGGGTAATAGGCCTGGTTCCAGTAGCCACCCCAGAGCGTATATCCATCGGTGCCATATTGGTCTTTACAATTAGCCGAGGCGACGATGTGATACTTTTGATAAAGATAATTAAGCGTATGCGCATCAATAAACCATGATGCCACCGATTTAGGATAATAGCCGAATATCTTCTTAAAATCACTCATATAAACGTCGGCCAGCAGTTCACGCTCGTGCGGAGTATATCCGGTACTAAAGCCGATGTTCGCGCGCCAATCCCAGGGGTACCGTCCCCGCCATTTCAGGCCGGCTTTTTCTACCAGGGGCTGCGGTATCTCCCACCAGGCGCCTAACTCGAATGAATCATGCGGAAGGCTTTTTAATAGTTTTTGATACCGGGGATCCATTAAAGCATCATATTGCAAAAGGAACGTACCAGCCAGTTGATACTTTTTCATGATCGCCACTTGCTTAACTACGGTCTGATACAGAACATCTTCTGTTATAGATGAATCCCTCGGCTCCAGCAGTCGGATAAAATTTACAATATTTACAACACGCGGTTTCTCTCTGTTTTCCCTTGACCGTTTGCTCGTCGGAGCGAACGAAAAAAGCATACCGATACAAAATACGCAAACGGCCGTGTATCCTATTGATCTGATGTTATTGATCCCCATTATCGATAAATGTATAAACAAAAAGAGCTTTCCTGAACAGGAAAGCTCTTTTTATGTCTGACTGCAATCTTAGAACGGCAGGTCGTCCTCTTCAGGCGCAGCGCTCAGGTCAACAGGTGGCGCATATTCAGGCACAGTATTGTTATTGGCCCCGGCCAGCACATTGATCTTCCACAGTTGCAGCGAGTTGAAATAGGTCTTTTTGCCGGTCTTGTCGGTCCATGGACGGCCGCGCAGGTTGAAAAAAACTTCCACGTCATCGCCAACGCGCACGTTGTCGAGCAGGTTGCAGCGATCCTGGATAGCCTCAAATTTCAAATATTCCGGGTATTGCGGATTCTCGATATATTCAATGATAACTTCTCTTTTCTTTAGTGAATCGGTCACCTGGGTGGTAGGTCCAACCTCGTGTATTTTGCCCTTAATTTCCATAGCTTCTAAAAAATTTAAAATGTAAAGTTAAGGGTTGCGGTGGTAAAACGGGGTATTAAATTCATAAATTCGCCAACAATTTATGGAAGTTTTCCACACCGAAAGCAGGGTGGTCATTACCTGCAATAAGCGATTGTCGCCTTACCTGCAAAAGGAAGTTGAGGAGCTTGGCTTTAAACCCGTTCGTGTTTTTCAAACCGGTATTGAGCTGAAAGCGACGGTAAACGACTGCATCGCGATGAACCTCAACCTGCGCTGCGCCAGCCAGGTGATCTACCAGCTGAAAAGCTTTACAGCAGCTGATCCGCAGCAATTATATGACGAGCTGGTGCAGATAGAATGGGAAAAACTCATCGACTTTGCAGGTTATTTTTCTGTAACCTCGAACGTCAATAACCCGCATATCACCACACCGCTTTTTGCCAATGTGAAGGTGAAAGATGCCATCGTTGACCGCATAAAAGAAAAAAAAGGTATCCGGCCGAATTCGGGCGCCGAGCAGAATAAAACCGTCATCCACCTTTACTGGCAGGACGACCGGGCCGAGATATTTTTAGATACCTCCGGCGAGACATTGGCCAAGCATAGTTACCGCAAGATCCCCGGCAAAGCGCCGATGCTGGAGGCCCTGGCTGCAGCTACCATCATGGCGACGAACTGGGACCGTAACAGCACTTTCGTCAACCCCATGTGCGGCTCGGGTACCTTAGCTATCGAGGCCGCACTTTTGGCAACCGATAAAAGTCCTGGTTTTTTCCGGATGAACTATGGTTTTATGCATATCATCGGCTATGACGAGGAGGTATTCTTCGCCGAAAGGCGCAAGTTGAAGGACAAAGCCAAAAAGCAACTAGGTTTTAAGATCATCGCGACTGATATTTCCAATGATGCTGTTGACGTTGCCCGGAAAAATGCAAAAACCGCGGGTGTAGAACATTTGATCGATTTTGACGTTTGTGATTTTGCCGATACCCAGGTTCCGGACGAGAAAGGCATCATCATGTTCAACCCGGAATACGGCGAGCGCTTAGGTACGCATAGCAAACTGGAGGCGACCTATAAACGCATGGGCGATTTTATGAAGCAGAATTGCAAAGGTTACTGTGGCTATATTTTTACCGGGAATCCCGATCTTGCAAAAAGGATCGGTCTGCAGGCAAGCCGCAGGATTGAATTTTACAACGGGAAGCTCGACTGCCGCCTGCTGGAATACGAATTATATGAAGGTACGCGCAGGGCCCGCAAAGTTGACTAGGTTGAATAAGTTATATTGAGTTGATTAAGTTTAGGCGATGAAAAAGCTGATCCTATTTTTTATAATCCTGTTCGTTTCCCTGAACTGCATCGCGCAGCAAAACCTGGCTTTCCCGTTCCAGGGCGGCAACAAGGCAATGACGCAATTCTTTAAAGATTCCCTGCAGGTTACGCCCGAGATCAAACAGGCTAAAGCCGCCGGGCTGGTGATCTTCAAATTCTCTGCCGACGACAAGGGGAACATTAAGAACGTAGTGATCTATTATGCCGACGATGCCATACTTGCGGCCCCAGTGGTCGAAGCATTAAGGAAATCGGATCATAAATGGATCATTCCAGACAATGAGAAATTGCATGATTTTATATTCCCGGTGCTGATCAAACTCAACGCGACGGACGATGACAACGCCGAAACCCGCGACGCCCTTCACCATTTTTACGCCAAACGCAAACCGATCTTAGCTAAAGACCAGGTGCCGCTGAACCTGACCACGCTGCTGCCCGAGATCGTAGTCACTTATAATCCATAAATTTTCTATCCTGACAAATCCGAAACGGATTTTCCTTCGTATTTAACGATGGTTCCCAACCGTGTGAACCAGGTTGCTATGAAGGATGCGCTGGATCTGAAGATAAAAAAGGTCGCCCACAACATCAGGAAAATCAGGGAATACCGCAATTACACGCAAGAGTATCTTGCCGCCAAACTGCGCATTTCCCAAAACGCCTACAGTAAGATCGAGCTTGGTCATACCAGGATCACCATCGACCGGCTTTTTCATATCGCCAATATCCTGGAAGTTGATCCGATAGACATTCTTGATACCAACGGTTCCGATTTTTTATCAACGCTAAGCTCCAATTCCGCTTAAGCGCTTAATTTTGCGTGTGAATAATCGCTTATGCCACACGCTGAGATCATCCAGAAAACAGTCGCCTTCACAAGAAAAACACTCGAAAACGCCGAAGGAGGCCATGATTGGTGGCATATTCACCGCGTTTGGACAAACGCCAAAAAGATAGCGCAGACCGAGCGCTGCAGTCTGCTTGTAGTAGAGCTTGCTGCATTGCTCCATGATATTGCTGACGCGAAATTTCATAAAGGCGACGAAGAGATCGGCCCGAAAACCGCCGGTAAGTTCCTGAGATCGATCAATGTTGATCAGCAAATAATGGAACATGTGCAGCAGATCATCCGGAACATTTCGTTTAAAGCCAGCTTCGATAAACCGAAGTTCTACTCCAAAGAATTAGCTATCGTGCAGGACGCTGACCGCCTCGATGCGATGGGCGCCATCGGTATCGCCCGCGCCTTCAGCTACGGCGGCTATAAGGGCCGGGAGATTTACAACCCCGAGATCGAGCCCAACCCGAACATGACGAAAGAGGAATATAAAAACTCTTCCGCTCCTTCCGTCAACCATTTTTACGAAAAGCTGTTACTGCTCAAGGACAAAATGAATACAGCTACCGGGAAGCAATTAGCCGAACAACGCCATGCCTTTATGGAACAGTACCTGGAGCAGTTTTTCAGCGAGGTTAAGTAGGCCGATCACTTTATTAACATCATTTTAACGTAGTAAATCTATCTTTGTGCCGTTTATGAAGAAATTTATACTCAGCTTTTTACTATTTATATCCACTACAGCGATTGTTTTAGCGCAGGATTCGGTTAAAACCCAGCGCACCAATTTTCATTTTCAGCAAACCATTATTACCCAGTATAAACCGCCGTTCGATGCCCCTTACACCGGCAGGAACAGCCTTTTGCCAACAACGGAAACGCAAAGTTCGATCACTTCAACGTTGTATGGCGGCGCACGCCTGTGGCAAGGGGCCGAAGCTTATTTTAACCCCGAGATATCGGGTGGTTCGGGTCTGAGCCAGACTCTGGGTGTCGCAGGGTTTCCGAACGGCGAAACCTTCCGCGTTGGCGGCGTTCAGAATAAGATCTATATAGGCCGGCTCTACGTGAAACAAACATTTGGTTGGGGCAAGGAAAAGGACACCCTTGAAGATGACTTGAACCAACTGGCCGGAATACGAAGCAAGCGTTACTTTTCATTGGCCGCCGGCAAGTTCGGCATGGCCGACTTTTTTGACAACAACCAGTTCAGTCACGACCCGCGCACGCAGTTTATGAACTGGGCGCTGATGGACAATGCCGCCTGGGATTACCCCGCCAACACGCGCGGTTATGTGCTCGGTTTATATGCCGAGCTCGGGCACCCCGACTGGACCCTGCGTTTCGCGCTCACCATGGTGACCACGATGCCTAACCAATCGGTGTGGGATGCCAAAATAGCGAAAGGCAATGCGGAGACGGTTGAGTTTGAGAAACGCTATACTATCGGTGGCCAAAAGGGCACGTTAAGGATACTCACCTTCCTGAACAACGGCAAATTCGGGAATTATAGGGACGCTATCGCACAAAACCCAGCTGCTCCGAATGTGGACAGCACCTGGGCCTATGGACGGCATAAATACGGCTTCGGCATCAATGCCGACCAATACCTGAGCAAAGATTTCGGCGTATTCGCCAAAGCCAGCTGGAATGACGGTCATACCGAAACCTGGTTCTTTACCGAGATCGACCGCTCGCTAACTTTCGGCGGGACGCTGAAGGGAACTGCATGGCACCGGCCGGATGACGAAACGGGCCTGGCTTTCATCGTCAACGGGCTCTCACAGGATCATAAAGATTACTTGGCCGCCGGTGGTTACGGCTTTATCATCGGCGACGGGCAATTGAATTATTCACCCGAGATGATCATGGAATTCTACTACAAGATCAACGTTTATCAGAAAAAATTCTGGCTATCGCCTGATTACCAGTTCATCCTGCACCCGGCCTACAATGCCGACCGCGGGCCGGTGAATGTGTTGGGTGTGAGGGCGCATGTGGAGTTTTAAAACTGAAGCTATTTCTTCCTAAAAATCATTACAGCTCCCTCATCCGGATCGCCATAAGTGAAGATTAATTTATATGGAGGCTTATGTCCCAAAAACTCGGGATGCTGAAGATTATCCGGCAAAGTAGTTAGATCGAGGCCCCATACGGAGTCCGTACCGCCAGAGCCATTGGCCACTCCCCCATTTGTGCTAATCTGCCATTTGCCTTTAGCTGAGATAACACCTTGATAATTATTGCTGCCATCAAAGTTTGGAACCTTTATTGCCGTGAAAGACGAATCTCGGTCAAGAATAATAATAGCTAATTTAATTTGACCGTCTTTTAACGTATTTGCTATTGTCTGTTGTTCAAATACATAAGTCCCAACAACGTCTTTGACATTTGGCTCGATTGTAGCCAAATTATCAGCATAAGGATCATACTGACAGCTTGTAAAGAATATTAATAATGACAAGAGGCAATATTTCATAGGGATTTGACCTGGTTAGGTAATATTTCCACCACTAATGTAATAATTCCAACGTAAGTCCGTCTTATTTTTAAATTTGCGGGTCTGAATTTATAGCATGAAAAAAATATACCCCTTCCTGATCGGCTTATTATGTATCAATTGCGCGCTTGCGCAGATGAAGCAGCCGGTCGTTACCAAATCGTCGGTTGTTTTCCATATCAAAAACCTGGGCATTACGATCGACGGCAAATTGGCAGGATTCAAGGGGGATATCAAATTCGACCCGGCAAACCTCGCCGGCAGCACCATAGATGCTTCGGTGGATGTGAATACTATTGATACAGACAATGGCACGCGTAACGACCATTTAAAAAGCGAGAGCTTTTTTGACGCCGCAAAGTATCCGACGATCAGCATGAAGTCGGCCGGCTTCACGCATAGCAGCGGCAATAACTATAAAGGCACCTTCAATCTGACCATAAAAAATATTACCAAAACCGTCGAAATACCTTTCTCTTATGTCGAGACGGGCAATACAGGTGTTTTCAAGGGGAATTTTCAGATCGAAAGAAGCGACTATGGCGTCGGCGGAAGCAGCCTCGTCATGTCGGACAACGTAAAAGTTGATCTGGAGGTAACCACTATCCGGTAAGCGCCCTGGAAAGGGAAGCCCCGACGGGGCTTAATTTTTGATTTTTTTATTTCTACAAACAGGCAGTCCCTACGGGACTTTGCAAATCAGCTCCATAGGAGCATCCTGTTTATAGCAAATAACAAAAAGAGAAATCAAACTCCGTAGGAGTACCCTGCAGCCGTCATAGCAACCCATCCGGAATTCTATTAACCTTAATGGAAATTTAATATTTCGGCAAAGCAATTTCGCGGAGCTAATTACCTGCGAATCCGTAACTTTACGGTATGAAATTGCGTGTACTGGTTTTTATCAATGCGCTGGCTGTGGCCATTACGGTATCGGCGGTCAACTACTATTTCAAGCATAGCTGGTACGATATGAGCGTCACTTTCGGCCTTACGCTGCTGATCAGTTTCGTTACATTTTACATCCTGCTCGAAAAATATATCTATTCCAAAATCAAGATCATTTATAAACTGATCCATAACCTGAAACTGGGCCGCGACCTGCGCGACGCCCTGGGCGAACACGTTAGCGCCGACCCGATCAACGACGTGCAGCAGGAGGTGACCGAATGGGCCAAGCAGAAAAAGATTGAGATAGATGAGTTGAAGAAACAGGAAAAATTCAGGCGGGAATTTTTATCCAATATATCGCACGAATTCAAAACGCCCCTGTTTGCGATACAAGGGTATATTGACGCCATTGTAGATGACGATTTTGAGGACACCGATATGGCCAGGCAGTTTTTGGACAAGGTCTCGAAAAATGTTGACCGGCTGAGCTACCTGATCAAAGACCTGGACGAGATATCCAGGCTGGAAAGCGGCGAAATACCGATCAATTATTCCAAATTCAAGATCAACGACCTGATCAAAGAAGTTTTCGAATCGTTAGAATTGAAGGCTGAAGATCATCAAATCAAGCTGATCTTCAAACAAAAATATGATGATCCTATTATGGTAAACGCAGACCGCGAAAAAATACGCCAGGTGCTGGTGAATCTTATCGACAACTCGTTCAAGTACGGCAAGGAAGATGGTACCACCTCCGTCAGCATCTTCGAACTGCATGACCAGGTATTGATCGAAGTAACGGATGACGGTATCGGCATCGAAGAAAAATATTTGCCGCGGCTGTTCGAACGCTTTTACCGCACGGACACAAGCCGTTCGAGGCAGATCGGCGGCTCAGGGCTGGGCTTGGCCATTGTGAAGCATATTATCGAGGCGCACCAGCAAACCATCAATGTGCGTAGTACCGAAGGCCTCGGATCGACATTTGGTTTCACGTTGCAAAAGGCTAAACAGGGTATTCCGTTCCCGGCCATACCCATTTTGAATAGTTAACATTAACTTAACATTGTAAACATTAGCTTTGCAGAAATTTAACACAACGCTCCGGACATCTACCCCACACCAACTCATATGTCACTGAACAGCATTTTCCAGTACTTCGTTCCCAAAGACAAAAAAGTATTTTTCCCATTATTTGAACAGGCATCGAACAACGTTGTTGTAATGGCGCAAAGCCTTTCGGATGCGGTAAATTCAAATAATGCTATCGAACGGGAAGAACTTTATAAGCAAATTGACAAACTGGAAAATAAGGGCGACGAAATTACCCACCAGATATACCTGGAACTGGGAAAAAACTTTATCACGCCGTTTGACCGCGAGGACATACACGCGCTGGCGTCCGCGATCGATGATGTAGCTGATAACATCCAGGGAGCCGCCAACCGTATGCTCCTTTACCGGATTGACGACATAAACGACCACATCCGCAAGCTATGCGAACTGATACACCAGGCTGCTATGGATATGGAAAAGGCAGTGAAAGAACTGAAGGACCTGAAGAACGTACGCAATATCGCCGATTCGTGCATCCGCATCAACAGCGTTGAGAACCAGGCTGACTATGTGTTCGATCGAGCTGTTGCCGACCTGTTTCTATATGAAACGGATGCTATCAGGCTCATCAAATACAAGGAAATACTCGCGGTACTGGAAACAGCCACCGACCGCTGCGAGGACGCCGCTAATGTAATGGAATCAATTTTAGTTAAAAACGCCTGATCAGGATAAATGGTAACAACCTCATTAGTAGTAGTAATCTGCCTGGCGTTATTGTTCGACTATACCAACGGCTTCCACGATGCTGCCAACTCGGTGGCTACTATCGTTTCAACAAAGGTTTTAACTCCTTTCCAGGCGGTACTCTGGGCCGCCGCTTTCAACTTTATCGTTTTCTTTTTTATCAAAGAGCACAAAGTCGCCAATACGGTATCCAAGATCGTTAACGAGCATTACGTCACTATACCCGTATTGCTTTCGGGGCTAATCGCCGCCATCAGCTGGAATCTGATCACCTGGTGGTTCGGTATTCCCTCAAGCTCATCGCATACCCTGATAGGCGGGTTCGCCGGCGCAGGGGTCACCAACGCTTTGTACATGGGCGCCAATGGGATAAGCGCCGTAAATATGAAACTCGTACTGACGACGATAGCCTATATCGTTTTAGCTCCATTCATCGGCCTGATCATAGCATATTTCGTCACGCTGCTTGTTTTACACCTGAGCAAAAGCTCGCGGCCTGCCACTGCTGAAAAATGGTTCAAACGGCTTCAGCTGATATCTTCGGCAGCGTTGAGTTTTGCGCATGGCGGCAACGACGCGCAAAAGGTAATGGGGATCATTTATGTATCGCTTATCGCCTCTAAAATTATTGGTTCCGGTGCGGCAATGCCCGCATGGATACCGCTGTCTTGTTATACTGCAATTGCGTTAGGCACGCTTTCAGGCGGCTGGAAGATCGTCAAGACCATGGGATCGCGTATCACTAAGATCACTCCGCTTGAAGGCGTAAGCGCCGAAACAGCTGGTGCGGTTACCTTGTTCTTTACACAATACTTCGGCATACCCGTTTCAACCACCCATACCATTACCGGCTCTATTATCGGTGTAGGGCTCACTAAACGCCTTTCGGCTGTTCGATGGGGACTTACCATCAACATCATTTGGGCATGGATCATCACCATACCGATCTCGGCGCTCATCGCCGGATCTGTATTTGCACTGATGAAAGTTATCGGCTACGCCTGATGCTATTTCTTTTGGTATAATCCTACCAGGTCGCCCTTTGCGAGGACATGGCCCGCCATTGCCTTTTCAAGCAGGGATTTATCCGTAGAGGCCTTATCGAGCCTCAGATTAGCATCCAGCGCATATACCATAAAATGATAATGGTGAACGCCGGAAGGCGGGCACATGCCGATATAACCGGCGCGTTTTGCACCGTTAAGGCCCTGGTCGCCGCCCTTGAAATCTTCCACTAAATTGCCGTCCGCAGGTAGGTTCCAGACTACCCAATGGGTAAAGCCGCCGGGCATCGGCGCGTCGGGGTCGTGCAGGATGATCGCCAACGATCTTGTGCCCGAAGGTATCCCGGTAATGTGGAGCGGCGGGCTTACTTGCTGACCCTGGCAGGTATATTTTGCGGGGATCATGCCGTTGGCCGAAAAACTTGAACTTGTAACCGTCAGTTTCGACTGCGCGGTTGCTGTTGTGGCAATTGCTGTCATAGCCAGTAAAATGATTTTGTAAAGGGAACGCATCGGATTGTTTTTTGATAAATACTGGTTTAATGCCTGAATGGTTGGTTTAACAAAAAGGTAAAACAATACTATGTTAAAACGGTTTGCTTTGTGCAAAAACTGTTTGTATTTTTTCCTAAGTTTCGTCCATGAAAAGATTGTTGCTAATACTCCCGTTGCTGGCTGTAAGCCTGTCGCTTTCGAGCTTTGACACCTGCAAGCGTGCTCCTTCAAACCACATCATCCAGGGCGGTCCGTCGCCGCTTGAAATAGGCACAGCGCTAAAGGACGCCCTTAAGCAGGGTACATCCAAAAGCACCAGCCTGCTTTCGGCCGTGAACGGCTATTTCGGTAATCCTGAAGTGAAGATATTATTCCCGCCGGAAGCGCAGAAAGCCGAAAAGGTGCTGCGACAAGCCGGGATGGGTAAACTTTGCGATAATGTGATCCTTTCACTCAACCGTGCCGCCGAAAACGCCGCAAAAGACGCTGAGCCGATTTTCATCGATGCCATTAAACACATGTCGATCAGCGATGTGAGCGGTATTTTGATGGGGCCGAACAATTCGGCCACTATGTATTTCAAAAAGACCACTACTGCACAGCTGGCGGCCAAGTTCAAGCCGACCATACAGGTGAGCCTGAACAAGGTGAACGCCACCAAATACTGGGGACAGGCCGCAGGCGAGTATAACAAACTGCCTTTTGTAAGGCATTTGAACCCCGATAT
>JAFDZL010000116.1 GCA_018266935.1 Bacteroidota bacterium | reverse complement strand
GGCCCATTTGATCGAGATATATCGGCATCGGTTATCAGTAGGCGTTCTTATCGCCTCTTAATGTGAGCCAAAATGTAAGAAAAATTATCCTGAGATCGAGCAGGAACGACCTGTTTTGAAGATACCAGACATCGGCGCTTACAAGTTTCAGCAAAGCATCCTGATCAGGCAATTCGCCGCGCAGTCCGCTCACCTGCGCCAAACCTGTAATGCCGGGCCTGAGTGTGTGCCGCACTTCATATTGTTCGGTCAGGCGTGAGTACTTTTCGGCATGACTTATCATATGCGGTCGCGGCCCTACGATTGACATATTACCTATCAGTACGTTGAAAAACTGGGGCAGTTCGTCGAGGCTTGTCTTTCGCAGGAACGAGCCTAACCCCGTAACGCGCCCGTCGTTTCGGCTGGCTTGCCGGCTATCCGACTCACTGTTTACATACATGCTCCTGAATTTATAGCATTTGAAAGTGGTATTGTGTCTTCCCGTACGCCGCTGTACGAAAAATACCGGACCGGGCGACTCAATTTTGATGAGTATTGCCAGTATAGGGCAAAGCCAGCTAAAGAAAAAAATGATTATAAACAACGAAAAAAGAATATCGAATGACCTTTTGAAAATCCGTGCAGGCATTGTTAAAACAGGCAGTTTTCCGCTAAGAACTACGCCTGCGCCAGCGAAAGGGTTGGCTGGGGTTTAAAAATTGTCAGATTGTTGGATTGTGAAGAGTCGTACAAAAGCTGAGAGCAATAAAAAAAAACCGGCAATAAGATAGTTAACCATTATAAATCTGGTAAACGCCCTCTATCCTTCTGTCCTTAGCCGATCCAACCAGCACAGTAGTGATCTTCTTTTCCATCATCAATTGCTCCGCCTGGTTAATAAACTCTTCCGGACTGACGATGATGGGATTTACGGTCATCATCTCATCAATATGCAGTTTTGACGTGTCCGGTGTGCGCAGCAAAGCCCTCCGAAGATCGCCATCGGTAATAATCCCTTCTATCCCTTTGCTATCGCGAACGATCACCATGCCCAGCTTACCTTCCGACATACGCAGCAACAGATCGGTAAAGGAAGCGCCTTTATTGATGAACGGCAGGTTATCGCTGCGCATCAGGTCCTTCACTTTAACCACCAATTTACGGCCAAGGCTGCCGCCGGGATGAAATCGCGCAAAATCCTCATGCTGAAATTGCCGGGCCTCCATAAGCGCAACCGCCAGCGCATCGCCCATCACCAGCGTAGTTGTCGTCGACGATGTTGGCGCTAATTCAAGCGGGCAGGCCTCGCGGGTGATGCAAACGTTCAAATGATGATCGCTGTTTTTCGCTATGGTCGAATTGGGATTACCCGTAATGCTGATGATCTTGTTCCTGTTCCATTTTAGAAATGGAATGATGCGCAATACCTCGTCTGTTTCGCCCGAATAAGATATCAATATCACCAGGTCGCTATGTTCGACCATACCCAGGTCGCCATGAAAAGCTTCGCCGGGATGCAGGAAAAAGCTCGGTGTGCCGGTACTTGCGAGCGTTGCCGCTATTTTACGGCCAATGAGCCCAGATTTACCGACGCCCGCAACGATCAATTTGCCTTTGGAGTTTAGTATGGCGTCCACCGCAGCAGAAAAATCATCATTTATCAATGCGGCGACATGTTTCAGCGATTCTATTTCGATATCAAATACTCTTTTGGCTATATCTTTCATTAAGGTTGTACGTTATACGTAATACGTTTTACGTGATTAAAGCCTTCAAAAGTACGTCTAACGTTAAACGTCAAACGTATAACAAATATCAGCCAAGCAGTGGCTTGATAACTTCCTCTAACTCATGCAGGCGCACCATATTCGGGCCATCGCTTAAAGCGTTGTCCGGGTCAGGGTGCGTTTCCATAAAATAACCATCCGCGCCGAATGCTTTTGCCGCGAGCGCCATCATCGGCACAAAAGTGCGGTCGCCGCCAGTTTTGCCGCCGGCCCCTCCCGGTCGCTGCACCGAATGTGTACAGTCCATGCACACCGGGTGGCCAAATTTCTTCAGGTCGTAAATATTCCTGAAATCGACCACCAGGTTGTTGTAACCATACATGTTGCCGCGTTCGGTTAGTATTATCTGCTCATTGCCGGCCTCAATAACCTTCTGTGCAGGGTAAAACATATCCTGGCCTGAAAGGAACTGGGCCTTTTTGACGTTCACTATTTTGCCTGTTTTTGCGGCTGCGACCAACAGGTCCGTTTGGCGGCACAGGAATGCCGGTATCTGCAGTATGTCTGCAACCTCAGCAACGATAGCGGCTTGTCCCGGCTCGTGAATATCCGTAGTTACAGGTAAATTAAAACGTTCTTTTACCTTCCGTAGCATTTCCATCCCCTGTTCTATTCCCGGTCCCCGGTAGGAATGGATGGAAGTGCGGTTAGCTTTATCGAATGATGATTTGAATACAACAGTAATAGGATATTTGTGGCCCAACTCAGCTACCTTTTCCGCAACTGTGTAAAGCAGATCCTGGTTTTCCATTACGCATGGACCTAATATAAAGAACGGCTTCTGCCGTACTTGTTCACACAAAGTCATGTGCAAAGATGCATTTTTTTGTTGTACGTTGAACGTGGTACGTTATACGTCCGACGTCAACTAAAAACGTATAACTTTGCCCCCATGATCAATT
>JAFDZL010000115.1 GCA_018266935.1 Bacteroidota bacterium | reverse complement strand
TAACAGAAGACCTCATTTATCTTTGAACTTGAATACACCTCAAATGGTGCATCAACAAAAAATCCCGATAACTTTACAGCCATCGGGACTATCTTAAATCCGTCAACTTATTTCAGGACGTTACAGAGTTTTAGATAACCTTATGGAATATTTCGGTCTTATTCATCTTGTAAGTATGAAGACTTTAAGAAACTTGATGATCATGTTGCTAATAGTTAGCGGCGGATCAGGAATCGCGTATGCACAAAAGGCAGACAAGGATAAAAAAACTAACAAAGAAGCTACGATAAAACACAACATCGAAGCAAAGCACTACACTTTTGTAGCCGATTATGCTACACCGCTCAGGGGCGGACAAAAGCAGCTCACTTCGCCATACGACCTGCGCGTAACGCCCGATAGTGTGATATCATTTCTGCCTTATTTTGGCCGGGCCTATTTTGACGTGCCTTATAATCCAACCGACAATGGGATTAAATTCACGTCAACAAAATTCACCTATAATGCGGTACAAAAAAAGAATGGCGGCTGGGAGATCACGATCAACCCCAAAGACGTTAAAAATCTTGAGCGGCTGATCTTATATATTTCGCGCGATGGTTATGCTTCTCTATCTGTAACGAGCGTCAGCCGCGATTTTATTTCTTTCGATGGTTATTTGAAATAATAACTTTGACGATTTTTAGCTAACCTATAGTTAATTATGGTATAGAATTTGCGCGATTCATAGTGTTAGTTAATTAACTACGACTATGAAAAGCTTAAGCAAATTTCTGGCATTTATCCTGCTGGTTTGCGGGATGAGTACCGTAAAGGCACAGAACGCGCTGGACGAGACGAGAAAAGCCAATGAAGTTAAGAACCTCGTAAACAGCGGCAGGTACACTTTTTCAGATGAAAGAGTTCGTACAAAGCATGATAATGGGTCGGTAGGCTATGGGACCGACCTGGACATCTCGAAGGACACATTGATCGCCTATCTGCCCGATCTGGGCAAAGAGCCGGGTGCACCGGTTACAGCCAGCGCTTCAGGTATAACTTGTATCCACTTTAGCTACAACATGACCCCCGCATCAGACGGCGGTTATGATGTATCTATAGTACCCGACGAAAATTACGCGAAAAGCGTCAGGAACATCAAAAATATTTCCATGCATATTACCAAAGAGGGTTATGCGAACGTGAAGGTAACAACATCAGATCACGGCCCGCTTCAATACCACGGCTATATTATGCAGCATGTGGCGCTTTTCCCGTCGACCCGCAGGATGGCATCAAATGAATAAAACAGCGAAAGTTGAGGGCTAACCATAACGGCCCCCGACTTTCATTCGGCTTTATCGGCCAGCCTTTAAGATATTGCATTGAAATAAAGCGGTCAAAAGGTCGTTATAG
>JAFDZL010000114.1 GCA_018266935.1 Bacteroidota bacterium | reverse complement strand
GGCAGCCACCGCGCGTACGATAAGGCCGTTGGGCATAGCATAAGACTGCCAGTACCGCCCGTCGAACGAAAGCAGTCCGCCTGAGTTGCCGAAATACATAACGCCATGCTCGTCCTTAGTCACCGACCAGTTCTGGTTGCCCGACTGGTAAACAGCCTTGGTATAATTCTGCACATAAGGCACGCCGATATTTTTGATATCGGCTGCAAAAGCGTGCAGCACGCTCAGCAGCAACAGGTTTAAAAAAGTAAAAAGCGTCTTCCGCATTGGTTTACACGGTTACCCGGAAAGCGAAAATACGCTTTGGAACGGATAAACAGCATGATGGGAGGCAATTGGAGATTTTTCCTTGAACATTGCTCGCGGGCGGCCTTAAAGATCGGCCCGCGAGCAAGCACCTACTGGGCGCAGTAATATTTTAACTTCCTATTTCCGCACAAGCTTAGCTAAAACAGCGTCTGCACTATGAATATTTCCGGAAAAACCATCAATAGATTGAACGATATCGCCATCCTTGTCCAGTATATAAATGCTTCCTGTGTGACTAAAATCGCCGCCTGAAAGTTTTTGATACCGGACATTCAGCGCCATGGATAATTCCCTCACCTGGTCAGCATTCCCCTTAAGCAGTTCCCATTGATTGTCCAACTGTCGCTGCGCTGCATACTGACTCAATTGCGCCGGTGTATCGCGCTCAGGATCAAACGAAACCAGTACGCCGCCTACGTCTTTTCTGACCGAGGCCGGGAGAGAATCCCTGATCGCTTTCATTTCATCGACGATTCGCGGACATATTAACTTACAATGCGTGAAGATCATGGCGACGATTTGCGGACGACCCTTCAGTTTACTGAGCGTCAGTTGTTTTTCATGCTGGTCTGTCCATGTCCCTTTCAGCTGATAGATGGAGTTGCCGCCGGCAATGTGGCTGGCCGGCGCGCCCTGATCCGCAATGTCCTTCGCGCAGCACGGCGCCGATTTGATAACCTGGCTCCTGTGGCATGACGCCAGGGCCAGTGCAGCTATTCCGAATATGATGAGACGTGTTTTCATGTGAATACAATTTTTATATCAATTATTTAATTCCTTAATTTTTGGCGCACCGAAACCCCAGGCTTTGGATAGTATAGCGCGCCTGGAGACCCTGCCTGAAGGCATACCGCATAAAGGCTGCATAATCTTCCTTGTTAACACTGTTGAGCGAGCCGGCAGCGCAGAAGAAGCTGTTGACGTTTGTTCCGCCGCTGCTCTCGTCGCCCTGCATTACATTGCCGTTAAAGTCATTAACCCATTCCCACACCAGGCCATGCATGTCGTACAGTCCGTAGCTATTTCTGTAAGTGGACCGAACGTTTGGAAGTACAGCCGGGTTGGGATGATCGTACCAGGCCAGTATTATTTTGGTCAGCTTTGCGCCTTTGTTCATGCCCACGGGTGCGGCCGCGGCTGCATATTCCCATTCGGCCTGCGTAGGCAGCCGTTCACCTTTCCACTTTGCATAAGCATTGGCCGCAAACCACGATACATTGGTAACCGGGCTGTTCTTAATTTTATCGTTGCCTATTTCTAAATCGCCGGCCCATTGTTTCAGGTAACCAGGGTCCGCAAATAATCTCGAAACCTTCGACCTGGCCCATTCGGGATTTGCCTTTACAAATTCGAGGAACTCCTCATTGGTAACAGCGTTGGCATCCAGCATAAACGGATGGATCCTGACAGTGGACGGCTGATCTTTCCTTCTGAGGAACGGATGATAGTAGCCACCCGGGATGCTTACCATGCCGGCCGCCCCATGGAGATCGCTATGCGGGTTATGCGGTCGGGTCTCGGCGTGGGGCGTCAATGGTGCCAGCATACCAGCAACTATCATCAGTGTAATCAGCGTTTTCATTTCTTGTTAATTACCGTAATTTTTTTACATCGGCTGCTTTTACAGCTGCGCTCTTGTTTCCCCAGCTATTCCGGACATAGGTCAGGATACTGGCGATCTGGTCGTCGGTCAGCTGGAGCTGTGGCATTACGCCCTGGAAATGTTTCCCATTGACGGTGATTGGCTGGTTATTGATCCCGTGGAGTAATACGCCGACTCCTTTGTCCGGTCTGCTCATCAGAAAATCTGATTTTGCGAGCGGAGGAAACGAACCGGGCAGACCCTGTCCCGTGGTTTGATGGCAGCCACTGCAATTCGATTCAAATAGCGTATGACCGTCTTTAAATCGCTCTGCGAACGAGGGCTCCGCTGCAATTACCTCATTTGCCGGTTTGTCTTTTTTGGCTATTCCCTGCTGAATTGGAGGGTAATAGAACTGGTCGGCCAGTTTGCCCGAATAGATATTCTTATCCTCAGGCCCGGTCACCAACAATTGAGCCAATGCACCCTGGTTAAAAGCACGGAAGATGGAATGATCGACAATATTATAGGTGCCGGGCTCTTTGCACGTAAACTCGACGATAGCCGCGCCCCCGGCCGGTATAAGCGTAGTAGCGACGTTTTGATTGACCTCGCTGCCTCCTTCGGCATACACTTTATCGAAGATCTGACCTATGACGTGGAATGATGAGGTTAGGTTTGGCCCGGCGTTACCCACGTAGAGTCTGACCCGGTCGCCCACTTTCGCCTGCAAAGCATTTGACCCAGTGGTTGAACCGACGGCGCCGTTGAAAACCACGTATTCCGGCTGCTCTTTAATAGCCTTATCCATATCAAAAGGCTGCAGGCCGGGTTCTCCGTTCTTGCCCTTCGTATAAAATTCGCCCTGCATAATGTAAAATTCCTTATCGGCGTAGGGGAGGCCGCCTTTCGGGGTCACGAGGATCAGGCCGTACATGCCGTTGGCGATATGCATCCCTACCGGCGCGGTTGCGCAGTGATAAACGAATAATCCTGGATTAAGCGCCCTGAAGGTAAACACCGATGAGTGTCCGGGAACGGTCATAGTCGCCTCTGCGCCGCCGCCGGGACCATTCACGGCGTGAAGATCTATATTATGCGGCATTTTGTTGTTCGCATTATTATTCAAATGCAGTTCTACCTCGTCGCCTTCCTGAACCCGGATGAACGGGCCGGGCACCTTGCCGCCGAAAGTCCAAAATGTATAGTCAACTCCATCGGCCAGCTTCATCACCTTTTCGATTACTTCGATTTCTACGATCACTTTTTTGGGCGTCGTATTGTTACGGGCCTGTGGTACATCTGGCGCAAATGTCAGGGCCGGGGTATATTCGCCGGTAACAGCTTGTGCATCGCTCGTCGCTCCGTGTGTATTTTTATGCGAAACGCATGAAGAAAAAAACATGCTCGCGGGTAAAAAGAGAAATAAGAGCCATCCGGTAAGGCTTGCCCGCGTGATCTCGGTTTTTAAACGTACTATTTTCATTTCTTTAGTTGTTATATTGAAAAATCGAAACAAAAGTAACCCGAAGCATAATCCGCTCAATTGACCGTGGTCAATAGTGAATATGATCTAAATCATATTTTTTAGCTATATATATTTAAAAAATCCTAATTGATATGATTTATATAATACTTAACAGCACAAAGTGAAAACAACCCGGTTGACTGATGTCGCCTTTACTGCGCTTTTGCCGGATATTTCCTATTTTTAGAACCCCGTGCCACCTTTTATGACGCTTAAAAGAACGAGCCTCGCGCTCATTTTCCTGCTGGTCTCTGCATGCGCTTTAGGGCAGGACACGACCTTCTTTAGGCCCAATCCGCATAGACGCGGGCTGAAGGCGGTAAAAATAACCGGCAATATTAAGGTGGACGGCGTGCTGGATGAACCACAGTGGAGCCTCACTGAAGGTGCGTCGGACTTTATCCAGGTAGAACCTTACCAGGGCCGGCCTTCTAAATTCGTTACTGTTGTGAAGGTTTTGTACAACCAGAAATACATGTATCTCGGTATCATTTGTAAGGATCCGCAAGGCAAAAAAGCTATTATGGCTACTGATTTCATGCGTGACTTTGATCACTTGCGGCACGACCTTGTCAGCCTTCAGTTCGACACCTTCGACGATCTGCGGAACGCTATGGTTTTTTCGACCAATGCTTACGGCGTACAACGCGATCTGCTTTCGTTCGATGATCTTTATTTCGATATAGACTGGGACGGCCTGTGGAACGTGCGCACTACGCGCAGTGATTCGGGCTGGGTCGCAGAAATGGCTATTCCATGGAAAACGTTTCGCTATCCGAAAAATAAAGATTCTGTGCAAAACTGGGGCTTCAACATGTATCGGAACCGCCGGGCCACGAACGAGCTCAGCGCTTTTTCGCCGTTCCCGCGCGTGTTTGGCGCGACGCATATGGACTATGCGGGCATACTCACCAACCTGCAGCCCCCGCCGCCTTCGCCCAACATTATTGTCGATCCTTATGTCCTTGCGTCAGAGGACCACTATACCAATTTCGGTAACTCAGAGCCACCGCATACGTCAAGTTTGAAATACGGCGGCGACCTGAAATGGGCGATAACCCCAAACGCGGTACTCGATCTGACCGCAAATACGGATTTTGCCCAGGCCGACGTAGAGCAGCAAGTAAATAATACTACGCGCTTCAACGTGTTCTTCCCGGAAAAGCGGCAATTCTTCCTGGAAAACGCATCGCTGTTCGGCGAGCAGGTGATGATGAACGCCGACCAGGCCGGCGGCTCGATGCACTACCAGCCCTTCAACAGCCGGACGATAGGTTTAGATACCAGTGGAAATCCTATTCCCATCGTCGGCGGGGGGCGGTTTGTCTATCGTTCATCTTCCGTTAATTACGGCGCTATGGCAATCCGCCAGCAGGGGTATAACGGCGGCGCGGCGACTAACTTTTTTGTTGGGAGGTTCTCTCAAAACTTTGGCGGGCAGGACCATATAGGCGGATTGGTGACCTTGAAAGAACAACCCGGCGCGGCCAATATCGAATCGACGCTCGATGGTTTTTTCCGGTTTAACGAATCCAATTCTATAAAGGCGATCGTCACACAATCGAGCACGACCAATACGGGCGCGAAAGGATTTGCGGGCGTAGTCCAGTATTTCAACAATACTAATAGTCATGAAATATGGTGGACAGAGTCTCTTATTACCAAAGACTTCGACCCTCAAATGGGCTTTGTGTCGCGAAGCGACGTGATCGCTACAACGCCGGGGATAAATTATTTTTACCGTGGCAAGCTGTTGCCTTTCAAAAGCTTTCTGTTAGCGTATGGTCCGGGCATTTTGCCTGAATTGTATTACACCGCTTCGACCGGGAGGTTTTCTGAGGCCGATCTGCCGGTGTTCCCCGTATGGTTCAATTTCAAAGACGGCGGCTTTTTTGGCTACGGCGTCCAGTGGACATGGCAGTATTTGACCACCGCTTTTTCTCCGCTTAACGTAACTATTGATCCCGGCAACTACCATTATTTCAACCAGCAGGTCTATTTTTCAACCGACCCGTCGAAAATGCTGAATGCCGTGATTACATTTTCGGCGGGCAGCTATTTCAACGGCAGACTGATCGGGGGCGACTATAAGGTTCAGTTCGCGCCTATACCGTATATTTCTTTCATGGGAGAATTTAACACCAATCATTTCGAGAACGTGGGTGTCAATAACACAACCGCGACAGTTAACCTGTATATTCTGCAAGGCCGCTTCGCACTTAATCCGCGGGTTCAGTTTACCGGCATTTATCAAAAAAATTCACTGAATAATTCCAATGCCTATAACCTGAGGTTTGCCTGGGAATTCTCACCGCTAAGCTATATTTACTTTATTTATAACCGGGGTGTAAACAGCCAGCTGACGACGGCGCCTGCCATCGCCCAAACCGAAGATCACATTATTTTTAAAGTGAGCTACCTGCAGCAATTTTAATGAATGAAAAAAGCTGTTGCTGAAGCGTAAACCTAAGGGTTTAGGTTGCATAAAATTGCCATTTGTAACAAAAAAGTTACATGGTTAAGTTGAGATAAGCGGTGCAAGAAGCTGGCGGATATGGTATTAAGTATTAAGAAAAAAATTAACTAATATTTTACAAAACACTTGATTTTCATTATATTAGCTATGGCTTTTTGCCCAATCTAAGCTACTACTAATGAAAGCATTTGCACTGTTTTGCCTGTTGCTCGCCCTAAGCTGCTGCAAGAAGTTTGACGGGCAAGATATGCCAGGCCCGCAAGGGAAAAAGCCTGTGTGGGCGTCTCAACCCGATACCATTCCTGATAATGCTGCATTGAGCCTGAGACTTGTTGAAGACAGTACAGATTACGATGAAACGCTATTCGTATTTGACCATAAAGCGAGTGTTGCTTTCAGCAACGCCAATGACGCACGCTATTTCCCGGGTTTTGGTAAAGTGAGCCTGGCAAGTATCTCAAGCGATGGAAAAGACATGGCTATTTATAGTCTGCCTTATGCGGCAGGCATGTCTGTGAACCTCGACGTGCATGGGAGGAGAGACGACGCGCTTAGCCTGCAAATACGCCGAAAAACAGGTATTCCGCAAGACATCCCGGTTTGGGTGAAAGACCACTATACCGGTGACAGCCTTGACCTTTGCAAGGGCGCATACAGTTTCCGTGTGGTTAAGGCTGATACAAATTCATTTGGCAGCAAAAGACTAAGGGTTGTGCTGGGAAATAAGCGGTCGCATTAAAAGATACTGCGTGACATGCGGCCTATAACGAACTAAACAAACAGATTATAAACCTATGGATACAGTGTTTGAGGGGTTGATCGCCATGGATATTCTATGCGTGCTTGTGATCGTATTCATGGTATATAACCGGATACGATGGAAGGATGAGTTGCACGGACTTTTCGGCTACAGGCCAGATCAAGACCGGGAAGATGCGGGATAGAACATCGTAATTTTTTTACGGCGCGGAAGCGAAGAATCATGAACTGTACGATTATTCAATTAAATTTGGTACTGTTTTATGGCAACTGCTGACAAACAACATTTAACTGTGCCGCCAAAATCAATGGGCATTGTTGCCGGAAATGGCATGGTTATGCCAGCCGTGCCGATATTACAGCAAAAGCCGGCAAAAGACGATGAACCACTTCTGCAAGCCGGGGCAGCAACAGAAGTTCAGCCGCTCACAAGCTTTACTGCGCCCACCGTGCAATTATCCGTTGCAGGTGCTATTGCTCCCTTTGCTCCTCAAATAAATGATCTGGGTCAACAGTCTCGGTCCCTTTCCCGCTTTAGCCCGGTACAAAAAAGGGAAAACAAAACCGGTATGCCTGATGACCTGAAATCCGGCATAGAAAACCTGAGCGGGTTTGATATGAGTGATGTACACGTGCATTACAATTCCCGCAAGCCCGCCCAACTGCAGGCTCTTGCGTATGCCCAGGGATCAGATATTCACATAGCCCCGGGTCAGGACCGCCACTTGCCGCACGAAGCCTGGCACGTTGTACAACAAAAGCAAGGCCGGGTACGAGCTACCCGGCAAATGAGAGAAGGTGCGCAGGTAAATGATGAAACAGGCCTGGAGCGGGAAGCTGATATAATGGGAAATAAGGCGGCGAAGGCCGGCGCAGAATACGGGAACAATGCCGGCCAGCTTATTACAAGCAGCCACGCGACCGATGCGGTTGCGCAGCGGGTGGTTATTCCGATTCCCGGCCATCATTTGACCCTGGACATAGCCGATCCGCAGGTCAGTGAGCTTGCGGGTCCGGAAGTCGGGATGGGAGAAGGAATGAGAGTTTGCAACGCAGCATTTATGAGGTTTCGGGTTACATATTCGCTTACTAATGATTCTCCTTTGGCCGCCGAGAGGAATATAACAATAGGTTTGATACAAAACGGCGTACAGGATGATGTTTTTGGCGATTACGAAAGCGCTGGCGCTCATGCAGTGACACAAAATTTCGGTATAACCGTCCTTCCGTTTTTGGATGCGGACGACGAGACAGCTCCCTTTTATAGTGCTGATGCAAGGCGGCAACATGCCGGGGTAGAGCAAGGAGAAATAGTAGAAGGCCAGGTGACGATAGATGACAGGCCAAATATTGCCATACCCCACAATATTGAGTCGCCGACCAGCGTCGCATATACATCAACGGCTTTGCGTGGTACGAGGGGTTTAAGGATATGGCTCCGGATAATGGAAGACGATGCCCCGATCTATACGTGTCCGATAGCAACCTGGACGATCAATTTAGTCAACGGAACAGTTGCAGTAGGCGCAGGCGCAGGTAATCCTGTGACATAGTGCCGTCAGTGACGACGTTATAAACAAAAAACTCACCTTTTTCAAAGTGAGTTTTTTGTTGTGGAGAATATCGGAGTCGAACCGATGACCTCTTGCATGCCATGCAAACGCTCTAGCCAGCTGAGCTAATCCCCCTTTTTGTCAGTTTGCAGTTAATGGTTGGCAGTCAGCAGTATAGTATTTCTATTTTAACTGCCTGCCGCAAACCGGCGACTGCCAACTGAAACAGGACGGCAAAACTAATAAAAAGATGGAAAGTTGAAAAATATTCTTCAGGTTAGGGATATAAATGATTTTTTCTTAGCGTACTAAACAATTTCATTACCATCTTTGTAAGATATAGAAATAACGGACAGCCCCGCCGTACCAAATTATTATGGCCCGATTTGGAAGAAAAAGTTTGCGTTTGCTGAGGCGATACGGGCCGTTTCTGTTTATCCCTGCCTTTTTGTACCTGGCGTACAGTTATATTTCGTCCAGATCGCCGCAATACAAAGTTTCAGCTAATATTTCATTGAAGCGGGTAACGCAGCAAACTGCGATAAAAGAACTCAAATCGAAGGACCTTGTAAACCGGGTGCTCGACCAAATGCCGATGGAAGCAAGTTACTTTTTTGCCGAGCGGCCGCGGCACGAGATATATCCCGATTCGTCGCCGGTAAAGGTTATGGTTAAGAGTCTTCATAACGGCACTAATCCTGTTTGGATATCCTTGCGTGTTACCGGCGACCAGCAGTTTGAACTGACAAGGGGCGATACGTCGGAATTTTACAAATTCGGCGTGCCGGTTAGCGAATCGTATGGCACATTTATCGTGTTACGTAATAGCAAG
>JAFDZL010000113.1 GCA_018266935.1 Bacteroidota bacterium | reverse complement strand
GGCATATCCGAATCGGGCAACCATGAGAACCTGAACTATGAGGACGATTGGGGTGAACGCTATGACGGTCTTGTTGCAAACTCCGACTATGCTGCCCAGGCCAATGAGAACCTTGCTAAAAACCTGAAAGGCAAGCTGATGCTGGCCCACGGCCTGATGGACAACAACGTTCCGCCGGAAAACACCCTACTGGTGGTGGAAGCGCTCGAAAAAGCCAACAAGGATTACGACCTCGTGGTATTCCCGAACAGTCAGCATGGCTATGGCCAATATTCATCTTACATGATGCGCCGCCGCTGGGATTATTTTGTAAACAACTTGCTGGGCGATACGCCTCCAAAGGAATACCAGTTGAAATTCAAGGGTGATCCGAGGAACGGGGTTCAGTAATAGTTGATTAGTTGACCAGTGGTTAGGTATAATTCTGCGCGTTTCCTGATCACTGGTTAACTATCACCAGCCTCAAATTGCTATTTCGCTAAGTTTTTGCTCCGAATCCGCCAGGTCATTAAATAAGGTTCTGAGGGCTTCCGATGCAAGCCCCGGCCATTCGCCGAAAAGCTGCTTATAGTAGTTAATGCCTTCCTGCAATTGCGCTTTAAAATTGCCCAGGTACTTCCGCTTTTTATCATTCATATCTTTCAGGTGCGCCTGCAGGTCCTTTTGTAAATAGTCAATATAAAGATCAAGCTCCTTAATAAACAGATTCGGCCGTTTAACCTTATAAAGCAGGTCCAGTTTTCCGTAAATATGTTTGACCATTTCGTCGAGCGAATAGGTGCGGCTAAAGTAAACCAGGTTTGGTCCGGGGCAAATGGCTACGGCAGTGTTTTCTTTAGGTTTGCTAATGTCGTATTTGATATAGGCCGAAGAACACAGACCCTCGCAAAGACACAACTTCTCCGTTACCTTACTTTCTTCTCTTCTATAGTCTTCTTCAGACAATTGCATTGATTTGAGCTGCTTTATTTTCAAATGCTGGTATTCCCTCGAAGCCGTACAAATTGGTTGTTCGGTAAACTCGGTATTATTTACGAGGTATTTTTTGGTGCACGGACTACCCGGGCGGCCCTTGTGCAGCCGTTCTCGTCTTTGTTTCTCGATGCTGCTTTTCCTAAACGTGTTGAATAAAACCCCTAACGGCGAGGCCCCGCTCAGGTAAAAATCTTCTTCCCCGGCAGTGCTCAGCTGATTTAAAGTTTCTTCGTCCACGTTCGTCACTTCGGGCACCAGCAGGAAAGGACTTCCCCAGCCAGTGGCGTCCAGCTGATAATATTCCAGCAAAAAGTTGTGCTCGCCTTCGGTCCCTATGCCGCCTTGCGCGCTGATGCGCTGCGCGGGTTTCTGTTTGGGTTTTATGCCTTTCACTTCCAGCGCGGACTGGTACATCGCGAACAATTCATCCTGCATCGCCGCCCGTTTTTCTTTAAATTCCTGCAATATCGGGCCGAGTAAATAACCATCGGTAGCAAAAGCATGCCCGCCGCAATTTAAGCCCGACTCGATCCGGAATTCAGAAACCCAAAGGCCTTTCTTAGCCAGAAATTTAGCCTGTATAAAAGCCGACCGGAAGTCGCTCACTTTTAAAATGATCTTTTTCCGCATTTCGCCGCTCTCATCCGGGAAAAAATCCCTGAAAGTTTCCAGGTAACTATACAAGCGTGGGTTCATTCCGGCCGACAAAGTGACCGACGCAGCCAGCTTACTTTCCGCGAAACCGCGGAGGGCCGATAGGGCATCCGTATTTTCATCGCCCAGGTATTCACCGCTAGCGGCATAGTTCAGTTTATCGACCTTGGACATGATGTTGACGTCGATGGCCCCGATGGTCATTTGGTTTCGCAGAAGCCCTTCGAATAACACCTTGCGCGAATCATCGGGGTATTCCTGCATCAGGTCGTACCCCTGGCGCAAAGGCGACGCTTCCGGCAGCAACTCGAAATAGCGGGTAATGTCGGTACCCTCTTCGAAAGGTTCGCTTTTGAGGCGTGCAAATTGCTCTTTAACCAGGTCGTCAACCAAATTCAAATAGGCCGTGATCCGCAACTGGCGCGCGTTCGGTTTGGATTTGAGGATTGGCACAAACGGTTTACTATGCTGCTTTGAATGATATTCCCGCATGCGTTCGATCAGCTCGTCATCGACGATGGAAACAACAGACGAAATACCATAACGGGCAACTTTAAGCGGTGTATCGATGGAAAAACCTAATCCTAATACCGGGATGTGAAATGTGTGACTCATTATAAATTACCCGGCATAAAAATACTGTCCCGGTAGCCCGCAAAGCTGCGGATATTCCAATTCAGAAAAACTGACGACGGTCACATTTTTCAATTAAACAAAAAGGCCTAGTTACAAACTGAAGCCTATCATCCCAATAACTAATAACAGATAACCAGTTAACTAACGCTCAATCATTCTCAAACCCCACGTCCCGCAGCCGGATATAGTCGTCTAAGCTTTTCTTAACGCCTTTATCCTGGAATTTCTTGATAAAATTGGCCGTTACGCCGTGGTCGCGAAGCTCCTGCGCCTTTTCAAGCGTCAGGTCTTTAAAGCCGAGGTCGTTGATGCTTTTGATGAAATGAGCCGTCACGCCGTGGTCAACCAGTTCCATCGCCTTATCAAGTGTAATGTTCTTGTAACCCATGCTTTCGAGGCTGGTGATGAAGTTGATGGTCACACCATGATCGCGTAATTCGCCGGCTTTCTCGAGCGTCATACCAGGATCCACCTTTTTCAGGCTGGCTACATAGTCGGCGGTTACGCCGCGGTCGCGCAGGTTTTCGGCCTCTTCGAGCGTTACGTTGCCATTCGTCATTTTTCGCACCTCAGCAATATAACTTGCCGTCACGCCGTGATCGCGCAACTCCTCGGCTTTATCCAGCGAAAAGCCCTTGTAGCCCATGTCGTGCAGACTGCCGATATATTTCGGGTTAACGCCATGCTCGCGTAACTCTACGAGTTTATCCAGGCCCTGGTGGCCAAAACCGTCCGCCTTAAACAGGTTGAAATATTCTTCCATTACTTTGCGGCTCATATCCTCTTCGGCAAGGTCTTTGAACTCGTCGTTCGAAATTTTGTCATAACCGTTCTGCGCCATAAAGCCGAAATAAGCTTTATTGATATCCGTAAAGAAAACCGCGCGCATCAGGTCGTCGTCGATCTTGTAACCCTTTTGGCCCAGCCACGACCGGAACGCGGCATTCTCTTCAAATGAATAGGTGCCATGCCCGAAATGGCCCTGGAAAACGCCTTTGAAAGTGGCTTTCCCTGCCTCGCGGCTCAGCGTAAATGTGCCTACCCTATCCTGTGGCAAAGTGCCCAGGTCGGCGGCGTTAATGTTCCTTCCTTCGCTCCAATGACGGCCGTAGAACTGGATGTTCACGATGCCATCTTTC
>JAFDZL010000112.1 GCA_018266935.1 Bacteroidota bacterium | reverse complement strand
GATCGTGATGGGCGCCCGGGAAGGCAGCGGTATGGATCATTTTTTAACCGGCAGCGACACTTTCTCGGTAATTGATAGTTCGACTCGGCCGGTGCTCCTCGTACCACGTCGTTCTGACTTCAGCTCATTGCGAAAGGTTGTTTTCGCTACTAACTTTAGCGAGCAGGATATTAATGCGATCAGATACCTGATCAAACTCGGCGATATCTTTAACTTCAGGCTGGAAGTTTTCCACGTCAACCGGCCTGGCCAGGACGATATTACGAAGCGTTTGCGCGAGATCGAACTTGAAAAGCACACCCATAAATTGAAATATTCTGCCATAGAGGTCAAGGAAGTTTATGGCAAAGACATTATTGACCGGCTCGATAACGTTTGCCGGGATGTTAAGGCCGATCTGCTGTCATTCAGTCATTATCATGATTCGCTTATCAGCGGCTTGTTTAAGCAAAGCCTGACAAAAAAGGCGTTGGCAAAACAGAAGCTCCCGCTGCTGATATTCCCGTCGAAATTTGTAGCTTGAGGGCGAATTGGTTGACTATAAGACATGCCTTGCCATTTGTTTTTTCAGGCGCTGTATCCGCGCGTTAATGGACGGTATCGCCTCCTGTTCCAGCCCGGAAAATAAAAGCTGCAGACTACTCTTTTCGTCTGCAAGACCAAATATCGCCTGCAAGGCATTTACCCGAACTATCCGCGAATTGCTTCTGTCCGTCAGCCATTTGTATAGAATTGCCCGGGCACGCAATAATCCCTGCCCTTTCAATTTTAGCCGGGGCAACAACAATGCAAGATGCCATTGAAGCTCCTTGTCAGCAGCGTTTTTGCAAAGTTCGAAAATGCTGTCTTCGTGCCCGGAGAGATATTGGGGCTTCTTTATCGTGATCTTTTCAATCGCGTCGGCAGCGCGCATTACGATCAGACGATCTTTACTAAAAAGAAGCCTGAACAATTCGTCAAATTCCGGCTGACTTTTGATTTGCGACATCACTTCATCGACGTTGCCGATCGACCTCAGATCGCCACCGCTTAATTGCTTTTCAAGCCTCATGGTTCCGGTATTCGCTTTTAAGGGGAGCGAGTTCATTGCCGGTCAAAATAAGCACGAAGGCGATGACCAGCATTACCAGGTGCAGGACACTGATGAAATGGATCAGCGCGATCTGCAGGATCAGCCACGAGGCGAGAATACCTCCCTGGAACATCACCAGCAGCCAATACTTTTTGAACCCGGTGATAACTGCTACCATAGCATAAACGCTGAAAAGGCCGACAACTACCAGCAGTAATATGCCGGGCACAAGGAAATTATCGAAGACCGAATATTGCAGCAGGTCGGTTGATAGCTGCATGTTATTACCATCCGGTTGAATAACCAGGTTAAAGCCGCCGTATATGGCGGCGGAACCAGTTAAAAATAAAAGCGCGGACGCCGTGATTTTTAGGATAAGTTTCATAAAGTTACTTTTTAAACACTCATTACAGACCAAACAACAAATGCAAGCACGGTGATCGCCAGGATGAGCACATTGGCGATGGTGCCAAACCGGGCGTCGCGCCAGTCCTTAATGATCAGGTATTGCGAAATGATAATGGCCAGCAGAGAGAACACCCACCAAAACTCGTATTGCGATGCAAGAAGAATTGCCGCGACTATAAAAGCAGAGCCTGATAAAAGCCAGAATGCGCCTTGCGGCCTGGTGATTTTTTGATCGATGGGCTCAACAGGAGCAATCCTGAAGCCCTTAATAAAGCCAAGGAAATGAATGGCTCCATGAGTAATCATCAAAGTTAACAATATGAGTTCCATAGCGGCCTCCTTTGGGTTATTGATGAATTCTTTACAATAAAACCTAAAAAAAAGAAGCCGCAGAATGACGGCTGTCAGAAGAAAAAATGATTGTTGTCAACGGTCCATTACGAGCACTGCCGCACCCTCAATTTCCCCTTTGCGCAGTTTGTCAATGGCGTCGTTTGCCTCTGATAACCGGAAGAGTTTTGTTTGCGTATGCACAATCGTCGTTTTCAGCAGATCGAAAAAGTTCAGCCCGTCTTCGCGGGTCAAATTGGCTACCGAACGTACCGCTCTTTCTTCCCAAAGCAGATCGTACGAAAAGGCCGGTATTTCGCTCATGTGTATGCCGCCGCATATCACCGTGCCGCCTTTGTCAAGGTCCTTTAAGGCTTTGGGTATCAATTCGCCCGCAGGCGCGAAGATAATCGACGAATCAAGTTTTTCATCGGGAACGTCTGAGCTTCCGCCGACCCAATAAGCACCCAATGCGCGTGCAAATTGCTGCGCTTTGGTATCACCGTCCCTCGTAAACGCGAACACCTTTTTGTTTTGAGCTTTGGCGATCTGTATCAGGATATGGGCGGCAGCACCGAAACCATACATACCAATATTTGCAGCCGACGGATCGATCATACGGTACGACCTGAACCCGATAAGGCCAGCGCAAAGCAGTGGCGCCGAGGCCGGATTGTGGTATTGCTCGGATAGCTTAAAACAGTATTGAGCGTAAGCGACGGTATATTCAGCATAGCCGCCATCCAGTGTGTAGCCTGTAAACTTTGCGTTTTCGCATAAATTCTCTTTGCCCTTCCGGCAATATTTACAGGTGCCGCAGGTATAGCCAAGCCATGGAACGCCTACCAATTGACCGATATTGATTTCTTTTACCGCATTGCCGGTCTTGGTTACTGTGCCAATAATTTCATGCCCGGGCACCAGCGGTAGCTTTGGCCGGGTAAGCTCGCCATCGAGCACATGCAGGTCGGTGCGGCAAATGCCGCAGGCCAGGATTTTGATCTGCACCTGGTCTTCAGCAGGCTCCGGAACAGGTATTTCCTTAAGGATTAAGGGCATCCCTTTGCCTTCAAAAACCATGGCTTTCATAGCGGCTGCTTCCATTTAGTGTTTATTCAGCTACCAGGTATTCGTTGGTGTTATACAGCGCTGCCTCAAGCTTTTGGTCGAGGTTATAGATATCGTCATATTTTACGACGGCGCCGTTCTGCACCTCACAGGTAATATAAGTTATTTTGAACGGGATAGGTTTGTCCAGGACGAAATTTCTCATTCCGTAATCGCTTATTACCCTCCTCAGAGCGCTGATTTCTGCGGCGTTGCCATCGATCTTCAATAAAAGCTCGGCGAGACGCTGCCCATCTTCTATCTTGACGTTCCCTTTGCTCAGGTCGCGTTCTTTTGGTGTAAACAGTTCCTTTTCAGGGTGCCCGCACATCGAGATGGCAAAAGGATTCTTGAACCAGAAATAAATTACACCCTTTGGATTTGCGCCGGGCGGCTCGTTGAGATACCGTGAAATCTTCAGCTTGGGCGCCGTTGTAAAATCGGTCAAAGTACTGTTAAGCTGGGGCGTCGGTGTCGGCGGTGCGCCTACGATTGCCTTAAACCCGAAAGTTGCGTCCCGTACATGAACGACTAGTTTGAACGAAGGGATATTAACTGCCAGATATGTTTCAGTATTAACGGCTTCCCAGCGCATACGTTCGAGATTGATAGCCATTTTGCGCACCTGCGGGGCGGGTAAGGTGTCGCAATCCGGTTCCAAATTGGTAAGCTCTCGCATTTGCTCCTCCAACTCAGCATATTCGGTGGTTTGGGGTTGAACATCGATAATAGCGCTCATTAAATTGGATTCTATAAGCGCGTGCCCCAGTACTTTGCCGGCAATGAAACCGGTATCAGCGCCAGCGTCGATCTTCGCTGACGTAAGATACGGGTTCAATTTACCGTAGTGCAGGTGATTGATAAAAGTTATGAGCGCATCGGTGATCATCAGGTCATATCGCGCCTTTTCATCATTCTTCACCTGATCAGGATACTCAAGTATGGTGCGCAGTTGCGTATAGTCGATCTCTTTGGGATGATAATCCGCATGGCAAAGACCGAACTGAAGTACACAGTTAATAAGTAATACGCCCTGCCAGGTACGTTTCGCATCATCGCCAGGCTTTACCCATACCGGCTGAAAGTTGTGCCGCCTGTAGAACCGGACTACACTGCGCGGGAAATGAAAAATACGCTGCTTTTTTAAGTCGGCCAATTGCGCTTTTATTCCCGCTGAAATGGAAGTATCCCGGTGAGTTTTGACGGGAAACGCGAATGTAGCGGAAGCCGAAACCAAAAATAAAATAACCAGGAAGCTTTTGGCAACCAGTTGTTTTGCTGATGTATTCAAGGTTGTCTTCATGGCTGATCCGATGATTTGTCAGAGCGATTCCTATGTTTGCTGTGCCATGGCGTGACCGGGAATACAAGGCTGAAAACCATCCCTTTTTCACCGTTCTTTTCTACAGTCACTTTACCGCCCATTAGTTCGGTATAACGTTTCACTAAGTTCAGACCCAATCCTGTACCTTCTATGTGCGCGGCGTTACTGGCCCGGAAGAAAGGCTCAAATACCTGGCTTTCCTCTTTTTCCGGTATGCCGATACCATAGTCTTTTACCCATATTTTGCACATATCGCCGCTAATCTCCGAGCCTACCTCGATATGGTCGGCAACATCAGAGTATTTAATAGCATTTGATATCAGATTTACCAGGCAGTGTTCGAGCAGCTTCTTATCTAAGGAAACATGTGAAGATGGCCCGGTATGGGTGTACTTAATATCCTGCCAGGCCCTGGTTTGGTGCTTCATCTGACCAACCACGGTTTCCGCCATGTTTTTCAGGTCGAAATTGGCAATAACCGGCAGTATTTTATCCTTATCGATGTTCTTAGCAGAAAGGAAATCATTGATTATAGCTGATAAATACGTAGCGGCTGTTTTGATTCCCGTCACTTCATTCAAAATACTTTGCTTGCTTAAGGTATCATAGTATTTTTCGATCAGATCGGCCGAAAGAATAATAGTGTTTAGCGGGGCGCTGAACTCATGAACCGCCGCTTCAAGAAACTTGTTTTTTGCTTTTGAAATCTCATTGGCATTGTACCTGAAGTTTTGCGGCACGCTATACCGGCGCGGCGGCTCCGCTGCTGACCGCCGCTTCATAAAACTCCGGTTCATAATTCCGGTCGCGCCGGATAAAGGGACCGGTAAAGTTCGTCCGAATTTGTTTGTCGTTTTCATTGGTCATTCAAATTTTAAACACGTTCAAACAGCCATTTCATTGGCTTTACTTTATGCTTCGGCTTTAGGTTATATTGCCTGATGCTTTTTTCAATGATCATCGCCTTGGCCTCTTCTATATCGTCGGTAACAAGGAATAAGTGGTCGTCGTTTTCGCCTATTGTTGTTTGGCTTTTCATCAGTTCGATATGCGCCAGTAGTTCTTTGTGATAGTCCTTACCAAAAATGATGACAGGAAAATGTTCGATCTTGTGGGTTTGGATAAGCGTCAGTGCTTCAAAATACTCGTCCATAGTGCCATAGCCGCCGGGCATCACGACGAATGCGAAGGAGTATTTCACCAGCAGAATTTTGCGCAGAAAGAAATGCTTTACATAAACCCATTTATCTAAGTAAGGATTGGGTTTTTGCTCAACAGGCAGCTGAATATTGCAGCCTACCGATCTTCCGCCCACTTCCTGCGCGCCGCGATTCGCGGCCTCCATTAGTCCGGGACCGCCGCCGGTAAGAATAGTGAAGCCTAGTTTGGCGAATTCACCGGACATCTTTCTCGTTAGCTCGTAATAAGGGTGGCCTTCTTTAAATCGCGCCGAACCAAACACGGTGATGCTTGGACCGAGGAAATGCATAGCCCGAAAACAGCGAATGAACTCGACCATCGTTTCAAGCGTGAACTTAAATTCCTTCCACCGCGAATGCGGCCCGTCAAGAAATATGATCTCGGATTTGTTCATTGCACCGGTATAAAATCTTCTACAAATTTCATACTGAAGAGGCACCGATTTAATGATTCAGGTCATTAATGCGGCTGACATTGATCATGGTCATTTTTTAGGGGTAGAGATAGTTTTGGAGGTATTTAAACGAGTAAAAGCCGGTGTTCCCCAGAATCAAATATCTGCTGACTTTTTGCATCACGGTTGTTTTGGGCCTGGCGGCGGCGGCCCAGGATACCGCACGGATAAACAAGCAACTGCAATGGAATTTGCGGGAGTGTATCCAATATGCCATCGCTCATAATATCCAGATCAACTCCCTCCGGTTGTCCCGTAAAATTAGTGAACAGGAGCTGATGTTGGCAAAAGCTTCCCGGCAGCCTAACCTTTTGGCATCGGCGACGGCCGACGCCATGCATACCAACCAACCAGGCGGCAATATCGCCGCAACCAGTGGTAAGGGATTTGGCACATCGGGCGATTACGGGTTAAATTCATCCGTGACGCTCTACAACGGCGGGGCTATAAACAATACCATCCTGCAAAAAGATGCTGCGTTGCGGTCGGCCGATCTTAGCATTGAACAGCAGGAAAACGATATTACTATCCAGGTAACACAAGCATACCTGGCCATTCTGCTGGACAAGGAAACTATTGTTTACGCCACCGATGTACTGAACACGTCCCGGGCCCAGGTAAAGCTTGAGCAGCAAAGGTTCGATGTGGGCAGCGCGGCGAAGAAAGACCTTGTGCAATTACAGGCTCAACATGCCGCTGACGAATTTGCCCTAGTAACAGCTCAAAATAACGAGCGGGGCGATCTGCTGACATTGAAGCAATTGCTTATTCTCCCATCGGAAACAGGATTCGATATCGGACCGGTTGATACGCTGAAAAAGACCGGCACCACTGTTTCGCTCGAAAAAGCTGAACAGGAAGCATTGCAACAGCGTCCAGAGATCAAGAATGCCGAATTAGGTATCCAGATAGCTGATTATGGTATAAAGATAGCTGGCGCAGGGTATAAACCGGTGTTAACGGCCGGCGCATCTGTCGGCAGCGGGTACAGCGGCGGCAATCCGGATTATTTCACGCAGCTGAATAATAATTTTTACCAGCAGATCGGTCTGACGCTGGCTATCCCAATTTTCACGCGTAGGACAGTTAAGACACAGGTAGAGGAAGCAAAGATCAACAAAGACCAGGCAAAGCTGGGTTTAACCAACACGGGCATCGTTCTCTCTCAGGAAGTCGAACGGGCCTATATCAATGTAAAGAACGCTTCCGGGCAATACAACGCCGCGAAATCGCAATATGTATTTAATAAGGAAAGTTACCGCATCGCCAGTGAACAGTTAAGGATAGGCTCGGTAAATGTTGTCGATTTTTTGGTGGTTAAAAGTCAATTTATTCAGGCCGAGCAGGCGCTGCTGCAAGCCAAATATAGCCTGCTGCTAAATATCGAGATCTATAACTTCTATCGCGGCATACCGGTCAATTAATAGTATCATGAAAAAGCCGATCAAAATTTTTATCATCATAACCGTAACGGCGGTCGCCGCTGTCCTGGTTTATTATTTTTTCATTCGCGAAAAACAGGGATCGGTGCAATTGCAGACCGAACGGCCCGCGCGAGGCTATATAGCTCAATATGTGACCGCCACCGGGAAGGTTGAACCCGTGGATACGGTATCGGTCGGCACACAGGTTTCGGGCATCATTAAAAATTTGTTTGTTGATTTCAATTCAAAGGTTAAAAAAGGAGAACTGATCGCCCAACTGGATAAATCGCTGCTGCAGGCTACACTCGACCAGGACAAAGGCAACCTGCTGAATGCTCAAAGCCAACTGGTTTTCCAGAAAAGCAATTTTTCGAGACAGGAACAGCTTTACAAGGCTGATGCGATAAGTAAGGCAGACTATGATAATGCGCTTAATTTGCTGAACCAGGCCAAGGCTAATTTTGCAAGCGCCCAGGCCCAGGTTCGCCTGGCTTCGAAAAATCTTTCTTATGCGGATATTTATTCGCCGATAGACGGTGTCGTGCTTTTCCGCAATATCAGCCCGGGCCAGACGGTAGCCGCCTCATTCAATACGCCGACTTTATTTATCATAGCAAGGGACATTACCAAGATGGAGGTTGAAGCGAATGTGGATGAGGCCGACATAGGCGGTGTTAAACCGGGCGACAGATCGACATTTACCGTGGACGCTTTTATGAATGACCAGTTCAAAGGCGAGGTAAGGGACGTACGCCTGCATCCCAGCGTTTCGGCCAATGTAGTCTCATATACTACGATCATCAATGCGCCAAATGACGAGATGAAGTTAAAACCCGGGATGACGGCCAATATCGTCATCTATACCAAAGAGGTGAATAACGCCATACTGATCTCGTCAAAAGCACTGTCATTCAGGCCCGACACCGCGGCTGGGAAACAATTTAAGATCATAAGGCAACCAGCAGGAGCGGGGAAGTTAAAAGACACTTCGGCCGGCCAGGTGGCTACGGTTTGGATATTGCGCGGCCGTGCGCTCGTTCAAAAGACGATACGTACAGGTCTGAACGATAATATCCATGTCGAAGTATTAGCAGGCCTTGCTGACACCGACAAGGTAATAACCAATGTAATAACGGGAAATGCAACTGCGGCACCGGCTACTGCCGGCAGTCCATTCCTGCCGCGAAGATCGCAGGGAGGAAGATCACGATGAGCAGGAAAATATTAGAAATAAACGATCTGAAGCGCGACTTCCTTATGGGCAGCGAAACCGTGCGCGCACTGAACGGTGTTTCATTTTCGATTGAAACCGGCGAATTCGTGACGATCATGGGCGCCAGCGGATCGGGGAAAACTACGCTGCTGAACATTCTTGGCTGCCTTGACCGCGCAACAAGCGGCGATTACCTGCT
>JAFDZL010000111.1 GCA_018266935.1 Bacteroidota bacterium | reverse complement strand
GTCACGGAATAGCGCCCATGTTTATAAAATCGGGATCTGACGCCGCGCTGTACATTCTCGACGATCTCTTCGTCTTCCATCTCCACCTTATCAAGACCCGACCCGGCACCTTTGTCCAGCTTACTTTCATCCAGGACATAGGAAAGGAAGCGCACACGGCATTCACCCACCGAAACCGGCTCGACCACGTTCACAGATAGTCCCCAGGGGTAAAAATTGAACATCATGTTCGGGAAAACCCAGAAATAATAAGCCGCGACGTTTTTTCCGTAGTCAGGTGACGATTCAGGCAGATCAAAGCAGTCCTTGCCGTTTTTTGCCAAACCAAGCTGCAGGCTGGAATACGGGAAGTACAGCTCGGTCGCATATTCGCCAAAATCGATCACGGCGTTCAAGCCCGCATGTACAAAGGGAATATGAAAGCCTTCCAGGTAATTTTCGCAATACAGCGCCCAGTTGGCCTTCACTTGAAAAGTCCGGGACAATTGAGGATAGAATTTAAATTGCTCCAGCGGCAGCCAGCTTACCCGTTCGATCATGTCACGGAAAAAAAGCTCGGGTTTATAAACCGGGTTTACTGAGGTAAATAGCCAGTTACTCCATTTGAAGACCTTCAATGCGGGCAGATCATCGTCTTTTGAAGGGAAGTTCTCGACCTCTTTAAATTCAGGCATGGAAACGAATTTGCCGTCAAGCCCGAACAACCGGCCATGATAGCGGCAGCGTAAATTATTCAGCTTACAAGCCTTTTCGGCAACGATATTACCGCGGTGGGTGCAAACATTGGAAAGTGCGTTCACACCGCCGGATTTGTCTTTAGTAAGCACCAGGGGCTCATCGAGATAATCCGGCAATAGCATAAACGGATAAACGTCGCCTGGTTCCTTCACCAATTCATGGTTCCCAATAAATTGCCAGGACGGCGCAAATATCTTTTCCCGGCATTGCGCAAAAACCTCATTACTGGTATAAAAGTCGGTGTGCAGGGTTTTGGCCTTAGCAATATTCGGGTCAACTTCAAATTTCGGCATTAATGGAGTTCTGATTTTTTGGGAAAAAGCTTTCAGCTTTATGCTTTCCGCTTTTAGCTTTATTGCTGTAATTTAGCGGATATGGAAGACATTACCAAGAGATATGATAACGGCGAGGTGACGGTGATCTGGCAGCCGCATATATGCCAGCATTCCGGTAATTGCGCAAGGGGGCTTTCGCAGGTTTTCGACCCGAAGCAAAAACCATGGATCAATATTCATGGTGCAGATACCGAAGCAATCATAAGCCAGGTTAAAAAATGTCCCTCTGGCGCGCTGTCTTATCAGCTGAACAAAGACTAATTGTCAAAGGCGCCGTCCTTATATAGCTCAAAAGCTATCAGCGCGGATACGACCAAAGCAGCGCCGGTAATATTAACCAGGCTTTTACCAAAACTGTCCCTTTTATTGGTGGTGAGATCCACGCCATCGGATTTATAGCCCACTACCGTGCCTTTGTCGTCAAACATGAATTTTACGTAGCGGGCATATTTGCCTGGCTTTGCCAGCTGCACTGAATCCTTCACCAGGGTATCCGGCATAGCCTTAAAATCGTTCAGGCGTTTGCTTTTTTTGAGATGCTGCTTATCCATATTATAGGTCCATTGCTCCAGGCCGATGCCGGGGTTTATTTCGTCCGGCTGCCCCATTTCAGCAAAAACATCTTCTTTAGTATGGCATTGCTGTAAAACCTGCTGATGCGTATAAAGCGTATGCGTACAGCTGCATAGCGCCAATATTATGAGGCACAATACGCCCAGGAGGAACTGTGATCTTTTCATGGCGAAAAGGGTTTTAGTTCCTATATAACGTATTGAATTTTAAAAACTTATACGGTTCTTTATTTTGTCCTGAATTTATAGACTGTCTCCGTTTTATAAGTATCGCCGGGTTTTAACACCGTTGACGGAAATTGCAATTGATTAGGCGAATCCGGATAATGCTGGGTTTCCATAGCAAATGCAGTACGGTAAGCGTCTTTCTCGCCATATTTCATCGTGTTTTTGCTCTGCATAAAATTGCCGCTATAAAATTGCAGACCGGGTTCTTCGGTATATATTTCCATCACAATACCTGTTTTATCGCCCCTTACCAGCGCGACAGGAACTTTCATGTCGTGCTTGTTCAGCACAAAATTGTGGTCGTAACCTTTGCCGTTCTTTAGCTGCTGGTTGTCGTCGTTGATGCGTGCGCCAATAGTAGTCGGCTTAGTAAAGTCGAAAGGTGTACCTTTAACCGTTTCAATTTTTCCTGTTGGTATCAATGTCGAATCCACAGGCGTATAGTTGTCTGCCAAAAATTCCACCTGGTGGTTTAAAATTGTTCCGCTGCCTTCGCCATTCAGGTTAAAAAATGTGTGGTTTGTGAGATTAACTACAGTGGTTTTATCCGTAGTGGCTTCGTAATCGATCTTAACTGCGTTATCGTCAGTCAGGGTATAGGTTACTTTAATGTGCAGGTTGCCCGGGAAACCTTCTTCCATATCTTTGGATAGATAGGTAAGCTCAAGCGTCTGATCGTTAAGCTTTTTTGCATCCCAAACCACATCCTCGTAACCTTTTTTGCCTCCATGCAAAGTATTCGGAGGATTATTGATTGCCAGGGTGTATTGTTTGCCATCAAGCGAAAAATGCCCCTTTGCTATACGGTTCCCATATCGGCCGATAGTGGCACCGTAATAATGTTCCGTTGAGTTGATATAATCCTGCACGCTTGCCATGCCCACCGAGACATCGATCAGCTTACCCGCACTGTCGGGCACCAGCAAGTTTACAACACGGCCGCCGTAGTTGGTCATCGTCAGTATCATACCGGCTTTGTTCTTCAGCGTGTACAGGTGTGTTTGTTTGCCATCGATGGTTTTCTCAAATGCGGAGTCGGGGGGCAGGGTGCCGTAAGTAATGCTGTCTTTCATTGTGGTGTTTGCGGTTGTTTTATTTGACGACCGGTTGCATGACACGGATAGTATACATGCCGGCAGCAGGGCCAAAGATAATATGCTTAGTTTCATAATCGGTTTATTGCTGAATATTGTTCAATTGTTTTATCAGTTTTACTTCTTCAGTGCTGAAAGGCGTGCCATCCTTCCGGAAAACATCGTGGAACCAGATCTTTGGCTCGCTGCCATCAGGGATAGGCGTATCCCAGGCATAGATGGTATTGGTTTTACCCGATACCAAGCCCCAGTTGATAGCACCGACATTTTCTTTTTTCAGCATCGGCATGGTATTTTCGAAAGTGCTGTTACGCAGACGGGCCATATATTCCGTGCAGATCACCGGTCTTCCATTTGCTTTAAGCGGTTGCACTACACGCTCGTGTTTATCGGGTGATTCATAGTCATGATAGGTGATGACGTCAGAATGTGTCATTTGAAACTTATTCAGGTTCTCGAGTCCCCAATCCCACAAACCGGCGCTCAGCGGCTGATCGGGATTTACAGCACGCGACCATGCAAAAATTTGAGCCAGCAGGTCCAGCGACTTATCGCCTTTGTTGCTGTTGCCGGGTTCATTGTACAAATCCCAAAGCAAAATGCGATCATCATGTTTGAAAGTGGTCAAGACATCGGTCACGTATTGTTTCAGCAATTGCATTTCACCGGGATCTTTTAGCCTGTTACCCGGGTCCTGGAGCCACCCCGAGTTATGAACACCCGTTTTCGGTTCAGGCTGCTTGCCGGTTTTGGCATCCGGGTTCCAGCAGTCGTCAAAGAAAACGAAAATGGTATGAATATGATGTTTTGAAGCGATAGCCAGGTACTGCGATACGCGGCTCTTAAATCCTTTCGGATCTTCCTTCCAGGCCATACTGTGCAGGAAAACGCGCATAGCATTGAATCCAATTCCTTCAGCATAACCTAACTCACGATCGATCGTCTTTGGATCGAACGTATCCGCCTGCCACATTTCCAATTGGTTGATCGCCGTGCTGGGAATGAAGTCTGAACCGTTGATCCATTTATATTTTGCATACCAGGCGTTGGCTTTGGCCGTCGGCCAAACACCATTTGCAGGAGCCTTGGTTTGAGCGTAAGTAGCAGTCGCTGTTAAAAATAGGATCTCAAATAATAAATACCTGATTTTCATTTGTTTTTTATTTTGAGCCCGAAGGCATTGGAATAGGTTCACTTGTTTTTAACGGTATGCCGAAATTAGGCGTTCCGTCACTGTTCCAGGTAAATTTCTGCGCCCTTGGCGAACGATCCTTACCACAGCCTTGTCCCGGCGCCGAATTGGCATGATACAATATCCAGTCTTCTTTACCATCTGGCGATTTAAAGAATGAATTGTGTCCCGGCGCATAAACGCCGTTTTGCGGCGACTGCTTAAAAACCGCCTGGCTTGATTTCGTCCACGATATTGGATCGAGCAGGTATTCGTTATCGGTAGTGCTCAACATACCGAGCGCATAAAAATCTGTCCAG
>JAFDZL010000110.1 GCA_018266935.1 Bacteroidota bacterium | reverse complement strand
ATATCAGTAAACTACGGGCGTCATATCGATAACTATAGCCGGGTTACTGCTTTTTCTGCCTTTTACAATATCGCTTTGGCCTTTGGTAATTAAAACGATCGACGAATATGGCTTTAATGTCAACGATGAGTTGTATGCGTTGCCCATAGCATCCAGGTAAATTTGACTCAACGCAACAGACTTAGTAGCGTTAGAGTAGTTATAGGCGAAAAGAAAATATTGATTAGGTTCGGCAGGCGTTACGTTTGCCGAATATAATTGAACGTTGTCGAGCCAATAGGTAATGTTTTTGTTATGCGATTCAAAAATTATACTGCTGCTGGGCTCTGACACCGGGTAAGAGAACAACATTTGGTACTCACCCCGCGCGGTGCCGATTTTGAAGTAATCTGACGGTGAAAGGGGTAGGTAAGAAGAAGTAGTTTGCCGCAAAAATGCGTCCATGATGTCTGTGCCGTTGGCAATGGCACTGAAGCTGAGAATGTACCGATTTGCCGAGCTGACAGAGCCTACATTGATAACGACACCCGACGCATTGGGGCTTAAGACCTGTAATGCGCCACCATCCAGTTCACCGCCGCTGTTCCATGACACCACACAGTCGTTCAGGGTTGAATAAGCGTGGAGGCCGCTGATACCAGTATTAAATGCGCCGTTACTATCCTGGTTTGGGCCCATCGCACTGTTAACAGTGAAAGGAGGTATTCTTATGGGGCTTTTTCCTGATGTTTGATCCTGTCCTGAAGCTAACTTCCAGCTATCGAGATCATAAGGTTGTATGATAAGCGTTCCTGTATTATCCACATACTGCGTAAATATGGTAACCACGTCATCAAATGGTCGGCAATAAAAATTGTTACTGAAGGTTCCGAAGTTTTGAATGTCATTCGCTATCGTAGATAAACTTAGCGCGAACTGGCCGGGAGCACTGGAAAACAAGATGTTATTGTCAAAAACCACATTTCTGATAGGACTATTGGGTGCAACATTATCATGGGACATGATTACCTGTGTGCCGTTACCATAAAGATCGTTGTATTCGATCGTTACGCTCGAAGCATTGTGCACTTTTATCCCGCCATCGGCACAGTTCGCAACGGTGTTGTTAGAGACGTTGTAGTTTGTCGAGCTATCATCCATGTAAATGCCTTCGACAGGCAAAAAAGTTGAATTAGTTCCGCTGCCCGCACCTAATCCGTTTAAAATAATATTTCCTGTTACATTCCTAACGGTCGCACTGATGTCGCCGGCGTATATCCCCCCGCCGTCATCTTTAATTAAGCAGAAATAATTAATCAAATTATTGGCCACCGTCACACCGCTCCCGCCGAAGTAGATGCCATCGTAGGCGGTACTATCTATTTCATTAAATTGAATGGTACTGTTTGATCCAAACGACGTAATAGCCTCATAGGTACCGGTGCCGCTTTTACCCATGCCGGGTATCATGCCGGTATTGCGAATAACATTGTTTTTAATTGATGCGCCGGCGCAACCCCCATCCAGGTTAATGGCATCATTAAGCGTATGATTTATGGTGGAATTTTGAAAGCTGAAATTAGTACAGCTTGAACCATCAATGGCATCTGTCCCGGATAGATCGATATCACAATTTTGAATTTGAATATTTTGTGAAGAACTGATTTTAAAAGCGCTCGAATTAGCTCCGTTAAATGAAATATTATTGAAAGAAACATAATTATGTCCTGAGATGGTTACGAGAACGGCTAAAGTGCTCGTCTGTACGGTGTATGAAGCGGGATTATTGGTCCCAAAAAAAACGTCCATGTTTTTGCCGACAGGGTCAAAATACCATTCACCAAGCGTGTCCAGCGTATTTAGGTTGTTCTGAATGAATAACCCATATCCATCAGTCGGGCTATCGGAAGATGCCGCAGTAAAGCTTATGGTACTTCCTGAATTTGAAGTAATGACATTCCTGTCCAATATCCAATGATTTTTCCTTATCACAACTTCTGCCCCGGTCCAATTCGGGCTTCCGCTTATGCTGCTGCTTGTTACGGAAGTATTGTCCGAATGAGATTGATAGGTAAAATACCCGGCATTGGGGTATCTCCCTATTGCTTGCTGGACGCCGTTCATGACTAATACATTGTCATTTACTGAACACGCGGGGCAACTGCTTTGATAAATGCCCCCACCAACTGAAACCCACGACGCAAGCGTCGTCAGGCCGGTGATTACAGGTTTTGCACCAGTCCCGTAAGCGCCGATTACAATAGGCTGAGACGCCGAGCCAGACTTGTTTACAATGATTGCGCCGTAAAATATTTCACCCCGGTTAAATAGCACAGAATCACCGGGCTGCAGACTGGAGAAAAAAGTATTCAATTTGTTGATCGACTGCCATGGTGTTAATGAGCTGCTGGCTTGTGCCGCTGTCCTGGTATCATTTCCTGCACTGGTCGAAAAATAATAGTTGGTTGCCCCTGCTGAAGTAAAACAAAGGCAGGCGGCTATAAAATTGACCGCTTTTATATAATTTACTTTCATGATGCGTGGTGTAGTAATCGGTGACCGGCAATCCAAATTGAGGCGGGAAAGTAGATTTTTACCTCGAACAATACCCGATCGTCTTCAGATAATTTATGCCGGGCGGAAGCGATTTGGCCTGCTTCCGTAAAACAAATCTTAACATTCAGATATTTCCACGGAATGATTCACATCACTTAAATACGTGATTATCATCAATTTACCACATTTATTTCAGGTAAAACGAAGGTGGAGAACTCGTCCCGTTCAGGTTGAACTGCGAACGGGCAGTTGCCAGCTGTTCTTAGTAGTAATTTAAGATCAGTTGCAAAACAAAAAGGAGATGACCAAAATTGACCATCTCCTTTGGGTGGAAGACCGGGCTCGAACCGGCGACCCCCAGAACCACAATCTGGTGCTCTAACCAACTGAGCTACATCCACCGTTTTGAGGAGTGCAAATGTAAAAAATTGCGCCCTAAAGTCAAGCATATTTTTAATATTACATTCAACTTACTGTTATAACACGTAATCACGCCGAACTTTGTATCACTATGGCTGAACAATTAATTGAGCTGAATGTAACCGGGATGCATTGTAACAATTGTGCCATCTCAGTACATAAACTGCTGGAGAAAAAAGGTTTTCACGATATCTCGGTGGACTTTGCATCCGAGGAGGTAAAATTTAGCACTGATAGTGAAAATGCGGTGGCCGATGCGATAAAAGGTATCGAAGGGCTTGGCTACAAAGTGATCGAAGATGCCGCATCACACAAAGAAAAATTTTATGAGAAAATAGAAAACAAGCTGATTTTCTGCGCTATTTTTACGATACCACTGCTGTCGGCCATGCTGCTGCCCTGGCATATTCTGCACGAGCCCGTGGTTCAATTGATCCTGTGTCTCCCTGTTTTTGTTGTGGGCTGCCTCCATTTCGGCAAAAGCGCCTGGAATTCGGTCAAAGGAGGTGTACCCAATATGGATGTGCTGATCTTCATCGGTTCCACGTCGGCGTTTGTCTATAGCCTCGTCGGAACAATTGAAAACATGGGTATGAACTACCAGTTCTACGAAACAGCTGCTACGATAATTACCCTCGTATTGCTGGGCAACCTTTTCGAGAAACGCTCGGTCACACAAACTACGTCGGCAGTAAAAGATCTGGTAAAGATCCAGCAGGTCAATGCTAACCGCGTTATTAACGGCGAGATAGAAGTGATTAGCGCCAAGGAGGTCAGGCCCGGCGATACATTAGTTGTTAACACCGGTGACAAGGTTCCCGTTGATGGTGACGTATTGTCGGGTAACGCATCGGTAAACGAGTCTATGCTAACCGGCGAAAGTTTACCGGTTGAAAAAGGAAAATATGACCGTGTGATCGGCGGAACTATCGTCGAGCATGGCAATATTACCATGATCGCTACGAAAGTAGGCTCGAATACCGTGCTTGCTCAGATCATTGAATTAATGAAAAAAGCCCAGGCAGCGAAGCCGGCCATCCAGAAGACCGGCGACAAGGTAGCGGCGATATTTGTGCCTGCTGTAATCCTGATCGCCCTGATAACTTTCGCAATGGGGTATTTTATAGGTCATATTGGTTTGCAACACGCCCTGATGAATGCCGTGGCCGTATTGGTGATCTCTTGCCCATGCGCCATGGGCCTGGCTACACCGACCGCCGTGATGGTGGGCCTGGGCAGGGCCGCCAAAAATGGTATCCTGATCAAGGGCGGGGATACCGTTGAGGCCGTTACTAAAGCTAAATACGTGGTTTTTGACAAGACCGGAACACTTACTACGGGCAAGTTCAGTATTAACGCGGTCACACCTGTTCAAGGTGCTGATATTGAAAATGTAAGGGGCGTTATCACTGCCATTGAGGAACGGTCCAATCACCCCATTGCGAAGTCATTAGTGAGCGGCTTAAAAAACTTGGCGCAGCAAAAGGTAATACTAAAAACTGTTACCGAAGAAAAAGGGCTGGGGATGCGCGCCGAAGATGTGGAGGGGAATCATTATTTCCTCGGCGCATCAAAAAGTAAGGATGAAAATACGTTATTCAACGTTTCACTTTACAAAAACCAGAAGCTGCTTGCCGATATTGAGATCGATGATGAGATAAAACCGGAGGCCGCTACCCTGGTAGCCGAATTGAAAAAGATGGGCATTATACCGGTACTGTTGAGCGGCGACAGGCAAATCCGTTGTGAAAAGGTGGCCGAAGCCGTCGGCATCGATGAGGTTCATGGTGAGAAACTGCCTGCTGAGAAACTGACCGTGATCGACATCTACCGCAAAAAAGGCGAAACGATCATGGTTGGCGATGGCATCAATGACGCCCCTGCCCTCACCCGCGCTGATGTGGGTGTATCGATGAATGATTCCAGCCAGGTGGCCATCCAGTCGGCAAAAGTCATCCTGTTGAACGCGGACCTTTTCTCATTCGTCAAATTCCTGCAAATAAGCCGCCATACGTTAATTACGATCAAACAAAACCTGTTCTGGGCTTTTGCCTACAATATAGTCGCCATTCCTATAGCTGCCTTTGGCTTCTTAAGCCCGATGATCGGTGCATTGGCAATGGCATTTTCTGATGTGGTAGTGATCGGCAATTCGTTGAGGCTGAAGGCAAAACGCTTATAGTTCATGGTTCATAGTTCATAGCCTTATTTATTTATATTTTTGGCTATCGGGCCATGAACTATGAACCATGATCCATGAACTAAACAATGATCGAAATTTTCACCGACGGCGCATCGAGCGGCAACCCGGGTCCTGGTGGGTACGGCGTTATCCTGCGTTCGGGCAAACATTATAAAGAGCTGTCCCAGGGCTACCGCAAAACTACCAATAATCGCATGGAACTATTGGCGGTGATCAAAGCTCTGGAAGCCCTAAAAAATATCAACCAAACCGTTACCATCCATTCCGATTCCAAATACGTGATCGATGCAATAGAAAAACGCTGGCTGCAGGGTTGGGTTAAGAAAGGTTTTGCGGGTAAGAAAAACAAGGATCTCTGGCTGCGTTATCTCGAACTCAGCAAGCTGCACCATATCAAATTCATCTGGATACGCGGTCATGCAGGTCACCCGGAAAATGAACGCTGCGATGAACTTGCTGTAAATGCCTACAAACAAAAAGACTTACTGATTGATTCCGTTTTTGAATTGGAATCAGCGAAGGAAAGCTTATTGTAAACCCAAATCCATCTTCCGGACTTACTGAATGCAAATCTCGCCGTCAAAATTCTTCCGGGTAACCTGAGGTGAGAAAAAGGCCATCATTTCTTCAGCCTTAAATACCATATTTTCCGAGCCTATAAAAATGGCGGTTCGCTGATGCAATTCCTTTACTTCGAGGTCAAGAATGCGCTCGTAGCCGTTGCTCGCGCGGCCTCCCGCCTGCTCTATAATGAATGCCATTGGATTACACTCATAAACCAGCCTTAATTTACCTTTAGGCGCTTGTGAAGTAATGGGATAGATAAAAATGCCGCCTTTGATCATATTGCGGTGCAGGTCGGCCACCATTGAACCTATGTAACGCGAAGTATATGGGCGTCGCGTTTTATCGTCCTCCACCTGGCAATATTTGATATATTTCTTAACGCCGTCCGGGAAGTGGGCGTAATACCCTTCGTTGATAGAATAGATCACCCCATCCTTCGGAATTTTCATATCCGGGTGCGATAGGCAAAACTCGCCTATGGAGGGGTCCAGCGTAAACCCGTTCACGCCCTTACCTGTCGTATAGACCAGCATGGTAGATGAACCGTAGATCACATAACCGGCTGCAACCTGTTCGGTACCCTTTTGCAAAACATCCTCTACAGTCGCGCGGCCTTTGGTTGATTTACGGCGATAGATCGAAAAGATCGTACCGATACCCACATTCACATCAATATTGGAAGAGCCATCTAGCGGGTCTATAGCGACAATATATTTGGCGTCTTTTGAAATATCTGTATCGAGGTAGATCAGTTCCTTATTTTCTTCTGAAGCTACTATGCAGCACTCGCCGCCGTGCTTCAATGCAGAAATAAATTGTTCGTTGGCATACACGTCCAGTTTTTTCTGACCCTCGCCCTGGATGTTAGTAGTTCCGTTCTCGCCCAGTATATCCGCAAGTCCCGCTTTATTCACCTCGCGGTTCACAATTTTTGCTGCGATACCGATGTCGCGCAACAGCCTCGACAGCTCACCCTTAGCGTACGGAAAGTCTGCCTGCTTCTCAATAATAAACTGACCCAGCGTTTTGGTTATTCTCATATACTTAGTGTATTTAATACAATCCTATTTCTGCAATTCTATGGCCTCTAAGGTATGGATTTTTTCCTCAGAAATACAAAATCTAAGCATTGTACGTATTTTATGCCAGCCTTGTTTCCCCGCTGCACCGGGATTTAAGTGTAACAAACTTAGTTTTTGATCATAGATAACCTTAAGGATATGAGAGTGCCCGCAAATGAACAATTTAGGGGACTTAGTGTAAATTTCACGCTTAACGAACGGACTATAATGATCGGGGTAGCCGCCAATATGCGTCATCCAAACGTCCACATCCTCGCACATAAAACGCAGGTGTTCGGGATATGTTTGGCGTATGTCTTTTCCGTCGATATTGCCGTAAACGCCACGTAATGGTTTAAAGGCGGCAAGCTTATTAGCCAGTTCTATCGAGCCGAAATCGCCGGCATGCCATATTTCGTCGCATTGCTCGAAATGTTTAAAGACAGCGTCGTCAAGATAGCCGTGGGTATCGGAAAGAAGGCCGATGCGGGTCATATATGGTTTAGAAAATAAGGAAGAACTATATAAATACCGATCATTACACCCAGGAATATGACGTTTGGCGTATATTTTTTTCTGACGTTCAGAAAAATCGAGGCAATAAATACGATCAGGTAAATTGTTAACCAGATAATATAAGGTTTAGCCATTGCATAAATCAGATCGTCACTAACGCCAAAAGCTTTCAAAGGGCTTTTGCTGTCATAAAGCGAAAAAATATGCAGAGCGAAATAAGCGATCGGAAATAACAAAACAAGTAGAAAAAATATGGATACGATCTTCATATTCAAAACGCGATAAAATAAGGCTGAAGCAATTTAATATAAACTTCTGAATAAACACCTGGCGATTTGTAGATGACGAAACTTGTTTGTTCCAGTCCATTACGGTTTGACCCTAAGAACAATATTACCCTGTGCGGCTCTGAATCAAAAAATGAACGGGTATTAACTCTTTTTACCGGGAACAACCCATATCGCTCACTCAGTTTTATAACGAGTTCCGCTGTATCGACAGGCAAAATGAGAGTAACTAATCCATTTCTGGCTAAATGGGCCGACGCTCTTTTGACCAGATTTTCGAAGAAGTCCTTGTCCGCATGCTTAGCGACCCGCCTCCCCTTTTGAGGCGATTTGAGTGAATTGATATAAAATGGCGGATTAGAGACTATAAGGTCATATTGCCTTTCAGGGTATTTTTCAAAAAACTCTTCAAAGCAAAATGGCAAAGCGGTCAGCCTTTCGGAAAAGGGTGAACTTTCAAAATTCCGGCGGGCGGTTTCGGCAGCCTCGTTATCTATTTCTACCGCATCAATTCGGGATCCGGAAAAACGCTGAGCAAGCATCAGGGCTATAACACCCGTGCCTGTACCAATGTCCAAGATAGTTTTAGGATGATCAGCATCGGCCAAAGCGCCCAGCAATACACCATCGGTATTGATCTTCATGGCGCAGCCGGTTTGATCGACATCAAATTGCTTGAACTTAAATATTTCGGATTTCAGCTTCTCACCCATCCTGGTTAGTGAGCAAAAGTAACCGCATAACTGACCGCGTATTCTGACGGGTAACTTTTTAAAGGATCAATAACCAGCGCACCCGGCTTCTGCACCCAGTTTACTTTTTCGCTGCTTCCGAGCATTTTTATAGATGCTACTTTGCCATGACCAGAATTCGCTGATAATGACTTAATATTTAAGCTATTATTCGGCAAGCCCAGAGCGATGATATATAAGGTATCGCCTTTAGTTGTAAATCGTACATCCCGCCAAGTAAATGGCACTTTCTGATCGGCAAACGAGCCGCTGGCGGATTTAGTTGGCCCTTCACCGTAAACCTTCCATGGCCGCGTCGCGTAGATCGCATCGCCGTTAATAGCCAGCCATTTGCCGACACCAAGCAAAACCTGTGTTTCCTGGTCCGTGATCGTCCCGTCAGATTTTGGTCCGATATTCAATAATAGGTTTCCGTTCTTGCTGACAATGTCGACCAGGTTCGTTACCACATAACGCGCATCCTTAAAGGTATTGGTCGTTGTATAACCCCAGGATTGATTGCCTAAAGCGTCGTCCGTTTGCCAGGGTTGTTTTCTCACCGAGTCGAGCTTTCCGCGTTCAAGGTCAAGCACTGCTACGCCATCCGGGTACGAATCATATTTATAGTTGATCACCACTTCTTTGTTCCAGTCCAACGCCTT
>JAFDZL010000010.1 GCA_018266935.1 Bacteroidota bacterium | reverse complement strand
GGCCCCGCGGGCGACGTTGCCTTTAATGGATAATTTGAGCGGCTCAAAATTACTGCGCTGTATATCGAGCACGGCTTTCAACGGCACCGGCGACCCGCGATCGGTAAACTTGAAATCAGCGGAATAAGAAACTACGTTGCCGTTTGTACTGATATGGTAAGTTTCCTTACCGATTTGCTGCTGGAATTTGTGCAGCAGGAACATGCCGCTGTCGGGCCTGCGGCTTTGCGCAAAAGCGCCGGAAACTAAAATGCAGGAAACGAGTAAGAGTAATGATCTTTTCATAAGCGCCAGGTTTTTAACTGTCGCTAAATTAAGCATTTATTTTGCCGATAAATAATTAAGCCGGGGTCCTTATCACAGCTACGCTGACCAAATGCGCTGCCGCCAACTCAGCGTAAGCATTGCGAAATACACCGCAAGTACGTATTCGTCAGAATTTGAAAATTGGGTGTTTTTACTATGGAAAATACCGTGAAAAAACGGGTTGACTTTATGCCAGCCATCTTCCGACATTAGGATAACCTAATCAAGCAACCATCTACCTGTCGATAAAACAATTATCCGCCCCTATGGCCCAAACCTTTAACTCCAACCTTAAAAAAGTTGCGCTTGCTTACGCTCGCTTATTGAATATACCGGTAACTAAGTCCTCGCTGCAAACAGCTATTGAGGAGAATCCTTACTATCCGAGCCTGCTGAGCCTGAGCGATACATTGGACAGGTACAACATTCCTAATGCGGCGTATAATGTTCCCGCGGAGGAAATCGATCAATTGCAGGCGCCGTTCATAGCCTATATGAGTATCCCGGGCGTTGGGAGCGACTTTGCATTGGTGACAAGGATAAGCGGCGATACAGTTGATCTTATTTATGACCGAAACAAGGCACAGACCATTGAAAAAGCGCAATTTTATCAGCGGTTTAAGCGGGTAGCGCTGGTTGCCGGGCCGGACGAAAACAGCGGGGAAAAAAATTACAAGGCTAACCGGAGAAAAGAGCTGGCCGAAAACAATAAGCGATATCTGCTTGCCTCGGCAGCAATCCTGACGCTATTGTTTATAGCTGTGTCTAATGGCATTACCGCCGACGCCCTGGCCTACGTTCCCATAACAGCTATCAAGTTAGCCGGTCTTGCAACGGCAACTTTATTGCTGGCCTATGAAACAGATAAAACCAACGCCTTTGTCAAAAACATTTGCACCGCGGGCGCCAAAACTAATTGCGATGCGATATTAGGGAGCAAGGCATCTAAACTATGGGGAATAAGCTGGTCGGAGATAGGATTCTTTTATTTCGCTTCCACCGCGTTGATATTATTGATGTCCGGCCTATCATTTTCCTACAAAACAGGTTGCCTGGCTATTCTGAACGCATTTGCCGCGCCCTATATCTTATTCAGTATTTATTACCAGTGGCGCGTGGCCAAACAATGGTGCCCGCTTTGCCTTACCATTCAAGCCGCGCTGGCTGCTGAATTAGTTTGGAGCATTTTTACCTTCTGGCTGCCGGTTCATTCATTTTCATTTCTTGCTGCCGGCGGGATTACATCTTTGTTCGAAATCGCATTTGCATTGCTATTACCGCTTACAGGCTGGTATGCTTTGAAACCTTATCTTTTTAAAGCGAAAGATCACGACCTGTATAAAAACGCCTATAAACGGCTGCAATATAACCCCGATATCTTTAACGGACTTTTAATCCAGCAGGCAAAGGCGGCTGATAACTGGCAGCAGTTAGGCATCACCATTGGCAACCCGGATGCGCCGAATACTATTATCAAAGTCTGCAACCCCTATTGCGGGCCGTGTGCAAAAGCACATCCCAAGCTTGAGGATATTATAAAGAATAATAAAAACATCAACGTACGGGTAATATTTACTGCCAAAAACAATGAACATGATCGTGGCGCGCCGATTGTGAAACACCTGCTGGCCGTTGCTGCACAAAACGACCGGGCAAGAACCCAACAAGCGCTGGACGATTGGTACCTGGCGCCTAAAAAAGACTATGAGCTATTCTCAGCAAAATACCCTATGAATGGCGAGTTGAAACAGCAGGATGATAAAGTTGAAGCGATGAGCGAATGGTGTATTGAGGCTGAAATAACGCATACGCCTACAATTTTTGTGAATGGTTACCTCTTACCACAAAGCTATGACATAGAAGCATTGATGTACATTCTAAAATAATCAATTAAAGATACTTTTTGGCCGAAAGTAAAGAAGCATGCACTTTAGATACATGCAGCTTGAATACCGAAGCGTAATTACGGTAATTAAAGATCAATTTTTTAAAAAAAAGGAGAAATGAAATCAGAAAAACTAAGCTTCCAGGGCATTGAAAATGTTCTAAGCAAAGAGGAAATGAAAAACATCATGGCAGGCAGCGGCACCTGTTTAAATCTTGGTGAAGCTTGTAATGACAATGTCCAATGTTGTAGTAACAATTGCAGTGCCGATGGAGGCGCTACAACGGGAAAATCGTGTAACCAGTCCTGATGTTCGAATAAAAAGCAACAACGGTTTCCATTAAAGTGTATTCCATTAATTAAATTAAAGTAAGCAACTATAAAAGTTCTAAACATTCATATGAAAACAACAAAACTTAGCTTCAACGGCATTGAGAATGCCCTGAGCAGAGAGGAAATGAAAACCATTATGGCTGGCAGCGGAACTTGTCTTGCATTGGGCGAGCCTTGCAACGACAATGTTCAATGTTGCAGCAACAATTGCGGTTCGGGCGATTCCGTGTCAACCGGTAAAACTTGCAATCAGTCGCAATAAGTAAATAGTAACCCATTGCATTCCGTATTTCATGCAATGGGTTATTTCAAATGTTATTAAACTTAATCGGATTTTTTATGAAAACAGAAAAAATCACCTTCAATGGTGCATTTCATTTACTTTCACATGAAGAAATGAAACAGATAATGGCAGGTAGTGGAGATTGCTTGGCAATTGATGAGCCTTGTTATGAGAACGTTCAATGTTGCAGCAACAGTTGTAAGCAAGGAATATCCCCCATCTTAGGCTCGTTCTGTGCGGTGTCGTAAGTTAATTGATATCCCTGTAATATGAGAATTGCGATTGTCATTTTAATCCTGGTTGGTTTCTATCCCGCGTATGCCCAGCTCAGCCTTGCTCATAAGTTTGAGTTTAGGGGAAATGTAACCGGGTTGGATTCCGGGTATATTTATTTAACCTACAATATCCGAGATCAGAAAATTAGCGATAGCAGCCGCATAACGCACGGGCAATTTAATTTTACAGGAAGAATTTACGGCCCAACAAAGGCACTCTTGTATACTAAAAAGCAATATGGCCGGCATGCAAATTCTACTATAATATTTCTTGAACCTTCCGAATTGACGGGAAGCTTCATTGCCGGCGATTTCGATAACGGCCTGATCCGGGGTTCAGAGACACAAAAACAACTTTCAGAATTAAACGTCGGTAAGCTACAGGTTAGGCGGAAATACAGTAAACTGATCGATTCGATCTATTCCGCAAAAAACGACACGCTCAGAACCTTGCTCAGGAGCAGACTAACACCCTATTTTTCAGCGATACGAGCCCTCGACCTGAAGTT
>JAFDZL010000109.1 GCA_018266935.1 Bacteroidota bacterium | reverse complement strand
GTTGGTCACTGCTTCGGTTCCTGAAATAACTGGCAGAGAATAATATGCGGTCCTTGAAGAAACCCAGGTCCATGGCTGCTTCCAGCTTTTTGTTAATTTCCCAGGCATAATTGGGATTGAAAAGGGTGTATGATTGCAGGCCGGTGATACCCTGGTAAGGATACACGGTAGGACGCCAGGAATCCAGGTACCGATAATCGCCGATCTGATCATTGCCTGTTATCCCATAGCTTGCCCTGAGTTTGCCATACGACAGGAACGGTAGCTTGTCCTTGATGAGCGACTCTTCAGAGAATACCCATGCGGCCCCAATTGCCCCAAAATTGGCATATTGATTGCCGGGCCCAAATCGGGAAGAGCCATCCCGCCGGCCTGTAAGGTTGAGGATATATTTATTGTCCCACATATAATGCAGGCGACCGAAAATAGCCTGGTACCTGTATTCACTGTAGTTGGACGAGGAGCTCACACTACTGGCGCCGGAAGTCGAAGCAAGTAACGCGTCGCTGCTATACCCGGTTGCAAAGATATTATCGCCATTTGTGACTTGTTGCTGTTCCGATCCGCCCAACAAGGCTTCGAGCGTGCCTTTGCCGATCGTACGGGTGTAATTTAACTGCGGCTCTACGATCCATCCCTTGATGTTGTTGCTCCCAAATGTAGTGTAGCTCTCGGGACTAAAAGGCGGGTATTGCGAATCTGCCGGGGTAATGGCGACCTGGTCGAGCTGCATGTAGCTGTAACCCGCATCTACTTTGGCGGTAAGGCCGGGCAATATCTTGTACGACAGGTTGATATTACCCAGGAGATTATCCGTTGTCGCCGTATAAGGCTGATACAACGGCGCCAGGGGGTTGAGGTAGTAATAACCATTTTCCTGCCATGCAAGATTATGATTGGCGTCATATGGATATGGTGCGTCCGGTGGTAAATTGATATTCGAAAAAAGGTCACCCTGGATCATATGATTCACATCGTTGGAATAGGACCCGCTCACGGTCATGGAAAACCGGTTGTCCAGCGACTGATGATTGATATTAAAATGCACATCTGCCCGCTGCTCATTAAAATCGCCTGGGAACACGGTAGTTTCCCGGTGATAATTGGTGCCGACCAGAAACTGTGTCTGGTCATTGCCGCCCGATATAGAGGCCTGGGCATTGGTCTGGTGGGCGGTGCCCCCTATCAGCATTTGCTGCCAGTTTATATCCCTGGTGGTATCCCATGAAACCAGGTCATAGGCAACAGCCGGTGTAATAGCCCGGTTGTCATTGCGGAACGCTTCCTCGCGGACAGAGAGGTACTGCTGGGTGTTCAGAAATTGCATGGTGCGTGTCACTTTGCCAAACCCGGAATTGACATCCGCATCTATCCTGGTTTTACCGGCCTTCCCTTTTTTGGTCGTAATGAGGATCACGCCATTGGCGCCACGCGATCCATAGATTGCCGTCGCGTCTGCATCTTTCAATACCTCGATGCTTTCAATGTCATTCGGGCTGATGCTATTAAAAGGACTCTGTTTGGAGGGATAACCCAATGAGACTTCGTCCAGCGACGTTCCATTAAATGGTACCCCGTCGACTATATACAATGGATCGGTACCGCTCAAAATACTATTCTGGCCGCGGACCTGGACGGTATAAGAACTGCCGGGAAGCCCTGATGCCTGGGTTACGATCAGGCCGGCAACACGGCCTTGCAGCGCTGCCAGCGGGTTGGACACCGGCTCTTCATCGATCTCCTTCGTGCTGACTTTTGCTACGGAACCCGTATTCAATCTTTCCGTGGTAGTACCATAAGGTATAATAACCACTTCATCCAGCTTTGATGACGCGAGTGCAAGCGTAACGATGATATTGCTTACCTCGCGGGTGACGGTAACTTCTTTCGGGAGGTAACCTACGTAGCTAATGACAACAACACTGTTCTCCTTGACATTTTGCAAGGTAAATGCCCCGTTCTGATCAGTGGAAGTAGCTATTGATGTGCCTTTCACTCTTATGGACGCACCGGACAGCGGCTGCCCGTTTTCATTGAGTACCCTGCCGTTGATTGTTAAAGGCGGCGCAGTCGAAACAGGCTCAGTTTTTTCTGAAGGCACTGCTTGGGGCTTCTGATAGGAAATCCTATCCACGCCGATAACTGTTCCCGATTGCCTGAACTGTAGCGGCAGTTTGCGGGTCAGAATGGTCAGCACTTCTGAAAGCGTTTGCTTATCCACTTTAATGGTGATATTGCTGAGCCCGGTGATGGCTTCGGTGTTATAGACAAAGGTTACATTCGTCTGCTTTTCGATATCGGCAAAAACCTGCGCGACTTTTGCATTTTTGATATTCAGACTTACGCTTTGAGCATTAATAGTACTTGCCAGCAAGGCAGAAGTAAAAAATGCTTGTATGCCGATTATTATAGTGGTGATGCGCATACATCGACAAATGATAGCACGGTGTTTACGGTAAATTTTTACCATCTTTGTTTAGTTTAATAGGTGAAACTTATTGAACCGGCCTCTGCATCAAGGGTTCCAATCTGTGTTGCAGCGGCTAAAAAAGTTCCGGGGCCTGCAAGGACCCCGGGCTTTTCACACTCCCTCCCTGGGAAGTAGTGTTATCTGATTACTATTAACTTTTCATTGATTACTTCAAATTTCAAATGGCTCGAAAAGCTGATTGCGGTCAGCACATCCGTCAAAGGCTGATTGTTTAAATGCATGTTTATTCTTTGTGAAAGCAAGTGCCGGTTTTCTATCCGTATCGTGACATTGTACTTGCGTTCCAGGCTTTCCATGACTTCCGGCAGCAACTGGTCATCAAAGATCAATCGCTCCGCTCTCCATGCTGCAATATCTTCCATCAGGATCTTGCTTTTATGTAGTGAATGATCGGCTTTCCCGATCGTTACTCGTTCGCCGGGAAGAATAAATGTTGTCAACCGTTGATCGCTGACGGTGAGGCCCACCTTCCCGGTGCTTACCGTGATCTTTTCCTCGCCGTCGTTTTTATAGGCGCTGATATCAAAGGAAGTACCTAACACGGATATTTTCCCATGCCTCGTTTGTACAACGAAAGGTCTATCCGGATCATGCATAACGTCCAAGAAAACTTCGCCTTCCTTCAGGATAATCGCCCGCCGGTGGTCGGAAAATCGCTCCGGGTATTGCAGTGTTGTTCCGGCGTTGAGCCACACCTTTGAATCATCCGGCAGGGTTATTTGGATCATCTTACCCATCGGCACGCTGGCAGTAAGCAATTTGGGGTTATTGTCATTGCGGAATAAAAACAGGACAGTGAGGACGATCACTATCGAGGCAGCGATGGACCATCGCCAAATAAGCGTTTGAATGCGATGTTTATGAGATGTTGCTGTCGGTAATGCTATGCGCTGGCTCAGCCTGTCGAAGGCTTTATCCGTATCAAAATTCGAGAACTGATGCAATGCTTCTTCTCTAGTCGATTCATTGAGCAACTCCTCGTAGACAACTTGGTTCGCCGCATCCCGGTTGCGCCAAAGGTCCAGTTTCAGCCGGTCATCATCGCTGATATTGCCATGCAACAGCTGAACAATTAAACCGGCTATCTCAAAGGCCGATAGTTCCTCATTTTCCATCTGACAACGTTTATCAGGTAATACGACGCGATGGATGAAAAGTACCTATCAAAAAAACACTTCCGCCGAAATAGCGGAAGTGCCGGATTAATTAACTTACTTATTATAAACCGCCTCGCGCAGCTTTACTGAAAAAGACCTTTATCGTTGGAGCACAAAATAGTTGTATGGTTACATGCCCGCTTTATCAAGCGGCTGATATCCTATGAAATCGACATAGGGCGTGATATAATCTTCGGCTTCCCGTTCGACTTGCACCAGATCAGTGCTTAGATATTTTTTATTGCAGTCGGGCAACACACTCACGACATGAGCGTCTTTGCCCAACAGTGCTTTGACTTTGATCGCACCAACAACATTGGCGCCGGATGAAATACCAACACCAAGCCCCAACTGGTTTGCCAGCTTCTGTGCCATCAGGATAGCGTCTCCGTCATTGACTTTTATTACCTGGTCAAGTTGAGAGAGTTGAACGATCGGTGGAATAAATTCATCTGAGATACCCTGTATCCGATGATTACCGGTCTTACGTCCCGTACTTAAGATCGGGCTTTCGGCTGGTTCAATCGGAAAAACTCTTGTCTGATAATGATTCCGTCTGACAAAAGCCGAAACACCCATAATCGTGCCCCCGGTACCAACGCCAGCCACAAATGCGTCGGGCTGCATCTTAGACTGGCCGAGTTGTTTCCATATCTCTGGCGCAGTGGTTTGTTCGTGTGCCGCTGCATTCAACGGATTTTCAAACTGTCGGGGGAGAAAAATGTTGCTGTTCTGATTGGCCATAAATTCTGCCAGTTGAATACAGGCGGAGAAGCCGCCCTTTTCTTTGCTCATCAATATCACTTCCGCACCAAAGGACTTCATAATATCGACCCGCTCTTTGCTTAACCAGTCTGGCATGATGATCTGGACCCGGTGGCCCAGCGCCTTCCCGATGGCACAAAAAGAAATACCGGTATTGCCGCTGGTCGCTTCAATAATTCGGTAGCCGGGATAAATACAACCGAGCTGGTAGGCCCTTTGCAGCATATACAACGCGATCCTGTCTTTGATGCTATGGGTAAGGTTATATTGTTCACATTTGACATAGATAAAATCGTTTTTTCCCTCATAGCGGTAACATAATTTGACCATTGGTGTATTGCCAACTAACCGCCACAGTTGGGCGAACTTATCGTCGAATATCAATGTTTCACAGGCGGAATTTAGGAGCATAGAAATCGTGTATCAGTTGCTACCAATACGACATGCTTGTATAAAAGTACCTTAGATTGGAAAAATAAATCAGTGCCTGGACAGCAGATCGAAAAGTTCCAGGTAAGGGATCAGCAACAGCATCTGGTACTTGTCGGCCGGGAGGCTGTTCTTAAGCATAGCCAGGCCGCGTGCTTTGTGGTTTTTTACGGTTTGCAGGGACAGGCTCAGTTCATCGGCAATCTCCTGGTTGGTCTTGCCTTCCACATAACTCATCTTAATTACCTTGTTGCATTGGGTCGGCAGATCGTCAATTGCTTGATACAATTCGCGGATGACTTCGGTACGAATGATCTCATTTAAATACCCCTCGTCGTTTTCATATACTTCGGATACGTAGAAAGTATTTCGCTCTCCTGACCGTTCCGATTTCTTGATGAAGTCAAGACAGGCATTCTTTGTGGACCGGTATAAAAAGGCTTTGAGATGACCTTCATCCGCGAAAGTCTGTTGGCGGCTCCAGAGACGTACAAACAACTCCTCGACCACATCTTCCGCATCGGAGGCGTCACCTAACATTCGCTGTGCAAAGTAACAGAGTGCAGCATAGTATTCCCGAAAGCACGCACTGAAGGCGTTCGGATCATCCAAATTCGGGGCATTATACTGAACTCCGGGCCGCTGCGACTTCATTTAAAACTCAAACGAAAAGATAAAAATAGTGACAACCATGGTTAGTTGAAAATAATTTTTCATTTAACCATAGCGCGAATAACCTGATCGTAAAGAATTTACCTGCAAATTAAATGCACAGGATAAGACCCGGATAACTAAAAGTATGTTACCGTGAACGCAAGTGTGCCCGACGCTACAAATCCACCGGACGCAGAATAATCGCATCCCAGCGATCCTCCTTTATGAATCAGCTTGCCGCTTCCCTGGCCTTTGGCGGTCAAGCTTACCGGCAGCCGGTTCTCGACGGCGAAGCCTGTTTCCGCGGCGGTTTCCTGTATCCAGCGATTGTCAATGCTGCTTAGAAACGCTTGCTGGGTCTGGTCCAGGATAAAATTGTTGCGTACCCAGCTGCGCAGATCACTTCGGATCAAATTTGCTTGCGTTAGGAGGTCGTTGTTCGACAGAGCGTACAGTTCAGCTTGTTTTGCTTGCACGCCGGTAGGTGTAAATGGTTGTTGGGCCATAGGTAAAACTGTTGTGTTAGTAAAATGTTTATGTTTGAATAGCTCTAAGCCGAGCAGCGTAGAATCAATAGTTGCAGAACCGGGTCATGACAAATATATCAGTTGCTCCCAAAACAAAATATGGTTATCACGATTTTTACTTCCGGCTTATACTTTCATTGATTGCCGCACATTTTATTGTTGCATTTGGAGAAACGGAGAGTTTTTTCGAGATGCTCTTATCTTGGGACTATTATCGTTCCCTGTTGTATAGTGCGGTTATCGCATTTATGCTGGTTAGCATTGTTTACCTGGTTACGATCAAATTGGATAGACGATATGACTGGAATAAGCATCCAGCAAAGCGGGTCGGTTTACAGCTTGCTTTAGCGCTGGTGCTGCCCGCGATCCTTGCATTTTTACTGGCGACGCTATATTTCCGGCTATTCGACATAGACATTTTCGTTACAAGGTATCTCACCTACGATTACCCCGTGATCCTGTTAATGTTGTTGTTGGTCAATGTATATTACGTGGCCTTCTACTTCTACCGGCAATGGAAAACTGTCAGGGAAAATTTAAGCAACATGCCCGCAGGCGTAGAAAGGCCTTCTAAAGACGTCATCATGACGTCGAAAGCGGATAAGGTCATCCCGATTGCGGTTAGAGACATCTGTTATTTCTACCACCTTGGCGAATTAAACATGCTAAGAACATTTCAAAAGGAAGATGTGATTGTAGATTATTCGTTGGATGAATTGGAAAAGATTTTGCCACCAATGGACTTTTTCAGGGTTAATCGACAGTTTATCGTGAACCGGCGGTCGTGCGAAAAATACGCACTCCTGAGTTATGGCAAGCTGGAATTGTACGTAACGCCTGTGTTTAACAGCCCTGTCATCATCAGCCAAAAGAGAGCGCCGGAGTTTAAGAAGTGGTTAGACCGATAATCGGAATGTTAGTAAAATACCGTGAAAACACGGGTTGACAAGTAATATCAAATAACTCAGCTTTGCATAAATCCCAATTCACCATCATGTTTCAACAAAGCAAATCCTTACAAAAACTGATAAGGCTCGATAAGTTTCACCACAACTACTCCGGAGCCATTAGAACAGAAAGTGTTTCGATTGCCTCCGATGTCTTAAAACATCTGATGCACCAAGTGACCGCCCACAATTATAAATATTCAGACAACTACTATAACCTCAACCTGAAAATATCCCACCGGTCTGTCCCTAAGTTTTAGATAGCCGATATGGTATGTTGTAGAAAAAGGAGGATGTCCAATGTTTCATGGGAAATGAGGTTATGACAAGACTCGTGTAATTGTCGTGGTCGAATAAAGCAATTTGGGCAATACAAACTGGAAATATGCAACTAATGAGCAAACTTAACGAATAAATAGCGGAAAAGTTGCCGTTAAACCACCATTGATTTTCGTAGCTGCACACACTATCATTGCGAAAAATCAATTCATGAAAAACGCTCTTATTGTCTTTCTTTTAATCGTAACTATCTTCCCATTTGCTGGATGTAAGAAAAGCTCTTCTAATTCGTCATCAAGTGGAAGTTCAACATATTATATTAAAGCTACCATCGGAAGCACAGATTTTTCAGCTGGCGGGGCAGATGCAGGAGCAACTTATACCTATGATATTTATAACATATTCGGCGCGACATCAACACAAACGGTGCAATTAGGTATTTTTGATACTGTGATAACAACAGGCAGCGACATACCGCTGGACAATATATCAGGTGTTGGCAATTATTTAGCGAACGGCAATCCACATGCGTCTGCATATGGCACTATCCATATTACTTCAGTTACGCCTAATATTCAGGGAAATTTTAGTTTCACTTGTACTGATTCGACCAAAGTCACGAACGGAACATTTAGCGTTAAGCATCCATAATACAGAAATTTAGGCCTTTTAGAATGCTCTTCGCTAACTTGATTTAACGCGTGTGCATTATGATTGCTTGAGCCATTTCAAATAAGATTTATCGTGTTTTGTCAGATTTGATAAACGGATGAGATATTCAAGCGCCGATCTAAAGCTGCCCTTCTTGGGATCGTGAATCGAAACTCTGTGATACATCAGCTGATTGTAGCCACATATCCATGACTGACTTTCCAGCGTAACATTGTCGCCGTCAAATACAGAATAACCGTTTGGGCATATATTATTCAATGCCCAATAATAGCTCCCACTTACAATATCATAAAATTGCAGCCATTCCTTTTTAGAAACTTTCTGACTTATTGAATCAACTGCTATATCTTTCGTAATAGAATATTTTTTGCCTTTAAATGTCATAGTTATTGTCGTGTACGGCGGACAGTTAAATATTATCTTAGAAATCAAATAAATACTGTCATCGGTGTATTGTTGAATGCGGAACAAAATATCAGGAGCAAATGAGCGTTCAAAATCGAACCTGAACGTTTCTACGTGAATGTTACTTATCTCCGGTTCATTTAACTGCTTCATATAAGAGCGCCATAGAGAATCTTTTGCTGAATCATCTTGCTTGACCTGCCCGGTAAGCCTCATCATTGATGGATTTTTGATGACTTTTCTTTTAGATACTTGCTGACACGAAATGCAGCCAACAATAAGAACAGAGGTAAGTATTAATTTGATCGCATTCATCGCAACAATATTTTGATTTAGGTTTTCGAATAAATTGCTTTGTCTACTAACAAATCAGCTTGATAAAAGAAGCCTTTAGATCATATCATCTATTAAATCAAAAGAACTTTTATCGAACAACCTTATTCTTTTCTTCTCAAGTGTTTTATCGTGAAAGGCTTCAAAATAGGTAATGTTCTTCTCATGTATACCATCAATGTATAAATAATGGAATCGTACTTTTGATAAATATTCTTTATTATTGGTAGTGTCCAAAACATAAATTCCAAATTCGATCTTCTTAATTAGAAGTTGTTTGAACTCAATGATTTTCGGTAAGATTAATAAATGCTGATTTTCATCAGTTACAATTTTTTGTTCAATAAACCGCCCTTTTAGCCTTCTGCCATCCACTTTTACATAGACTGCCCATGGCCCGGACATCACCATTATTTCACCAATTGATTCGAATTCGACCTTCATAAAAAAAAATTAACTGCTACGCCTCACTACGCTCCGGGGTATCCGCTGCTATCGCTCACGCATATGATCATTATCATTAAACACTCCATATTTTTCTGCCTCTTTTCTAAACCAAGGGGCTATCTTATCCTTGTTTTCCTTTATATACTTAATGACCTCCGGCTGGAGGCCCTTAGTAAGGCGGTTCCCGGTATCTAAACGATCATAAAATTTATAAGCACCAGGAAGTATATAGTAGATGGGGGTTGAATCGCCCCTTTTATAGGCAAGACCAGACATTACCTCACGCTTATTGGACGTAAAATTACATCGCAGAGTGTCATAGAAGAACGACATGAAAATTTGAATCGAATCATTATGCTTTACGACAATCGTGTCTAATTTTAATGTTAGCTGACCAAACGTCAATGAATCAATATCGTCAAATTTATTGGCTCTATACGTTGTAGCAAAGTCACAAACCTGATCACAATAGACACAGTACATTCTCCACCTTGCATCATCAAAAATTGTCCGAACGCCTAGCGAATCTACTAGTTTTGGGTAATTTGAGGCCCCTATCAGATTTCTACCGCAAGCAGCAAAAAGCATGCTTGAAATTATTACCGATATTATTTTAGTCCTGGCCATTTGTTATTCCTATTTATTGTGATTGTTTGATTTGGATTTGAATTATGTAGATAAACATTGCTTTTATCAACAACGATATGTCGATATCTGTCATGATTACTTAGTCCTGCAGACCAATAATCACCGGCGTGAGCTTCATTAGAAGGTCCAGGACCATCTGGATTAACAGAATAATTATTTGCCGGGTCCATCATGCCGTTATACTTCGCGAATAGACTCCCACTTTTGTCAAATTGATGAATATGAATATCAGTTCCCCAGTTGTTGTCTGGTGTGACGGTTTGGGCATCCCCATTTGTATTTGCGCTATTGAAATTGACCTTCAACATTCCTTGATCCGGTCTAACTTCCGCATCAACCTCAGCGAATAATTTTCCAATCTTTGTTTCCCTGTTAGCTCCCGCTGGCCAAAAGTAAAAGGTCTCTCCTTTTACGTCGAAGCCGTGGAAAGTATTGGCTGGTACGTATGAATGATACCTGTCGTAAAACCTAAAGTAATCGTCTATCGCGTAGCTGTCACCATAACTTCGCAAATCGGAGCTAGTTTCATCATTGCTTTTTCTGTAAGAGGCATCTCTACTTAATGTTGTTCTAAATGAATTCAACTTGTTTGTAGGAATTACAACAATCGCATTAGGTAGATTATCCGGTATAGTAATGCCCAAGTATTTACCTGCTTCCGAATAATAGGCTGAGGTATCTCCTAGTGGATCTGCATTACTTATCGGGTTATCATTAAACGCTGCGTACGGACTTACACCAATAGTTGGCCTCGGATCAGGCGTTGCCCTGATAATCAACCTTGGGTCATACTGCCAGAACTCTGCCGTATAGTGATTTCCCGGCCCTGCTACTTCATCATCCCTTTCCTGCCCGTCATTGCCATAACGGTAGTCCGGTACCGCGCTCTGTGTTTCATCTGCCAGCATGACGGTAACGGCGCTGGTATAACCGGTCACTGAGGCTGAGGTAATGGAATAGGACATGCCCGTGGTCATGCCTGCCTGCGTGCCTATCCACAGGTACGTGTTGTTGCCTGTCGGTGCAGTGAAGCCCAACGTATACTTACCGCTGCCCTGTATATTGGTGCTGGCCAGGGTCTGGTAGTTCTGCCAGGTGGTATCGAGGTACTTTACTACCCTTGCCTGCAATGCACCTGCATTGTTGGTATTTACCGTCAGGTTCACCGTATAGTTCTGGGTTGAATCTACATGCAGCAGTACGTGCATACCGCTGGGCGGTATGCTGCCCTGCCCGCTCGTGCTCGCCAGCGTCAGGCTGTTGCCCGTACCGCCCCAGCTCATGTTTACATTGCTGTACGAGGGCTTCCATACGCTCCAGTCGCCTATGGTCGTTACGTTGCTCATCGGCGGGGTGCCGTCAGGCGTTACGCTCACCGCATATGGGGCATAGGTAAGCGTGCTGATCGGCACATGTGTCCACGACGGTAGCGTAGAGACGGCATAACGTAGCGG
>JAFDZL010000108.1 GCA_018266935.1 Bacteroidota bacterium | reverse complement strand
CTAACGAGTTGAAGTTGGTACACTTTTTCCCGGCGGTATTTACCCTTGGGCTTATCTTTACCTTAATAGCTAACCTGTTATGGGGCAGGGTAGCCAAAATCTGCGATACCCTTTTAGCCGTATTTATTTTGTTGATATTTTTTCACGCCTGGTATAAAAACAAATCGTTAAAAGTTGCATTTTTGAGCATCGCTGCCGCCTTTACACAACTGATAGCCTACGGATTAGGTTTCATGCAGGATTTTTGGAAACGTGTTGTATTAAAACGATCATAAGCTAATATGTACCATCCCTTTTCGGTCCCTGATACCATCAAAACCGCATGGTACCTTTTGAGAAGGAATTTTTCCGTTGTTGCCATTTATTCGATTATAGGCTTCCTGGTTATCGGCCTAATGGGTTTTGCATTTTATTTCGTGCTGAACAGCAACATCGAGGCGTCGATAGGTATCATTGTAGTATTGTTTGTGATAAGTTTTGTCTTCCTGGGTTTTATAAAGCTTATTTTCCAGCTCATCGACCGCGAATATTACGATTTTGACTTTGCCGACATTGTACCGAGGTTCAAAATGATGTTCAGTTACTTATTACTGCTTATCATAGTAAGCACATTATCGGTTTTTGTCACACATGCTATTGAATCGCTCGAAAAAGGTCTTGCTCAAAGCATACTTGGCATTTTAGTTTGGGCCTTTTTCCAATTCTTTTTCCTGTTTTACTTCCCTATTTGCGCCTGTTTTATAGTGGATGATTCGTCCGGGCCCTTTGAGTCGGTTATGCAAAGTTTAAAGCTCATCCGGGGAAATTTCATCAAATATTTCCTCCTTTTCCTGATCATTGAAGCCATGGTATTTATCGGAACGGCTACCGTGATAGGAATGCTTTTCGTGATACCGTTTGTCAATATCATCCTGGTTGTCGCATACCGCAAGCTCATTTACAGCCACCAGGACATAGACGACGACCTGTCTGAAACCAAGTAGTTATGGGTCTGAAAGCTGTATTGAGCCGGGTTTTTGCCGCATGGGTAAGCAGGGATATCGATCGTATTCGTACGCAATCCGTCAAACTGCAGCAGAAAACTTTTCAATATCTCATATCGAAGGGAAAAAATACCGCCTTCGGCAAGGACCATCATTTTGAAAGCATCCACAATTACGAGAATTTCAAAAAACTGGTGCCCATCCGCGATTATGAGGATCTGCGGCCTTATATCGACCGCATAACGCATGGTGAGGAAAATATTCTTTGGCCCGGCAAACCGGAATACCTGGCCAAAACTTCGGGCACAACTTCTGGTGTAAAATATATTCCTATAACTCAGGAAAGCATGCCCGAACACATCCGGGCCGCGCGCAACGCTCTGCTGAATTATATTCATGAGACCGGCAAATCAGAATTTGTCAATGGCAAAATGATCTTTCTGCAGGGCAGCCCGGTGATGCAGAAAAAAGCAGGTATATCAGTGGGGCGGCTTTCGGGTATT
>JAFDZL010000107.1 GCA_018266935.1 Bacteroidota bacterium | reverse complement strand
GTACGTTCGCTTAAGCCGCCGCCGCGTTTGGAAATCAGACGATCCGAAAGATGAGTTGTCAGCTTATCAAACGCTATATAAATGTTTGGTGACGATTGCCAAGCTGATGTCGCCAGTGGCACCCTTTTTTGCTGATAACCTTTATCGCGACCTGAATAATGTAACATATTTAGAGCCATTCGAATCAGTTCACCTGGCCGATTTCCCGGTTTATCATAAAGACCTGGTAAACAAAGCCCTGGAAGAACGCATGCAGTTGGCGCAGGATATATCCTCATTGGTTTTATCGCTGCGCAAGAAAGTTGGCATTGCTGTCCGCCAGCCGCTAAGTAGGATATTACTTCCAATATTGAACAAACACTTCAAAGACCAGGTCGAGCATGTTAAAGACCTGATTCTTTCCGAAACAAATATTAAAGCTATCGAGTATATAACCGATACGTCCGGATTCATCAAGAAAAAGGTGAAACCCAACTTCAAGGCCCTCGGCCCGAAAGTGGGCAAGGACATGAAGGCCGTAGCCGAAGCTATCACCAACATGACCCAGGACGAAGTGAACAAATTTGAACAGGCAGGTATAGTAACATTCGCAATTGCAAATTCGAAATTCGACATAGCGATCAGCGACGTTGAGATCATCGCCGAAGACGTCCCCGGCTGGCAGGTTGCCAATTTGGGAAAACTAACCGTCGCTTTAGACGTTAATATAACCCATGAACTGAAACAGGAAGGGATATCGCGCGAATTTGTGAACCGCGTGCAGAATTTGCGCAAAGAAAAGGGCTTTGAGGTAACCGACCGGATAAACGTACGTTATAAGGTAAATGGACAAATTATCGTTGAAGCTATCGATAATAATTTATCCTATATTTGCGCCGAAATTTTAGCCGATACGATACTGCTTGATGATCAACTAAATACGGGCGATTCCGTATCCATAGACGAACATGATTTATTGATTTCTATAATTAAAATATAAATGAAACAGGAAACAGAAAAAACCAGGTACTCTGACGCGGAGCTTCAGGAATTTAAGGAGTTGATATTGGATAAGCTGCGCATTGCTAAAGAGGAATTGAATTCACTGGCATCATCCTTAAGCTCACCTAATGCGAACGGCACCGACGACACTGCCGGCACCTATAAAACTTTGGAAGACGGTTCAGCCACGCTGGAAAAAGAATCTATCAATCAGCTGGCGGCGCGTCAGAAAAAGTTCATTGAACAGTTAGAGGCGGCATTGGTGCGTATCGAAAATAAAACCTACGGCATTTGCCGTGAAACAGGCAAACTCATCCAGAAAGAGCGCCTGCGCGCTGTGCCGCATACCACGCTGAGCATGGAAGCGAAACTGAAACAATACTAATGTGAAGGCTTCCTATACCAAACCTTTCCTGCTGGCCCTTATTGTGATCGTTGCCGATCAACTGATCAAGGTGTGGGTAAGGAAACATATGTACCTGGGCGAGGAGATACACCTGCTGGGGCACAGGGGTATGCTGCATTATACGGAAAACAACGGCATGGCCTTCGGGATGGAGTTTGGCGGGTGGTTTGGGAAATTATTCCTCACGCTGTTCCGTATAGGTGCCGTGCTGGCGATAGGGTACGGTTTGTTCTTCCTTATTAAGCACAAGTACCACCGCGGGCTCATCATGAACGTGGCGCTGATATTCGCCGGGGCGCTTGGCAACATCATTGATTCGACCTTTTACGGGGTTATCTATCACTACGCTCCGCTATTCCATGGCCAGGTGGTGGATATGTTCTATTTTCCCCTGCTTTCCGGGCATTTCCCTTCATGGGTTCCGGGATGGGGAGGCGAAGAATTCATCTTTTTCCGCCCGGTATTCAACCTGGCCGATGCCGCCATTTCGGTCGGTGTGATCATGATATTGATCAACCAGAAACACTATTTCAAACGGCAGGCACATGAACCAGGCACGCCTAATAGCGAGGTTGTGGAGGAATAGAGTTTTCGTTTAAGTTAAATAGATTTTAGAAAAAGTGCCTTTATTCTCAAAATAAGGGCACTTTTCAATTTTTGACGCTTCCACAAATACCGTGAAAACACGGGTTGTTCGTCAAACTAAATTTTTTTTACTTTACAGCATTGGAAAAGCTTAAACTTTATCCCCTATAAAGAAGGCAACTGCGGCACGGTGCAGTTGCCTTTTTATTTATCCCCCATCGATTTATCTCTTACCGCTTTAAATTCTGAACCCGCTTTCCATCCAGGAAATACACTGCCGTCAGCCAGGTCGTTGCCAAGCCTGAAGAGCAGGTTAGCTATCTGCGCCATGCCGGTAGCATCCATCGCGGGTGAGTAGTTGTCCGATGGCTGGTGGTAATGGTTGGCGGTATAATCATCCTGCTGCTTTTCGGCCCAGCCCGCTTCGTGCGTTTTGCTGACGAGGCCCGTGTTCATATCCAAAGCCGGCACGCCCACTTTGGCGAAATTGAAATGATCGGACCTGAAATAACCGCCTGCGCCGGGCTTACTGTCACCCAATACGGTAAGGCCGTCTTCTTTAGCATAGCGTTCGATATAGTCGTCCAGGTCGTTCTGTCCTTTTCCCGTTATTGATATATCTTTCGTCTCCCCGTAATCCCCTAATGCATCCATGTTCAGGTCGGCTACCGTTTTGTTCAAAGGATATATCGGGTGTGTGGCATAATATTCGGATCCCAATAACCCTTGTTCCTCCCCGGTCACCGCAAGAAAAATAATGGAGCGTTTCGGTTTGTCTTTTTCGTTGGCAAATGCTTTGGCCATGGCGATAAGCGAAGCCGTACCGTCGCCATTATCCACCGCGCCGTTATAAATGCTGTCGCCTTTGGCATCGGGCTTGCCGATACCGAAATGATCCCAATGCGCGGTGTAAACAACGTACTCGTCCGGACTCGTGCTGCCCTTCAATACGCCGATCACATTGTGTGACGTGGAATATTTGAGTTTATTGTGAATAGTAACGCTTACGTTCATATTCAGCGGTATCGCCTTAAAATCCCGTTTTCTCGCCATAACTCGTAAATCACCGGTTATACCTGCCTGGGCGAACAATTTTTTAGCCGCATCTTCGGTTATCCAGCCTTCTACTTTACACCGATCCATGTGTTTATTAGCTTGCTGAAGATATAAGCGCGCACCAGAATTACTGCTGCTGACTACTTGCCAGGGGTAACTGGCGGGTTCGGTTTGGTGAACGATGAGGACTCCTGCGGCGCCCTGCCGGGCGGCTTCTTCGTATTTATAGGTCCAGCGGCCGTAGTAGGTCATGGTATCGCCCTTGAATAGCGTCCTATCGCCCGACTTGAAACCGGGGTCGTTAACCAGAACTACGACTGTTTTGCCTTTCACATCCAGCCCCGCATAGTCGTTCCAGTGGTATTCAGGCGCCACGATCCCGTAGCCGGCAAATACCAATGGCGAATTCTCCAGGTCGATCTCCGGCAATTCCTGGCGTGAGAATGCAACGAAGTCGGTCCCGTTGTGCAGCGTGATCGCTGATTTGACGCCCGCGATCTCCATCGTTTCAGAAGGCGCACCGTTGATCTCCACCATCGGCACATCCTGGAAGTAGCTGCCGTTATTGCCATGTTCAAGACCGATCTGTTTGAATTGCCCGGAGATGTAGCGCGTTGTTCTGGTCTCGCCTTCGGTGAACGGTTTGCGGCCCATCAGCGAATCGTTTGCTAAAACGGCTATGTGGCTTTTAATATCATCCGGGGTAATTAGGCCTCCTGAAGGATTTTGGCGGTGGCAGGCACAAAGCATAGCTACTGCTATAATTAGCAGGGAAGAATGTTTAGTCATGTTAATTATTGGGTCACCTCAAATCTAATAGTTAGAGTTGAAAGGAAAAAACGTTTACTTTCTTCCCGGTAAAATAATTATCACCTATTATCTGTTAAATTCGTTAACGATCCATAAAACCAGGACCACCATGAAAAAACTCGTCATTATTGCCTTTATAAGCCTTGCAGCACTCCCGGCCTTTGCGCAAAGTGTTGACCTTCGCCGGAAAATTGAAGTGACCGGTATTGCCGAAAAAGAAATTACGCCCGACATTATCAATGTATCAATTTCGTTACAAGAATACATGGACGGCAAAAAGAAAG
>JAFDZL010000106.1 GCA_018266935.1 Bacteroidota bacterium | reverse complement strand
TCTAATATTAATGAAAAGAATTGAAAACTTCCATTCCAAGAGTTTTGTAGGGTTTTATAAATTTATGATTGTGCCCTTTTTTGAAAGTTTTTGGATTAAGAAGGCCCAAACGCACTGCAGAGAATTTTCTAGTCATGACTTTTGGATTGAAAGAAGTTTACCTTCTTTCAGAGATACTATTGTGAACCGAAAACTCAGAAGGATATTTAGAGCATTAAGGCATCATTTACCATTACAAACGTCGACTATTCAAGATGATTGGATTGACAGTTAAACCACAGCTCCCGGAAGCGTCCTTCCCCCGAAACTGGCGCAAGTATCCGGGCAAGCCAGAGGCGTCGGAGTACATGTGTCTTAAACCCTAAAGCATCCCCCCTTAAACACATTTACCCTATGCCAATCCAAATTTTCAGCTTCCGGGTAATATAAGCGGTTCATGGGGAGTCGGATGGGTTTGCCGGCCAGGTGGCTTAAGCTGTAGGGGTGTTCCCGGTTCTCGATCAGCTGGTCGGAGACCAAGATGCGGTAAGCACTGTCGATGCTGATCAATCCGCGGTCAAAGGCACGATGTAAATTAGGGCAAAGCGCGATACCATTATTTACCTTGTCGTCATGTGAAATACTAAATGGCACAATATGGCAGGCATCAACAAAGCTATGCCTGAAAGACGATTCGAGCCGCATACCTGTGACGCAGCAGGTGTTGTCATATACTTTCGGCACCAGCTTTTTGAATAGTCCGCCGCGCACAAACAAGTCATCTTCGGTTTCCAGCGAAAGCGTTTTATAGCGCACTTCCGGTTCGTTCAGCACATAACTTTCAAGGTCATGGATATAACCGCCGCCATTTTCCTTACAGCTGATAAACCTGGCTTTGGTATTGGGGAAATAGGTGTCCAGCAACAACGTATTGATCAGTTGCCTCGACGCTGGACCAGCGAGCAGCGCAAAAACATCGTCGGCAAAATAGCCATAGTCGAGCACATTGGCCAGCGTATTCACGCTGCGGATATAAGCGTTGATCTGGCAGCCGGGTTTTGCCTGCAAAAACCAATACTGCCGCCCCTGCAGCTTCTCACTTTGCAGATAATAAAAGGGTTGCGTAAAATCAGGACTGTGCAGCGTATCCACGAGCAGACGCCAGTTTTCCTGGAAGGTGCCAACGAGGTCGGTATCTACATAAATGCGGTTGGCGGTGATGACGCCTTTTTCCATCAGCTCAATAATAGAAACCAGCAGCACCGGCTTATGCGGGGCTTTGCCATACCGTGTGTTTGCGCGGTTAAGCCGGGTGAGTTGCTGAAGGAATAGTGTGAGTAAGGCCACGAAACGAATTTACAAATAAACCGTCATTGCGAGCGAGAGCGAAGCAATCCCCGCTGGTGCAAATCGGTGGGTCGCTGTACAAAACCGCAAGCCAAGTTCAGAACCGAACGCGCGGTATTGTCCATTGCAAGAACATCGTGGTTCGTTGACCGGCACAGTTCAGAGATTGCTTCGTTCCTCGCAAAGACGTGGCGGGGATGGCTTTCTTAGAACGGTAACCCGCATGTGCAGCTGGCGACCTGTATGCGAACCATAAGCGATGAAGGACTTGCCGCAGCACCCTATTTTTCCGTAAATTTACCTTATGAAAAACCTATGCCTTATTGGGCTGGTGCTTTTATGCGCACTTTCGGCCGGGGCGCAAACCGGCAGCAAAAAAGACAGCACAGCCAATCCTCCTACGCTTTCAGACCTGCGGCCCGCTGTGAATATAAAACCCATCTCGTTAAGTGACGCCGGCGCGAACGTTGCGTGAACGTTGCCGTAGGCGGTAAGGTGTTCGGCCATAAAACCACCCATGACGCGCTTGTGCTGTATCTGGGCGCAAACTACCCGGATCAGTCAGTTGGCAGTCTACAGTGGGCGGTTGGCAGTTTTTACTATCGCTTCAACAATAAAACAATCTAACAATACAACAATACGCCTTCGTCAGTTGGCAGTCCCGACGCTATCGGGACGCGTAAATCCGAAAGACGCACCCGTTTGGCAGTGGGCGGTTGGCAGATTCAACATGTCCTTCTTTAAATTGCAGAATAAATCTATATTTTCAGTAAATTTGTATATGGAAACATTAATTATGCACCCTCAAAATAAAGAGCAGACTGCAGTGCTAAAGGCTCTTGCCAAGTCATGGAAAATTAGTGTAGAAACCAGCCCTTATGATCCGGATTTTGTGAACATGATAAAAAAAGCTGAAAAACGCGGTAATTACAAAACCATTGATCCGACCGACGTATGGGGCAGTTTACAGTTAAAATAGAAGAATTAGCTGAAAAACATCTCAGGCAGCATCATAAATCGGGCGACAAAGCCAGTATTAAAAAAATTGAAAGAATATTACTTGAGCTCAGCGAAACCCCGTACACAGGTGTTGGAAATCCCGAACCATTGAAGTACGAGCTATCGGGATTTTGGTCCAGAAGAATAAATCAAAAAGACAGGATGATCTACAAAGTCGAACACGATATCGTGACGGTCTTCGTTATTTCGGCAATGGGTCACTACAATAAATAGGTTTCGTACAACGCGTGCACCCCTTTGTCAGTTTGCAGTCCCGATAGCTATCGGGATTAGTGGGCGGTGGGCAGGCGAATTCTGAAAACGGCGAAGCCCTCTTGAGCACCTTAAAAAAAGCACCTGCGAAAAATTCCGGTTCAGACAATAATTGGCACGCACAGCCGCACGCTCACCCACCCCTCCGGCGCACGGTCAGCCGCACCCCCTCCCGGGAGGGGAATTTTGATTATGCACCCAAAAGAATAGAGGATTATGAAGCGGCCTCGCGCGATTCCCGCCCTGGGGCGGGTGTAGGGTGGGGTTACGGATGCTCAAAGTTTTGAATACGTATCGATAGCACCGGAAAACCTATCGACAGCCGTTGGCAGTCCGGATAGCTACCGGGATCAGGGGGCGGGGGGCGATGCCTGTACGGCGAAGAACAACAACGAATTTTAGCACAGCTGACTGACCCAAGTGAATGGCTAT
>JAFDZL010000105.1 GCA_018266935.1 Bacteroidota bacterium | reverse complement strand
GTCAAGATGTTTCCCCGATTCCACAATACGGCCTTTTTCAAGCACATAGATGGTATCGGCATGCATAATGGTAGATAAGCGGTGAGCGATCAAAATCGTTATATGGTCTTTTAACACGGAAACGTCGCGGATGGTTTCTGTTATTTCTTCCTCGGTTATCGAATCCAGCGATGAAGTAGCTTCATCAAATACCAACAGGTCGGGTTTGCGCAATAAAGCACGGGCAATAGACAAGCGCTGCTTTTCACCGCCAGAGACTTTAACGCCTCCTTCGCCTATTACTGTGTCCAATCCTTGCGGCGCCCGGGCCAGCAAGGTCTGACACGCGGCCCGCTGCAAAGCGTCCATACACTCCTGATCTGTCGCATCTGGACGAACGAAAAGCAAATTTTCGCGTATCGAGCCCGAAAACAGTTGGGTATCCTGGGTTACGAAGCCTACCCGTTCGCGCAATTCGTCGAGGTCGATCAGTTTACCCGGGATATCATTGTACATTATACTCCCCTCCAGCGGCTGGTAAAGCCCGACGAGTAATTTCACTAATGTCGTTTTGCCCGACCCGGATGGACCTACAAACGCGATGGTTTCGCCGGTTTTAACTTCGAAATTGATATTGTTAAGCGCGTTGCGATTGGCTGTCAGATGCTTGAAAGTGACGTTTTCGAAGGCTAATTTCTCCACGTCATTTAACCTTACCGGATTTTCAGGTTTCACTTCAATCGGCGTGCTTAAAATACGACTGAAATTACCAAGGGACACCTCCGCCTCACGCCATGACTGGATCACTGTACCCAATTCCTGCAAAGGGCTAAAAAGGAAAAAGGAATAGAACAAGAACATAAAATAACTACCCGCCGTGAGCTGCCCCTTAAAAATAAGTAATAGTAAAAGTACGATCATTACGCTCCTGACCAGGTTCACCACTGTTCCCTGCACAAAGCTCATACTTCGCACATATTTTACTTTAGTCAATTCAAGATCGAGTATTTTATAGGTAGTTTTATTCAGATGTTCTATTTCCTGCTTGACCAATCCCAGGCTTTTTACCAGTTCGATGTTTCGAAGCGATTCGGTAGTAGCGCCTGCCAGGGCGGTAGTTTGGGAGACGAACTTCTTCTGTATGTTCTGAATGCGCTTGCTCAATGCCATGCTCACGAACATGATCACGGGTATGGCCCCAAGGTAAACCAATGCAACTTTATAACTAACCACGACGGCCAGCACCATAACGAATATCATACCCACCAGGCTGATGAAGACCACGTTGATAAATGAGGTGATGAACTTCTCACAGTCTAACCGTACCTTTTGTAAGATGCCCAGCGTTTCGCCGCTCCGTTGGTCCTCAAACACCTGGAAGGGCAATTTGAGCGAATGCTTCAGGCCATCGGCATACATTTGGGCGCCGGTCTTTTGTGTAATGATGTTGGTGAAATAGTCCTGGAAATTCTTGGCTATACGCGACATCATAGCGGCGCCTATAGCCAACCCGATCCACTTGATGGAACCCCACATCTCGTCATGAAAACTATGGACTTTATGATCTACGGGCACCATATACCTGTCGACCACATTCTTCGTGATGAGCGGATCACAAAGTGAAAAACCAATGTTGAACGCTGCAAGTACCAGTGCCAGCACTACTACCCAGCGATGTTCTTTAAGGTATGATACAAGTAATTTCATAACTAAGTATAAAAATAAAAAAAGGGAATAGCTTAAAAAGCTCATTCCCTTCAATTTGACAATAATTTGGTCGTTATACTGTCATGATATCTTTTTCCTTCGCTTTAGCGTGCTGATCTATTTTAACGATATAGGAGTCGGTCAGTTTTTGGACTTCACCTTCGCCGGTTTTCATCTCATCTTCAGAAACGCCGTCGGATTTTAGTCTCCTGATCTTATCGTTGGCGTCCTTGCGGATATTGCGGATAGCCACTTTGCCGTTCTCTGCCTCGGCATTCGCTTTTTTTACCAGGTCGCGGCGGCGTTCTTCGGTTAATGGAGGTATGTTAATACGGATGATCGTGCCGTCGTTCTGCGGCGTCACACCCAGGTTGGCGTCCATGATAGCTTTCTCAATGGGGCTGAGCAGCGATTTTTCCCAGGGTTGTATCACTATAGTACGGGCATCAGGGGTATTCACGCTGCCTACCTGGTTCAAAGGCGTAGGTGTACCATAATATTCCACCATTAGACCATCCAGCATGGCCGGGTTTGCCTTACCAGCGCGTATCTTTTGCAACTCGATTTCGCAATGGTCAACGGCCCGTTCCATCAAAGCGCGGGCATCGTTCACTTGTTTTTTAATGAGTTCGCTCATCGTCGTAAAATTTGCTGTCAAAAATAGTAAAAAGTATCATTTTACCTTATGAAAATAACCGCGTCTTAAACTATAAAAAACTGATCTTTATTTTAGTGGTTATAACAAACAACCTTCTGTAATTCAATGGCGTAATTATTAAAAATGAAAATCACGTCGACTTTGTTCCAGTTTAAAGCAGGCATTTTGATCCTGATGACCGCTTTCGCGATCTCGTGCTCTAAGAATGGCAACGTTGGGCCAACACCCCTTGAAACGAATGCACAATTATTGGTTCAATCCGGCGAATGGTTCACCACAGGAGGCACACTGACAAAAGATGACGGAACGACGCTCGTGCTCGCCGGCAATGACCCTTTCCTGAAAACGATCCTGCTTTATAACGTGACTTTTTTTGCTAATGGAACAGCCACAGACACCAACGACCCGAATGGCCTTACCCAAAATGGGTTAACATGGCAATTGACAGGAACACACTTACTTGTTCACGTAAACTTTAACAATACCGACCGGGTGGACGCAATGATCACCTACCTGGACCAATATAAACTGGTACTAAAGGATACTGACTTTTACGTGTATAACGGGGTGACTTATACGGGGCTGATACAGACCTTCGGGCATTGACACGTTACCTCACCAGCGTCCCGATCCCATCGCCCTGCACAATTTTCAACAGGTTGCCCGGCGTATTCATGTCGAATACAATGATCGGTAATTTATTTTCGTGACAAAGCGTAAAGGCAGTCATGTCCATCACATTCAAGCCCTTGCTGATCACTTCCTGGAAAGAAATTTCCTCAAAGCGGGTTGCGGTGGGGTCCTTTTCCGGATCGGCCGTATAAATGCCGTCCACGCGCGTACCTTTCAGCACTACATCAGCTTTGATCTCGATTGCGCGCAGCGATGCGGCGGTGTCAGTTGTAAAATAGGGGTTGCCGGTGCCTGCGCCAAAGATCACGATCTTGCCCAGCTCTAAATGGTGCATCGCCCGGCGGCGGATATATGGTTCACATATCTGCTCCATTTTGATGGCAGACTGCAGCCGCGTTTCCACACCGATACTTTCCAGGGCATTCTGCAAAGCCATGCAGTTGATCACTGTGGCAAGCATGCCCATGTAATCAGCCTGCGCACGATCCATGCCCGATTTTTCAGCGCTCAATCCCCTGAAGATATTGCCGCCTCCTACCACTACCGCTACCTCAACTCCGGCGTCAAAAACGGTTTTGATGTCTTGTGCGTACTGTAAAACCTGGTCGTTATCAATGCCGTATTGTTTGTCGCCCATCAGCGACTCGCCGCTCAATTTGAGAAGAATGCGTTTATATTTCATGCAGGGTAGTTTGCCAAAAGTATTAATTTAAATTCAGTGTTAAAAAATTATGGTGCTTAGTTTATGCGCTCTCCAGCCATGAACGTGCCTTTCAGTTGGAAGTTATCGCTGAAAACCGTGAAGTCGGCATCAAAGCCGGCGGCAACTTTGCCCTTGTTCAGCTTGGCGAGCTGAGCGGGATATAGCGAGGCCATATTGACGGAT
>JAFDZL010000104.1 GCA_018266935.1 Bacteroidota bacterium | reverse complement strand
TTATCTGCTGTTGCAGCAAATAGGTTTTAACGGTTTTTTTGTTATCCTTTTTGCAACCGGCAACAAGGCACATCACCAGCACAATTCCGTAAATAGTCAGCTTCTTCATCGTTGAAAGTTATAACCGGTTCATCATCAAAGAAAAACATTTGAAAAGGTACTAAGAAATTACATGTGAAAAAAGGTGATTTTACAATATAATTACCTATGCTTTCATAAATTGCGCGTTTAGGTGTCAAGTAATTATGCATAGGAGCGGTAATTTTTTCCTGACTTTGTTTTTGATCATTACGGGTATCACGCTGCTGCTCGACTGGTATGTCTATAACGGTTTGCGCACGTTTGTGGCCGACTGGCGGTCGCAGCGCCGGAAGCGCGTGGTGCTTTGGGGATACCTCGTAATTTCAATCGGCGTTACGCTGGCGTTTTTGACCGGCGTCAGCAGTTTCAGCACGGCCAACGGCATGCGGCCCTTCCACGAATGGGTGCTCAGCTTCTTTCTCGTGTTTTTTCTTACCAAGATATTCTTCTCACTCGTCTTGCTTATTGGCGATATCGGGCGGTTGTTTTATGGCCTCGGCGAAAACCTCATCAATCATGGGAAAAGGGGCGATGCGCCTTTCTTTCCCGGCCGCCGTAAATTCATCAGCGAGGCCGCGATATTGGTGGCGGCCGTGCCGTTTTCAGGTATGTTATACGGGATGCTTTTCGGGAAATACGATTACAGGCTATATAAGGAAACGCTGTATTTCGATGATCTGCCCGACGCCTTCGATGGTTTTACCATCACACAAATTTCCGATATCCATTCAGGTAGTTTTGATAATAAGGATGCTGTACAAAGGGGCATCGACCTGGCTAAACAGCAAAACAGCGATCTGTTCGTCTTCACCGGCGACCTGGTGAACAATGCCGCCTGGGAGATAGAGCCTTACCTCGATATGTTCGCCCAACTGAAAGCGCCTTTCGGCCAGTTTTCCATATTGGGCAACCACGATTACGGCGACTACATCCATTGGGATAGTGAACAGGAAAAGGCTGCCAACCTGGAAAAGCTGAAGGACCAGCACCGAAAGCTTGGTTACAAACTGATGCTGAATGAGCATGTGGAACTGGAAAAAGATGGCCAAAAGATCAGCCTGATTGGCGTAGAGAACTGGGGCAGGGGATTTATCCAGAAAGGCGACCTGGATAAGGCGATGAAGGGTGTTGATCCGGATGCGTTTAAAATGCTGCTTTCGCACGACCCAACGCACTGGGAGGAAAAGGTGCGGCATAATCCCGTTAAAATACAGCTTACGCTTTCGGGCCATACGCACGGTGCGCAATTTGGTGTAGAAGCCGGGAAGCTGC
>JAFDZL010000103.1 GCA_018266935.1 Bacteroidota bacterium | reverse complement strand
TAAAGTTCCATCACCCCCAAGCGTAATGAATACGTCAATTGACTCTTTGATGAAGGTTTGCCCCTGTAGAACCTGGTACCGGACGTTAGATATTTTGCCCTCGAGATAATCATGCAGCTGCTTATGGACATGAATATCCACCTGGTGTTGTGCCAAACTGTCAAATACCTGCTGGATGAAGGGGACCACCGCCGGGTCATTAAACGGTCTGCCGTAGATAGCTACTTTCATGCTTCGCAGTTCATGGTTAATGGTTCATGGATCATGGCAAATGCCGGATTTTTTAATGTTGGCTCAAATGTAGTAATTCCACAAAGTATGAACCACATACTATTACCAATTAGCAAAACTATGAACTATGATCCATGAACTATGAACCCATTAAACATTGAGGTAATTCATCAGCGAATCGTAGCGGTCTTGTGAACCGTCATCGTCGCCTGAATTGTGGAAGGTTGCCTTTACGATGTATTCATAGCGCATGAACGACGCCACAATAGCTGAAATATCCACTTTATTGACTTTCAGCGTGACTTCCATCCGGGTTGAATCGGCGAAAGTGCTCACGTAGGAGCTTAATATCTGGGCATTGTCCGACTCCACGATCTGGGCCATGTGCGCCAGCGAGTTGTTCTTATTGCTTATTTCGAGAACGATGATGCCGCCCGGGTCTGAAACCGATGTGAGCCTGGCAAAATACTCGTACTTCATATTGATGGATATCAGCCCCATGTAATTGTTTTTAACGTCGAGCACCGGGACAATGGTCAATTTTTGCTCATAGAAGAGGCGGATCACATCATAAATATGCTGATTCTCCACCACGTAAGGGTTTACAAGCGATAAAGACAAGGCCCCTATCGGGGTTTGATGGTCCGTAACCTCAACAAGGTCCTCTTCCGAGACGAGCCCGAGGAACTGCTGCTCGTTCACGATGGGCAGGTGGCGCACGCGGAATTCCACCATACGGTCCAACACTTTTTGCACAGGGTCAGAAGTATGTATCGGAGGTATCGCGTCGGCTATCAGCTCGTTGGCAAGCATAGGGTTATACTTTTACTTTATCTCTTTCTAAGAAGGCTCTCAATAGTTTATTAAATTCTTCCGGCTGCTCCATCATCGCGGCATGCCCGCAGTGATCGATCCAGTGCAGTTCGGAATTTGGCAGTAAATTGTTAAACTCAACAGCCACGGCCGGCGGCGTTATCCTGTCATTCCTGCCCCATATTAACGCGACAGGCATGCGTATCTTATATAATTCTTTCGCCATATTGTGGCGTATGGCCGATTTAGCCATTGCCAATATCCTTATGACGCGATTCCGGTCGTTAATAGTTTGAAAAACGTCATCAACAAGCTCTTTTGTCGCTGTTTTAGGGTCGTAGAAGGTATATTCCACTTTCTCCTTCACAAAATCATAGCTTTCGCGCCGCGGAAACGAACCACCGAATGCATTCTCATACAGGCCCGAACTGCCGGTAAGCACCAGGGCTTTTACCGTTTCGGGGTGTGCCGTGCAATAGATCAGCGCCACATGCCCGCCGAGCGAATTGCCCAAAAGCGTAACGTCCGTCAGGCCCATATAGGTAACAAAACGGTGAACATGTTTGGCCAGGGTTTTTACGCCGGTGGTTAATAAAGGCAGATCGTAAATGGGCAGCATAGGGATGATGATGCGGTATTCATTCTTGAATTCGTCGATCACCTTTTCCCAGTTACTCAGCGCGCCCATCAGCCCGTGCAGCAACAGCAATACTTCGCCTTCGCCCTCATCGATGTAACTAAACCCGTTTTCCTCTTTAAGCACGAAATCCATATAACAATTGTAAAAGCTAAGTATGCATTTGTAATTTATACCAAATCAAAATTCGGTATAATTATCAATTTGTCCGCTATAAAAATAGTTTATTGAATTTTACTTGCAACAATTAATGGCAATTATTTTATTCAATTTAACAATTCTTTTACAAGTTCAGATATCGTCCTGCCATCGGCTTTGCCGGCCAGTTCCTTATTGGCGGCGCCCATCACTTTGCCCATATCTTTTATAGAAGTTGCACCTACCCGCCCTATCAGGTCCTTCAGATACGCTTCCACCTCGGCGCGCTCCATCTGCTTCGGCAAATAGGTCTCTATCACTTCCATTTCCTCGGCTTCTATCTTATAAAGGTCTTCGCGATTTTGCGCTCTATAGATGTCTGCTGATTCTTTACGCTGTTTGATGAGCTTTTGCAACACTTTGATCTCGGTTTCCTGCGAAATATCTTCCGATGCGCCCTTTTCGGTGCGCGCTAAAAGCAACGCAGATTTAATGGCGCGAAGACCCCGCAGCCGGGCTTCCTGTTTAGCCAGCATAGCCTGTTTGATATCCTGGTCGATTTGGTTGATGAGTGACATGTGGTTGTTTTTTAGTCCGAAAGTCCGCATAAGTCGGAAAGTCCGGAAGATTAATTACGCTCAAATTTAGGAATCTGTCTTCAAATCCATATTAGTCTTTCGGACTTATGCGGACTTGCGGACTTCCGGACTACTTTCTAAAAATGTTCGTGGCGCTGGCCTGCGCGGTGGGCATTACGGTCAGTTCGTTGATGTTCACATGTTTCGGCCGTGAAACTGCGAACCATATCGTTTCGGCAACGTCCGCCGCTACCAGGGGCTCAAAACCGTCGTACACCTTCTTCGCCCGTTCCTCGTCACCTTTAAAACGCACCAGGGAGAATTCTGTTTCAACGGCGCCGGGATGTACCGCCGTTACCTTTATGCCATGTGGCAACAGGTCTATGCGCATGCCCTTGCTCAGGGCGTCAACAGCGTGTTTGCTGGCACAATACACGTTGCCGTTTGGATAAACTTCCTTGCCGGCGATCGAGCCCAGGTTGATGATATGGCCAAAACCATTGTCGATCATCCAGTTGGAAACCACTTTAGTCACGTATAGCAGTCCCTTGATATTAGTATCCACCATCGTCTCCCAATCCTCGTAGCTGCC
>JAFDZL010000102.1 GCA_018266935.1 Bacteroidota bacterium | reverse complement strand
GTTTTATAGGGACTTGTTTGGGCGCGTTAAAGCAAAAAAGCCTTTAGCTCTTCGCTTCAGGCTTCAGGCGAATGTCTCTTTTCGCTGCACAAAGCTGTTATGGTGTTAAATTCTACCGGCTTTTGCCGTACCCAACATAGGCCATCCGTTCGCCCATTTCGTTGTAAGCCTCGTTAGGCTGGGGCGCCCAGGTACCCAGGCCATCGACATAGCGATTATACATGCAAAATGCCGCTGCTATCAACACCGTGTCGTGTATCTCCTGGTCTGTAGCGCCCTGGCCGCGGGCTTTAGCGATATCTTCGGCAGTGACCTCCTTACCGCTTCGCTGAACCTGGTGGGCGATATGTAACAACGCTCTTAATTTATCGGAAACATCGGTATTGGGTAAGCCTTTCTTAATATCGTCGATCAGGCTTATATCACATTTGAGATGAGCCACCGCCGCGGCCGCGTGCGAAGTATGACAGAAATGGCAATTGTTCCACCAGGATACCGATGCCGCAATAATTTCGCGTTCGCCGCTGGTTAAGGTTGACTGCCCGCGAAGCAAGGTTTCGGCTAATTCAAGTAATGGCTTTGCCGTCTCAGGGCGATAGTTTAACAAGCCTACGATGCCCGGCAACTCTTCGTTCAATAATTTGATATGCGCCATGATTAAGATTTTTGCAGTTCCTGTGTAAGTGTGAAGTTGATCGACGATGGCTTATAGCCTTCACGGGCGCGTTGTTCGCCCATTTTGTCATAAAACGCCTCGTTATCGGGCTGCCATGTCGCCAGGCCATCCACATAGCGGTTATACATGCAAAATGCAGCTGCGATAAGCACGGTATCATGTACCTCGATGTCGGTCGCACCCTGCTCACGCGCACGTTCTATATCCTCCGGCTGCACTTGCTTACCGCCGGTTTGGACTTTGGCCGCAATATTCAGCAATGCCCTCAGCTTATTACTGATCGGGGCGCTTTCCGGATCGGCCAGCACTTGTTTAACCAATGCCAGGTTACTACCGAGCTGATGTTTAGCTATGGCGCTGTGAGTGGCTGTGCAGAATTTGCAGGTATTCAGATTAGATACGTAAGATGCGATGAGTTCGCGCTCACCTGCGCTTAGCGTCGGATGCGGGTCGTGGAGCAGGACCTGTGCAAGCTGACACAAAGGCGCCGCGGTTTCAGGCCGGTAAACAAATAAACTGCGGATACCGGGATATTCTTCAGGTAAATTGATGTGTGGCATTTTTGGGTTGATTAAGTTATTTAGTTGATTAGGTTAGATTGAGTTGATAGGTTTGGGGGTATAACTACTCACTTAATCAACCTATTCAACCCAATCAACTATCCTTATTTATAAACGCTCGACTGATATCCTTCCTCCGCCCGTTGCGGGGCGCGATTGGTATAAAACTCCCGGTCAGCCGGCGCCCAGGTTGCGAGGCCGTCAACATAACGGTTGAACATACAGAACGCGGCAGCGATCAAAACCGTATCGTGTATTTCAACATCGGTCGCGCCGTTTTTCCGTGCTTCCTCTATTTGTTCGGCAGTCACGTTTTTGCCGCCTTTTTGGACGCTTGCAGCAATACTTAGTAAAGCTTTCATTTTACCGTCAAGTTCGGCGGTTTTGAAATCCTTCTTAATGCGGTCTATCTGGTCGATGTTGCAGCCCAGGTAGTGGCCGGCCATAGCGCCGTGCACATTCTGGCAAAAGAAGCAATCGTTCAAATAGGATACATAGGTAGCGATCAGCTCACGTTCGCCGCGGCTTAGCGTGTTGTTATCGTCGCGAAGCAAAGTTTCCGCCAAAAAATTCAATGGTTTTTCGGTTTCGGGCCGGTAAGCCATCAGGCCCCGGATGCCCGGCAGGTCGTTATTCAGTTCAATATGTGCCATAAGTTAAGGTTTAACAGATTGTGTGCCGGCTTGTATGTCTTTGATCACCAGCATAGCGATCAAACCTATAACAAAAACCAGCGAAAAAATAAATAGGGCGTTACTATAACCGCCAAGCGTGGTCTCCAATGCTCCCACACCTAAAACCGCCAGTCCTGTAAAAAACCTGCCAATATTAAAACAAAGGCCGGTAGCGGTAGCACGGATCGACGTAGGGAACAACAAAGGAATATAAAGCGAAAGCACACCCTGGCTAATGCCAAAGAATAATGCCAAAAACGCGATCTCTATATAAACCATGCCCGAAAAAGTAGTGTTTGTCTTAAACAGGATAAACGACACCACCGAGCATACCACGAATGACAGGATCAGCGAGCGCCGAAGACCAAGCAGGTTCACAACCCAGCCCGAGATAAAACCTCCTGTCAAACCACCCATGCCCATGAACATCATGCTTATGCCGCGTTCTTTGTTCGCATCGGTGGTCAGCAGGCTTTGAATCCAGGTAGGGAGCCATAAAAAGATGGCCCAAAGACCAATGAGCATCGTGCCGAATACGACTGAGCCGATGAGCAATGTCTTGAGATTCGAACGGTGGAACACAATACCGGGGCTGTGATCACGAACATGCGCTTCATGATCTTTCAGCCATAAACCCGACTCATTGATCATCCAATAACCAATTGCCGCTACCACTATCGGGATGATGCCCACCATAAAACCCTGCCGCCACGAGGAAACCAGGTAATTGATCGCTCCTGCTGAAAAAATCCCAACCGGGATTGAGATCGACAAGATTCCGGTATAGACAGCCCTTGTTTTCTCGGGCCATACCTCGGATATCAGCGTAAATGAAATGACCAGTAAACCGCCCGCACCTACACCGCTCAGGAAACGGCAGGTCATGATCTCCCACCATTGATCTGACATGCTGATGAGCAGGGTGAACAGCCCGAGACAGGCAATAGACAGCAGAAGCGAAACCTTTCGTCCGGCCAGATCGCCAATAACACCCCAAAGGAGGCCGCCCGCCGTCCAGCCGAAAATAAAGACGGAGTTAATATAGGCGCTCATATTATCGAGCCGGCTGGCCGTCTGGCTGCCCTGCAGCTCTTTGACCACTACCGGCAAATAAACGGACATCAGCGTTGATACGACACCGGCAAACATATTACCAACGAAGCATAGGACGAATAGCATGGCCAGCTTTACCGATGTGGTTTTTGTGGTGATATTTTCTGTATTGAATACTGTTTCCATGCGCCTATTTCTTTAAATGATCATAGCCTTG
>JAFDZL010000101.1 GCA_018266935.1 Bacteroidota bacterium | reverse complement strand
TTCGGATATTGACCTGGACATGCAAAGAGTGCAAAGCAGCATCGACCAGATCAAGAACGACCTGCCGGCCGATGTGAACATCACCGTTGCAAAAATGAACCCTTCTATCCTGCCGGTAAGCGGTTATACGCTGGAAAGCCGCAGCCGTAGCCCCATCGAGCTGCGGCAGATAGCCACTTACACCGTAAAGCCCTTTCTGTCACAGGTTGACGGCGTTTCAGAGATCCGTATTATCGGGGGTAAAGCAAAAGAATACTGGCTAACGCTGAACCGCCAAAAAATGAGCTCGCTGGGTTTGACGCCCGACATTATCAGCACAGCGCTCAACAATACCAATTTCGTCAAATCGGAAGGTTATCTATCTGACTATAAGCTTTTCTACCTGACGGTGACCGATGCGACCATCAACGCCAAAGATCAACTGGCTAACCTGGTGATCAGCAATAACCGCAAACGGGTGATCAGGCTTAAAGATTTTGCAGATATCAACATCGATGAAGGTATAGAATATGTCAAGATCAACGCCAATGGCCATCCCGGCGTATTGATTGCGGTGATCAAACAGCCTGATGCAAACCTGGTATCGCTTTCGTCGGATATGGCTGCCAAGATCGCCGACCTGAGGAAACTATTGCCGAAGGACGTTACGATCAAGCCGTATTATATCCAGGCTGATTTTGTAAAGGACTCTATCAAAAGCGTAAGCGACAGCCTGTGGATCGGGTTGCTGCTTGCTATTGTGGTAGCAATTATTTTCTTAAAATCGGTCAAAGCAAGTGCGACGATATTGATTACAATTCCGATAACTCTTTGCCTCACCATATTGGTGTTATACGCGATAGGGTACACTTTTAATATTATGACGTTCGGGGCCATCGCAGCAGCTATAGGCCTTATCATCGACGACGCCATTGTGGTTGTTGAACAGATACACCGAACGCATGAGGAACACCCTGAAGAGCCGACAATGACCTTATTGCAAAAGGCGATAGACTACCTCTTCCCGGCCATGGTGGGTTCATCCATAAGCACCATCGTGATCTTTGTGCCGTTCTTCCTGATGAGCGGTGTAGCCGGAGCCTATTTCAAGGTACTTACCAATACCATGATCATCACGCTCGTATGCTCCTTCTTCGTAACCTGGATAGGCTTGCCGGTGATCTACCTGCTGCTTACCCAAAAAAAGCGCAAAGGGAGCGAGAAACAGGAAGAGGCGCATCATTTGAAAAAACAGCAATGGGTAAAATGGTTCATCCTTCGGCCATGGCTTAGTCTGCTTATCGTCGGCGGATGCGTGGCGGCTATCGTGATCGTACCGAAATTACTGGAAACAGGTTTCCTGCCCGAGATGGACGAAGGCGGCATTGTGCTCGATTATACTTCACCGCCGGGAACTTCGCTCGAGGAAACCGACCGCATGCTGAGAGAGATCGAAAAGATCATCGTGAAAGAACCTGAAGTAGAAGCTTACTCACGCCGGACAGGTACGCAGATGGGCTTTTTTATTACTGAACCCAATACCGGTGACTACCTGATAGAACTGAAAAAGAAACGGGGTAAAACTACCGACGAAGTGATCAGCGACCTGCGCCAAAAGATCGCTGCCAACCAACCTGCATTGCGTATTGATTTTGGGCAGGTGATAGGCGACATGCTTGGCGACCTGATGGCCTCGGCACAACCGATCGAGATAAAGGTATTCGGTAATAATCAACAAAAACTGAACGAACTTTCTAAACAAATAGCTGACGCGGCGGGGTCGGTAAAAGGTACCGCCGACGTATTTGACGGTATCGTGATCGCCGGGCCTTCAGTAAGTATCGATCCTTATTACAGCAAACTGGCACAGTACAACATCACACCGGCCAGCCTACAGTTCCAGTTGCAGACATCGCTTGAAGGTAATATCATCGGCAACATTCTGGAGCGTGAGCAGTTGTCCCCCATCCGCATGGTGTATCCCGGCA
>JAFDZL010000100.1 GCA_018266935.1 Bacteroidota bacterium | reverse complement strand
TTTTAATGTCGCTCCATGCATTCAGTACTCGATCGAGGTGGCTGATTTCATGTGCTGCGGTAACTCCCATGCGGATGCGTGCATCTTTTAGAGACACCGCCGGATAGTTGATCTGATTGGCGTAGACACCTTTTTGCTGGAGCGCATAACAGATCCTTGCGTTTTTGACCTTTTCGCCGATCCTTACTGGAAAAATAGCTGAGCGGGTATCACCGATATCGAGGCCGAGTCTCAACAGGCCATTGCGGAAATAGCACATGTTATCGTGCAATTTTGCCATCCAATGCGGCTGTTCATCGATCAATTCTATCGCCTTGACAATTGCCATTGCAGCCGGGGGTAACGAAGCAGAAAACAAGTGCTGTTTACTTTGATACTTCAAATAGCTGACCATCTCTTTTGACGCCACGACATAGCCACCAACATGGGCGAATGTTTTACTGAAGGTCCCGGTGATCAAATCGACGTCATCCCAAGCATCGCATGCCTCAATCAAGCCTCTCCCTGTTTTGCCTATAACACCAGTTCCATGGGCGTCGTCAACCATGAGTTTCGCACCATAATGTTTGCATAATTCAGCAATTTGCTTCAAGGGTGACAGGTCACCATCCTGAGAGTAAACCCCATCAATGATGACCAATACAAGAGGGTGTTTCTTGTATGACATTTTCAGAATGTGCTCGTAGGCTGCCAGATCGTTGTGTTTTACCGTTTTGCGGTTAAAAAGTTGGCATCCTTCAAAGACGCTGGTGTGAACACCTGCGTCAAGGATCACCATATCGTCTTTCGTCAGGATACATTGTAACGAAGCACTGTTCGACGTATATCCTGTCGTATAAATGATCGCGTGCTCCTTTCCGAAAAATCGAGCGATTTTCTTTTCGAGTAATTCGTGGTAATCAAAATGGCCACCGATTGCGGGTGAAGCTCCCGCTCCAGATCCATATTGCTGGATTGCATCTATTGCGGCCTTTTTTACGGCGGGATGCTGGGTGAAGCCAAGATAATCGTTCGATACCAGGCTAACCAATTCTTTTCCATTAACGTCCACAAGCGGGGCGCAGCCAGATGCCGTAACCAAACGATAATTGAGCTGGCCCTTTGCCGACTGATCATCTAAATAAGCCTGAAAGAGGCGCGCCCTGCCCCATGCGTCCAAACGCGGGATGTATTCGAAATCCCTGAAACTGTTGTTGTCGAAGTTCTGATTCATTTTTTTGCGTTTTGAGGGCAAATAAATGGCAGACAATTCGACCGAAAGAGTGTAAACACCTAAGATACACTTGCGGATTAGCCGCTAACAGGGACTATCGACAAATCAACACCCGAAGATTTTCAAGGTTTATTTGGTCGGCCTAAAACTGCGCAAGTATTCCAGCATTTTGACCAATAAGGACTCCATTTCTTCTAATGTTTTCCGGTCCTTCGGATAGGCTTTTGAAATAATAGTTGTCTGCAGAATATCCTCGCCGCCTTCAGAAAGGCAAGTGCTGGCAATCTGTTGAGCCAGCTCTTTGAAACTTGTATCACCAAACACTTTTTGTTCGGAAAGCAACTTAAAAAAGAAAGCTATCCGGTTGGTGTAAAGATTGAAACGTAATTTAGTGAAGGACTGTTCGCGCTCATGAGTCTCAACAAAGTCTATCTCTTCCTTTATCCATTTGATCAAGCGTGTGCTGATGGAATTGCCGCGAAGGTCAAAAGAGGGCATGCCTATTTGGGTATCCTGCAGCACTAGTTTCTCACAGGCCGCCAGGGCCAACAATCGCGTACGTTTACAGTCGGCCACTTTAGCCCGTTCAATCACGTACTTTTTGCAATACACGTAGAACCTGTCATCATTGAAATCCCGGCCGATGAGCAGCGACATCATGGCTTCAATTTTGCTGCTGCAATCGGGGTTTTCCCAATCCATCATTTCCAGCTTAGCCAGGTAGCCCTTCAACCAAGTAAAATCCCGCCAGTATAACTTGTAGTTAGCAAGCGTAAAACGTTTGAAGGGTATCCCGGCAATTTCGATCAAACGCGGGTCCACTCCATGGCGTTTTAGTTCCGCAAGATGTGCCGACCAGCTTTCCAACAAAACAGCTTCTTGAATAACTACAAACGCTTTAGGCAGTTTAAGGTTAGGCCTTATCTCATCTGGAAGGATTTCCTTGACATGAGCAAGTAAGTTAATAAGCACTGTTACATCTGCGTCGACTGAATTCGATGCTTCAAACAAAATATCGCAAATGTTAACCAGTTTGCTCAGGGTATTGAAGTGGAAGGTATCGCGCTGCGTGAAGTTTGAAATGATATGCAGGTTTTGAATGATTGCTTCTTCCAAACGTAAAGCTTCTCTTTCTAAATGGTGGTTAGGTTTGTTGCCTGAGAGGTTCGGTGTTGTATTCGCCGCAATTTCTTCAGCGATAGTTTTCAGGTAGTTTGTATCAGTATTCATAGATAAGGATATCGTGTTCATTCCAATTACCCCTTAAAACCTAACCAAATACAAATACATCACCGATTGGCATCGGCAACTCATGACGGAGAAATGTATTGGATTAACGTGTTGTGGAGCGAATAGCGTTGTAGTTCAAAAAGAAAGCTTAATCGCGGGCAATGAATGCTCCGACCACTAAAGGCACTGGTATGCCTGAAAAGCCGGGAACAAGCACGCCCGCGATTAAGCGGGCATTGCACTTGTCCTCGGCTTTTCATTTAAAAATTTACCAGTTTTTTAGTGGCCAGGAAGGTGAACGCAAATATGTTCTATATATTTAACTGTCGTCTGTCTTTTTCGCTGTTTTGTTTTTACAAATATAAGGTTAAAAATTTTGTGAATAACTTTCGAATTGGCCCTTGCCAAGCATCTCAGCAATCATTTTTCAAATTAATGCTCAAGAAGCAGCCGCTCATTCGGAGATTTCCATTGGTTTCTTCAAGACCATTTAATTGTTGCTGCGTTTAGGCTTGCATCCCGCTCCTATCAAATTGTTATAAAGCGCCCCGCAAAGGCGGGGCCGCTTAATCAACTAAATCCCAGTATCTCACGCTGGAATACGATCAAATATTTTGCTAACCAGCCTAAAAAGCGCCTCCCGGCCGCTCTGCCGGGGACGCCATTGTAATTAAACGAAATGCTTAACTATTAACTGATTTATAAAGAACGAGAGCTTTTTATGTCGTTGCATTACTTTTTCCGAAAACGTTTATTTTCCCTCCTCTCTTTCAAGTAGTCCCTGGCGAGCCAAATGATCATCGCTATTGTAAAGACAATCGGCATCGCGAAACCAATGATATAGGGAAGTTCCATAGTTTATTTTGCGTTATTGTTTTTAGCTGTTTCCGGCATGAGTACTAATTTGATTAGGTTTTTCCCACTTGCATATTGTCTGGCAGCATATTGTACATCGGTTTCCGAAATACCGTCTCGGTAATGGTCATAAGTCAGCAAATCATGCAAATCTTCATTATTGCGTAATTTGGAGCAGATGTAGCTTAACCAGAAATTATTGGTTTTTTGGTCCGTCTGCATGGAACGCCGGTCTTCTTCACGCCATTTTTTTAATGATCCAGGCGCAGGTCTGTCGGTAGCTATTCGAGCGATCTCACTTTTTACCGCATCCACCAAATGTTCGACATTTTCTGGCGCACAACCGAACTGTACCATGAGTTCATAATAACCTTGAGGATATTTTTCATAATTCACGAAAACTCCAGGACTGTAAACTTCGCTTTCCTCTTCGCGCAGACGGTCGATTAGCCGGATTTGCAGACATTCTTTAAGCGCATCCAGTTTGATCCGGTTATCGCGCGTATCGTCAAAGCGGCCTGACCAGACTAAAAGAACCGTGGTTTTTTTTTCGATGCCCTTATAAACCGTTTTTTGCACCTGGCCTGCGGGTGGGTAAATATCCAAGTCATGCGCTGTATCTATGCGGTCACTGGCCAGAAGTGAACCTAAATATTTTTCCAGCAACGGCCTAACTGTAGTGGTATCAATGTTGCCGACCAATACAAACTTGAACGCGGCGGCATTGGCAAATCGCTCACGATAAATATTGTATGCTTTATCTAAATTGATCTGATTTAGTTTTTCCAATGTGGGTCCTGTACGGCGCAGGTTATGATTACCCACCACAGCACTGACTGTATCGCTGAAAATAGCGGAAGGATCATTTTTGCGGCTTTCGATGTTTGTGCGCGAACGCGTGATAATGTTCGTGAACCGCGTGCTATCCTTGCGCGGCTCAGTAAACCAGCCGTGAACGAGTTGCAAAGCCGCTTCAAGGCGATAGGCCGGGCACGAACCGCTAATGCCCTCCTCGCGTTCGCTGATATACGGCTTTACATTCACCTCATTCTGCTGTATCCATTCCATCAGCTGGCCCGCACTATAATTACCTGCCCCACCTGCCGGAATAACCGCGGCAGCATTTGCGGCGGAAGGATAATCGGCATCGCTGTACAAGGAAGTACCACCTGGCGCGAACCCAGTAAACAACAGCTGGTCGTTCTGAAAAGCCGTTGGTTTGAGCAGTACCGTCAGTCCGTTATTTAGCTTCCACGTCGTTAGGTTCAGCGCAGGATCATAAGTTTTAGAGGTCACTTTGCCCTGAACCAGCTTTTCCGCCAGCAGGGGCTTATTGCTAATTTCTGGGTGATAAGGCTTTATCTGTTCCTGTTCCACTAATTTCAGGCAGGACAGGATAGCTGCCTCGTCTGGCAGGCGGTCTTTATCAGTCTCCGGCGCGGTCAGTATGATGTCCCGGTTAGCACCAGACATCAGCGTTTTAGCCAGCCTATTAACATCATCGAGCATAATGTTCGGTAAGAACCGGTGTATCAATTGCAATTCGCGCTCGATACCCGGTGCACTGATACCAGCCACAAAGTAGGATTGATATTCCTGGACAAAGTTCTGTGAGAATCTTTTGTCTTTTTCTTTCAAAATATTCTCCATGCCGGAAAGATAAGCTGTTTTTACCTGTCGCAATTCTGCATCCGTAAAGCCAGCTTGCCTGATTCGCCAGGACTGCCGGTAAGCTGCTTTAACCGCGCTGAGCAAACTGTCGGATTTAGCATAGACCTGTATGCCATACGCCGAAAGGCCGAGCACGTACCCTCTAATATTTGCCGAAGCATCTACAAAGGGTACATGGGCTTCACGGGACAAGCGTGCATAACGTTTGGCCAGCATACGCTCAAATAGGGTCCGAACGATATAACTACGATAATCGTTTGCAGAGGACATGGACACCTGCGGAAACTTAAAAAGCAACTGCACTCTCGCAATGGTTGCTTCCTTATCCGTAACTGTGATGAACTGGTTCTTGCCGGATAAAGGAACCTGATAAACTGCGCGCTTTCTCTCGTTACCCGGGTTCTTTAGATCGGCAAAAGTGGCCTTTACCACCCGAACCAGGCTGTCGGCATTAATATCCCCCACAATAATCAGCGCCTGCAAATCGGGTCGGTACCAGTCCCGGTAAAATCGCTGCAAAGTTCTGTATCGGAAATTATGTAATATCGTATCCAGCCCGATAGGTTCCCGAACCGCATAGCGAGATTGATTGACGATAATAGGCCAACAGGCTTCATGCAGACGATTATCTGAACCGGAACGGAGCCGCTTTTCTTCCAGCACTACTCCGCGTTCCTTTTCGATCTCCACCGAGTCCAGCAAAGCGCCCTGGCACCAATCGTGCATGATCCCTATTCCTGTATGAAGCACTTTCGGGTCGTCTGAAGGTAAGGGCAATTGATAGACCGTTTCGTCAAAACCCGTATAGGCATTGATATCGGCACCGAAACGTACCCCTGCTTTTTGCAAGTAGTCCATTAATTCATTATGCGGAAAATTTATCGTGCCGTTAAAGCTCATGTGCTCCATG